>CAZQFN010000044.1:0-11254 GCA_964592685.1 uncultured Oscillospiraceae bacterium | reverse complement strand
CGACGGCGGCCACAACCACCCCACCCAGACTCTTACGGACCTTCTCACCATCAGCCGTGAAAAGGGCCATCTGGACAACATGACCGTGGGCGTCTGCGGCGACCTGAAGTTCGGCCGCACCGTCCATTCCCTCATCGAAGCCATGAGCCGCTATGAAGGCGTGAAGTTTGTGCTCATCTCTCCGGAGGAGCTGAAGCTTCCCAGCTATGTGAAGAAGGACATCATCCAGAAAAAGAAGATCGACTATAAGCAGGTCACCGATCTGGAGAGCGTCATCGACGAGCTGGACGTGCTGTATATGACCCGCGTGCAGCGGGAGCGCTTCCTCAGCGAGGAGGAATACCTCCGCTTGAAGGACAGCTATATTCTCACCCCGGAGAAGCTCCAGAAGGCAAAGGACGATATGATCGTCATGCATCCCCTGCCCCGCGTGAATGAGATCTCCATCGCCGTGGACAAGGATCCCCGTGCCTGCTATTTCAAGCAGGTCCTCAACGGCAAATATATCCGCATGGCCCTCATGCTGAAACTTCTGAAGGAGGCCGGAACCATATGAACGTAGATGCAATCAAAAACGGTATCGTCATTGACCACATCCAGGCCGGCCAGGGTATGTCCATCTATCGCTTCCTGAATCTGGAAGCGCTGGAGTGCCCCGTGGCCATCATGAAGAATGTCCCCAGCCATGCCATGGGCAAGAAGGACATCATCAAGATCGACGGCGAGCTGGCGGTTGATCTGAATGTCCTGGGCTATATCGATCCTGAGATCACCATCAACATCATCAAGGATGAAAAGCGGGTGAAGAAATACCACCCCACGCAGCCGGAGATACTCACCGACATCGTCCGCTGCAAGAATCCCCGCTGCATCACCACCACGGAACAGGAACTGACCCAGATCTTCTATCTTTCCGACCGGAGAAACAAGGTCTATCGCTGCCGCTACTGCGACGGAAAGATGGACTGATAACACCCAACAAAACAAAAAAGGAACGACCGCGGTCGTTCCTTTTTTGTTTTGTTGGGAGAGGTCAGACGGGTTCGGTGCCCTCCAGCTGGCCCAGAGTGATGACGCCGTTGCGGAGAGCGTCTTCCCGGGCTTCCAGATACCAGCAGGCAACGGAACTGTTCATATAGGGAGACACATAGAAGATGCCCAGAATGCCGGCGGTGAGGCAGGCGAGAAGGCCCCAGCCGATGAAGCTCAGATAAAACCCGAAGAGCTTGCCTTTTTTGCCCTTCATGATGCGCATGGAGAGCTTCAGCGCGTCCTTGGCCTTCACATTGGGGCAGTCTGCCAGAATATAGGGGGTCATGGCGTAGGCGAAGGATTTGATGATACCGGGGACGATGAGAAGCAGAGACCACAGGGCAATGAACAGCTGCATCCACAGATAGCCGCCCAGCTTCCGCCCATAGTTTTCAAATCCGGCCCGGAAGGGGGTGCCGATGTCGACCGGTTCACGACCGAGGATATTCTGGATGAAGAAATAGTTCAGGCCGATGAGCAGATTGCCGGTGATGAACAGACCGGCCAGATTGATAGCAAAAGACCAGTCGCCGTATTCCGATGTATAGGAAGCGGCGCCGCTGATACCGGCGCTTATGAGCGTGACGAGGAAGGCCGCGCCCACACAGGGCCAGTAGAGAGCGGTGAATTTCTGTTTGCCAATGGCTTTGATTTCGCTTCTCGTTCTCATAAACATATCCTCCTGACAACTATATTTAAGGGTATGCCTATTGTATAACATTCAACACGAAAAGGAAAGAAAAATGTTAAAAAGAGAAATCCTGCTGAAAACAAATTGTAATCGACTTATGTAAAGCAACATTTGTAGTATTTTGTAATAACTGACAAAATGCACAAAAAGGCCGGAATTGTGCGGAAAATGGGAGCGCTTCCCATGGCGATATACAAAAAATGACCAAATCTATCACCAAAAAGTCAATTTTTCTTTACAGATTGCATAAGTATATGTTATAATCAGCACATCTTTTAAATGAGAAGGAGAGAGACTATGTCCAAACTGAAAAAGATCAATCTTCCTGGCTGGATCTTCATCGGCCTGATCGCCGGTATTCTGGCCGGTATTGCCTTCCTTGGCAATCCCGATTTCACCACCACCTATCTCAAGCCCATCGGAACGATCTACATCAACCTCCTGAAGTTCCTGGTTGTTCCCGTTGTTCTCACTTCCATCATCTCCGGTGTTGTGAGCATGGGCGATATCAAGCGCGTCGGCTCCATTGGCTGGAAGACCATTGTCTACTATCTGGTCACCACCGCCATCGCCGTTGTGATCGGCCTTATTTTCGCCTCCCTTGCCAAGGGCATGAGCCTCTTCCCCGTGCTGGAGACCACCGGTCTCGAGTATGAGGCAAAGACCTCCAACGTTATGGACGTTATCGTCGGCATCTTCCCCTCCAACATGTGGGCCAGCTTCTCTGATGCCAACATGCTTCAGGTCATCGTGATCGCGCTGCTCTTCGGCGTGGGCATCCTGATGGCCGGCGAGAAGGCCAACCCCTTCGCCACCTGGGTCGATGCCGCTTACGAAGTGGTCATGAAGGTTATGACCATGATCATCAACATCACCCCCATCGGCGTCTTCTGCCTGATGTGCAACGTGGTCGCTGTTAACGGTCCTCAGATCGTCGGCACTCTGTTCGCGGTCATCCTTGTGGCCTACATCGCCTACATTGTTCACTATGTGCTGTGCTACGGCGCTTCTGCCCAGTTCCTGTCCAAGGTCGGCTTCGGCAAGTTCGTGAAGGGCATCTGGCCTGCCATGACCGTCGCTTTCACCACCACCTCCTCCAACGCCACCCTGCCCGTGACCATCGAGTGCTCCAACAAGATGGGCGCCGACCCCGAGATCAGCTCTTTCGTTCTTCCTCTGGGCGCCACCATCAACATGGACGGTACCGCCATCTATCAGGGCGTGGCCGCCGTGTTCATCGCCTCCTGCTACGGCATTGACCTGACCCTCGGCCAGATGGCCATGATCGTCCTCACCGCTACCCTGGCCTCCATCGGTACCGCCGGTGTTTCCGGTGCCGGTATGATCATGCTGGCCATGGTTCTGGAGACCGTCGGTCTGCCCGTGGAAGGCATTGCCATCATCGCCGGTGTCGACAAGCTGTTCGACATGGGCCGCACCACCCTCAACATCACCGGCGACGCCACCTGCGCCCTGTACATGACCCGTCTGGACGCCAAGCGTACCGCCAAGCTCGCTGCCAAGACTGCGGAGTAAGAGTTCTCTTACAAATACATTCAAAGGACCGTTCAACGACGGTCCTTTTTCTTATGCAGATATACAAATCGGCGGCGCTTTTCTTGACCGCGGTTCATTCCGGTGATATTATGGTTTCAATCTCTCAAAAGGAGTGTATACCCATGAAGATCATCGAAAGTTCCGATAAACTGAAAATCGTCCACAGCGATATCCGCGGTCCCGTGTTCGAGAAGGCTCAGGAGATGAGCCGCGCGGGCATCGATGTGCTGAAGCTCAATACCGGCAACCCCGCCACCTTCGGCTTCACCATGCCGGACAGCGTGAAAAACGCTCTCCTTGCCAATGCGGACAAGGCTGTGGCTTACTGCGATGCCAAGGGCATGCCCGATGCCCGCCGGGCCCTGTGTGATTATCACATCTCCCGGGGCATCCAGGGGATCACGCCCGATGACATTTACATCGGCAACGGCGTCAGCGAGCTGGCTCCCATGCTGTGCAACAGCATCCTCTCTGCCGGGGATGAGCTTCTCATGCCCGCGCCCAGCTACAGCCTCTGGTCCAATGCCTGCTATCTGGCGGGGGCGAAGCCTGTGTTCTATATCTGCGACGAGCAGAGCGACTGGTATCCCGATGTGGCGGACATGGAGAAAAAGGTCACCGATCGCACCCGTGCCGTTCTTCTGATCAACCCCAACAACCCCACCGGTCAGGTCTATTCCCCCGAGCTTGTGAAGCAGGTGGCGGATTTTGCCCGGAAGCACGATCTGCTGCTCATTTCCGATGAGATTTATGACCGGCTGATCATCGACGATGTTCCCTTTGAGTCCACGGCGGCGCTGGCCCCCGATGTGCCGGTGGTTACGATGAATGGCCTCTCCAAGAGCCATATCATCTGCGGCTTCCGCTGCGGTTGGGCCGTGGTCAGCGGCCCCGCGGAACTCACCGCGCAGGTAAAGGAATGCCTTGGCAAGCTCTGCGCCATGCGCCTTTGCGGCAATGCCCTCACCCAGCTGGTCATCCCCGCGGCTATGAACGACCCGGAGAGCACCAGGGCCATGCTGGTTCCCGGCGGCCGCATTTATGAGCAGCGGGAGGCTGCCTGCCGCGCGCTGGACCAGCTTCAGGACGAGGGGCTCATCACCTATCGGAAGCCCCATGCGGCCTTCTATGTGTTCCCGCGGCTCGCGGATAAGCTGAACATCCGGGACGACCGCCAGCTTACCTTTGATTTCCTGGCTGCCAAGCACATCCTCATGGTGGCGGGCAGTGGCTTTGACTGGCCCGAGCCCAATCACTTCCGTCTGGTTCTTCTGCCCGAGGCGGAGAAAATCTACAAGGCCATTCTGGATCTGGGGGACTTCCTCCGGGACTACAGACAGTAAAAAACGTATATGACAAAAGAGCCGGACAGGAGTCCGGCTCTTTTGCACAGTGAGAGAAAAGAGATATATGTCAAGCGCTTGTGGGCGTTTGGCCGAAGGTATGGATGGTGCGGAGATTGTCGCGCATCTCCGCCAGCGCGGCGGGATCCTCCAGCATGGAGGCGCAAAGCCGGGCCAGCTGTCTGGGGGTTTTGGCGGTGACTGCGCCGCCGTGGGCCAGGAAGAAACGCAGATTGTATTTTTCGCACCCGGCCACCACGTCTATGAGCACCATGGGCAATCCCTTTGCGGCGG
This sequence comes from uncultured Oscillospiraceae bacterium, assembly GCA_964592685.1. Taxonomy (GTDB): domain Bacteria; phylum Bacillota; class Clostridia; order Oscillospirales; family Oscillospiraceae; genus CAJOIG01. The sequence continues at coordinate 6,337 of CAZQFN010000044.1, read as the reverse complement.
CCTCGGAGACGCTGATGCCGCCCGGTTTTGTGAGATAGAGGTCGGCGCTGTCCATCAGGAGGGAGATATCCTCCCGATATCCAAGGATATGGATGTTTTTATGCTCCCGGCTGATTTGGGAAAGGATCTGAAGAAGCTTCTTGTTGGTGCCGCAGACCACGGTCACCTCGGTTTCCGGCGGAAGCTCCCGGCCCAAGCGGCAGGTCAGTTCCTTCAATGGGCCGCAGCCCATGCTGCCGCACATAATGAGAAGGTGAGGCCGGTCCTTTGGAATGCGAAGGGCCTTCTTGGCCAGGAATTTATCGGTGGACACCAGAAAATCCCCGCGAACGGGCAGACCGTGGCAGAGCAGTTTGGCGGACGGGATGCCGTGGGCGATGAACTCCGGAGCCAGATCTGCGTGGGGGATGGCGTAATAATCCATGCGGCAATGCTCCGTGCCGGGGCTGCAGGTATAATCCGTGGCCACCAGACAGGTCCGTATGTCCATGGGATGCTGGCGAAGGGCCTCTGTGAGCATGAGACCGGCGAAAATGTGGGTGCATATCACGGAATCATACTGCCCCTGCTCCAGATGAAGACGCAGTTCGCGTGCGCCGTGGGCCAGAAAGCGATAGAGGGCTCCGCCCTCGCGGCAGGCTCCCCGGTGGTTTTCCAGCCAGGTATACCCCCGGCGGAACAGACCCGGAAAGCTGCGATACATTTTAGTGTGGCCCCGGGACAAAAGGGTGGGGAGACGCCCGGAGATAAAGCTCAGCCCGTCCCGGATCTCATAGTCCGAACCCCGGGCGGACAGGACTTCGCCGATGGCGCGGGCGGTGGAATTGTGGCCCTGACCGGCGCTGCCGGTGAGGATCAGAGCACGCATGTTACGGTCTCCTTTCATTGTCTGCGGTCAGCCGCGTATAGAGGCGCATGAGCCGGGGACGGTTATACCGCTGAATAAGAACAAAGGGAAGATTTCCCAGAAAATAGACGATGGTGATGATGGTGCCGCCCCAACCGGGCCAGAGCCAGAGACAGCCCAGTCCGGCGAGACACAAAAGACCGTGGGTAAGCTCTGCCACACAGGTCTCCTGCAGCATGCGCTCCAGCTCCGCGGCGGAGGGACGGCCGGTCATGGCCTTGCGGGGCATGACGCCGGGAAGAATGCGGCTCATATCCGGCACGCGGGCCTGCCATTTCCGGATGCCCAGCCGGTGATAGAGGGCGCCGCCTTTCTCGAAGGGCAGCGTTCGGTATGGAAAGCGGTCCGGATGAAACCAGCTTTTGGGTGCCAGACGCCCCAGCACAAAGGACAAAATTCCCAGAGCGGCCAGATATAGGACGCAGCGAAGCATGATACACCCCTCCTCTTGAAGCATTGCCACTTTTATCATTTATAATTCGCCCGGCTCAACATAGATTCAACATGGGAGAAAAATTCACGGCCGCAATTGAAAAATGGTATTTTTTGGTGAAAATGGTTGCGGTGTGGGATAGAATGGTATATAATATAGAAAAAATGGATAAAAAATATTTTTGGATACAATAATTAAAGAAATTTAATCAATTTCGAAAAAGATACCGTTTGGGAGGTGCGCTATGAAGAGATACATATCTATTCTTCTTTGCCTGTGCATGGCGGTTGGATTTGCCATGCCCGCCTTTGCGGAGGAGGCGGCCCTTTTGGACGCGGCCGACCTTATCGAGGCTGTTTCGGACGTGGCTGTGGAGGAGATTCCCACAGTGAAAGAGCCCACGGAGACGGAAGAGTCTGAATCGGCTGTGGGGATCGGAGAGACGGAAGCGGGGGAAACGGCGGAGGTTTTAATGGCGGCGGAGAATTTGCCGATCGTTGTTTCTTCCGTGACCGATACGGTCGATACCGGGTTTACCTGGTCCTATGAAAACGGCACGCTCACCATTCTCGGAGAAGGCGCAATGCCGGATTTTGAGGCTTCCGGCGCACCCTGGGCGCAGTATGAGACAGAGATAGAGTCCGTTGTGATCGGAGAGGGGATTACCTGCATCGGCTCGTATGCATTTGTTGACTGCACGGCGCTGAAGACACTGAGCCTTCCGGATAGCTTGACTGCGGTGCGCTCCTATGCGTTCTGGCGCTGCACGGCGCTGGAGGATCTGTCTTTTCTGGAAGGGGTCAGCAGTATTTCCGCAGGTGCCTTTTCGGAATGCACCGGGCTGAAGAATGTTGTGATCCCCGATGGTGTGACCTACATTGGTGACTGTGCCTTTGAGTGCTGCTCTGCCTTGGAGAGCATCGTTCTTCCGGAGGGGTTGAAGACCATTTGCCGAATGGCGTTCTGCTCCACCGCGCTTACGGAGGTCACGATCCCCGACAGCGTTACAACGTTGGGCGAGGGCGTTTTCTATGACTGCGGCGCGCTGAAAAGCGTTGTGTTGCCCTCCGGCATAACAGCGGTTCCCAGAGATGCTTTCCAATATTGCACGGCGCTGGAATCCGTAACGATCCCGGACGGGATCACAACCATCGGGACCGGGGCTTTCAAAGAATGTGTGGCGCTGACCGATGTGGAATGGCCCGAAAGTCTTGAACAAATAGGCTCTGCTGCGTTTTATGGCTGCGGCGCGCTGAAAAACGTTGTGCTTCCGGATTCTGTGCGGATCATCGATGATAATGCATTTTCCAATTGCGTGTCGCTGGCGTGGATGGAAATGCCGGAAAGCCTGACCACGGTGGGCAGAAATGCGTTTTCCGGGTGCAGCTCCCTGGCGAGCATCGCGTTGCCGGAGGGGATGACGTCCATCGGAGAAAAGGCGTTTTATAATTGCACCGGTCTCAAAAACTTCCGCATGGGAAGCGAAGTGACAGTCATCGGCGAAGAAGCGTTTTCCGGCTGCACGGCGCTGGAAGAAATTACGGTGTCGGATTCTCTGGTGAGCATCCTGGCGAATGCGTTTTCCGGCTGTTCGGCGCTGAAGAGTCTGGCGCTGCCGGCGTCTTTGAAGAGAATTGGTCAGCTGGCCTTTAATAATTGCTCGTCGCTGACGGATGTCTATTACGGCTCGACGGAAACGGCGTGGGAGCTGGTGGAAGGAAACAGATGGATACCTTCCGGCTGTACGGTCCACTGCGTTGAACTCACCCTGCCGGCCTCCGGCACGGTCACCAATGAGTTGGGGCAGGAATTCCGGTGGAGCATTGACGAGACGGGGACATTTACCGTCACCGGCGAGGGTGAAATGCCGGAATATGAGAGCGTTGATCTTTACGAGGGCAATCCCGTGCTGCCGCCCTGGAGCGATTATCGGAGCATGATCACCGCGGTGGTCGTTGGCGAGGGTATTACCCGCATCGGCGCTTACAGCTTCCAGAAATACGACGGCATCCTGTCGGTCGATCTGCCGGAGGGACTCCGGGAGATCGGAGACCATGCCTTTGGAAGCTGTGCAGGGCTGAAAACGATCCGGCTTCCCGCGACGCTCACCACGCTGGAGGACTATGCGTTTTATGGCTGCGCGCTGGAGAAGCTGGAACTGCCGGCCGGGGTGATCTATGCCGGGAATAACGTGTTTGCCGGAAACCTGGCGCTGACCGAAGTGACCATTGCGGCTTCGGACATGGGAGCGATGTGCGCTTATATGTTCCAGAACTGCACGGCGCTGACAACCGTGACAGTGGCGGAAGGGGTTACGGTGCTGAATTCCGGCAGCTTCATGGACTGCACGGCGCTGAAGACCGTGAGCCTGCCGTCCACGCTGGAAACCATCGGCAGCAATTGCTTCCAGAACTGCAGCGCGCTGACGGACATCAAACTGCCGGACGGACTGAAGACCATCGAAGCATGGGCGTTTTATGGCTGCGATCTGCAGAGTTTCAGCGTTCCCGAAAATCTGGAGACCGTGGGCAATTTTGCATACGGCGAGAACCATAGCATCACGGCGGTGATCATCCCCGCGGGACTTGCGCTGGGAAGAGGAGCCTTTTATGAATGCAAGGGCATCCAGACAGTGACCGCGGAAGAAGGCGTCACAGAGGTGCCGGCGGAGTGTTTTAAGCTCTGCACCGCGCTGAAGACCGTGAATCTGGCCTCTACGGTTGAGACCGTTGGCGACAGCGCTTTCCAGAACTGTGCCCTGACAAAAATCCAATTCCCCGCGGGGCTGAAGACCATCGGCAGGGAAGCGTTTTATGGCTGTGATCTGGCCTCCATCGATCTGCCCGCCGGTCTGGAAGCCATCGGAAACGGTGCCTTCGCCGTCAATGAAAGAATCACAAAGGCCACCATCCCAGGCGGTGTGTCCAAAATCGAGACCTATATCTTCCGCGGCTGCACGGGGCTGAAGAGCGTCACGCTGAAGGAGGGCGTCACGTTCATAGCCGCCGGTGCCTTCAGCGGCTGCGACAATCTGACCACGCTGAACCTTCCCTCCACGATCGAAACCATCTGCTGGGCCTTTGAGCTTCCCAAGCTGCAGACCATGACCGTTGCCGAGGATCCGGACGGGCTGCGGAGCTTCGTGTGCTGGCAGGATGAATCCGGCTATCTCTATACGACCGCGGACATTGTGAGCGGCGTGGAATTTGACAGCATGATCCACTCGGTCTGGCAAAACATCTGGATCGGCTTTGAGGATGTCCGTGAGGATGCCTGGTATTTTGACTATGTGAAATACTGCTACGAAGTCGGCATCATGGCCGGCATGGGCGACGGCACCTTCTATCCCGAGGGCGGAGCGACCCGAGCCCAGGTGGTGATGGTGCTCTACCGGCTGGCGGGCGAGCCCGATGTCAGCGGCGGAACCACGTTTACCGATGTGTATGAGGGGAACTGGTACTGCGACGCGGTGGCCTGGGCGGCGGAAAACGGCATTGCCGTTGGATATGAGGATGGTACCTTCGCCCCCAACAGCGGCGTGACCCGGGAGCAGTTCATCGTGTTCCTCTACCGTTTCGCGGACAGTATCGGCCTCATCCTGAATGATTGGGACGACTTGTATTATCTGGACTGTTCCGATGTGGACAGCATTTCCGACTGGGCCATGGAGGCCCAAACGTGGAGCGTGGTCGTGGGACAGCAGGTTGGCTATGACAACGGTGACGGGACCTATTCCCTGAATCCAAAAGGATATATCACCCGCGCGGAGCTGGCCACGTTCCTGGCCCGGTATTCTCTGAATGTGAGCCTCTATTACAATGCGGAGCTGGCGGAAAGTCTCTGGGGCTGTGTCGCCGCGGATGTTGAGAAAGTATTTGGCCAGACTACCGGCCGGGAGACTGTCAGCAGCACCGAGCAGCTCTGGTATTATGAGGGCTACGGCATTGTTCTGGAGATGCTGTGGGACGGTGACGATCAGGTCTGGTATGCAAACGACTGGTGGTATATAACCGAATAAAAGGATAAAAATATCCCGGAACCGACTCGGTTCCGGGATGTTTTTATTGGATCGGTGGGTCAGACCAGACGGAAGCCCGCTTTTTCAAGCTCCCGGCGGATGAGCCGGATCTGGTCAAAGTCTCGGGTTTCAAGGCCGAGCTTCAGAAGGCAGCTGACAATGGGCATGTTGGGGTCGGACCGCTCGTGGTGAACGGCGACCACGTTGGCGCCGCATCGGGAAACGATCTTGCTCACGCCTACCAGCTGGCCCGGCTTGTCCTCCAGGGCGATCTGGAGCGTGCAGCTGCGGCCGCTCATGATGAGTCCGCGGGTGATGACCCGGGAGAGGATGTTCACATCAATGTTGCCGCCGGAGACGAGGCAGACCACGTTTTTGCCTTCGATGGGCAGCTTGCCGAACATGGCCGCCGCCACGGAGACGGCGCCCGCGCCTTCGGCGATGAGTTTCTGCTGCTCCATGAGCGCCAGAATGGCCGCGGCGATCTCGTCCTCCGAGACGGTGACCACCTGGTCCACGTATTTCCGGACCATGGCGTAGGTCACATCCCCGGGGGTCTTGACGGCGATGCCGTCGGCAAAGGTGGCCACGGTGTTTAGTGTGGTGATGGCTTTCTTCTCCAGACTTACGGCCATGCTGGGGGCGTTGGCCGACTGAACGCCATAGACCTTTACGTTGGGGTTCAGACTCTTGATGGCGCAGGCCACGCCGGCGATGAGTCCGCCTCCGCCGATGGGCACAATGACCGCGTCGGCGTTGGGGATCTGGTCCAGAATTTCCAGACCGATGGTGCCCTGGCCGGCGATGACGAGCTCGTCGTTAAACGGATGGATGAAGGTGGCGCCGGTTTCCTGCTGGAGCTTCAGTGCGTGTTCATAGGCGTCGTCATAGGCGCCGGGGACGAGACAGACCTCCGCACCCAGGCGCTTGGTGGCCTCCACCTTGCTGATGGGGGCGCCGTCGGGCATGCAGACCACGC
>CAZQFN010000043.1:0-11262 GCA_964592685.1 uncultured Oscillospiraceae bacterium | reverse complement strand
CGCCGGCAGGTCGATCTTGTTCACCACGGGCAGGATCTCCAGATCGTGCTCCAGAGCGAGATAGGTGTTGGCCAGGGTCTGGGCCTCTACGCCCTGGGAGGCGTCCACCACCAGGATCGCGCCTTCGCAGGCGGCCAGAGAGCGGCTGACCTCATAGTTGAAGTCCACATGTCCCGGGGTGTCGATGAGGTTGAGCTGATAATCCTTCCAGTGGATGGTCACTGCCCGGGCCTTGATGGTGATGCCGCGCTCCTTTTCCAGATCCATGTTGTCCAGGATCTGGTTGGACATAAGGCGGGCCTCCACCGCGCCGCAAAGCTCGATGAGCCGGTCGGAGAGGGTGGATTTTCCGTGGTCGATGTGGGCAATGATGGAAAAGTTACGAATGTTTTCCTGTTTCATTTTGCATAATTCTCCGCTTTGTCGGCCAGCGCGTGAAGATCTCTGGCAAGCTCCCGCAGAATGGCTGTGTCGGGGAGCTCAGCCGCGGTCTCGCCGCTGCGGCCCAGAATATAGTCCGCCGTTACGCCGTAGTAATCGCAGGCGCGGCAGACGAAAGAAAGGCCCGGTTCCCGGGCGCCGTTTTCATAGTGACTCAAAAGAGCCTGAGAAATGTGAAGATCCGAGGCCGCTTTGCGCTGGGAAACACCTTTTTCCCGCCGCAGATCGCCCAGGATCCGGCAAAAGGAGCGTTCTTCCATTTTTGAGTACCTGTTTTCTGTTTGATAACTGGAAGTATTATAATCGAAGGGCGAAATTTTGTAAACAGAAACTTGGGCCTCGGGAGAAAAAGAGTTTTTTCGTTGTCATTGCTTGCATTTTAGTCCGCTAAGTGATACCATATTTTTTAGTGCGTGTGCACATTGATCCTGAATTCAAAATGAAAATATTAATATGGAGGAAACCCACATGTTTGAGGAACTCATTGAGGCCCTGAAAGCCGCAGAGAAAAAGTCCATCGTCTTCACCGAGGGCACCGACGCCCGCATCCTGGAGGCTACCGACCGCCTGATGAAGGGCGGCTTCCTGAATGTCATCCTGATCGGCGTTGCGGAAGAAGTGAAGGCCGCTGCCGCTGCCGGCGGTTTTGACATCGAGGGCGCCGAGATCATCGATCCCGCCACTTATGAGGGCATGGACGAAATGGTCGCCACCATGGTGGAGCTGCGCAAGGGCAAGATGTCCGCCGAGGACTGCCATGCCAACCTCCTCAAGGGCAACTACTTCGGCACCATGCTGGTGAAGATGGGCAAGGCCGACTGCCTCCTGGGCGGCGCCACCTATTCCACCGCCGACACCGTCCGCCCCGCTCTGCAGCTCATCAAGTGCAAGCCCGGCAACACCAACGTCTCCGGCACCTTCATCATGGTCCGCGAGAAGGACGGCGTGGAAGAGAAGTACGCCATGGGCGACTGCGCCATCACCATCCATCCCACCGAGGATCAGCTGGTGGAGTCCGCCATCGAGACCGCCAAGGTCGCCAAGAAGTTCGGCATCGATCCCAAGGTCGCTTTCCTGAGCTTCTCCACCAAGGGTTCCGCCAAGGACGATACCGTCACCCGCATGGCCAACGCCTGCGCCAAGGCCAAGGAGCTCATGCCCGACGTCCCCATGGACGGCGAGATGCAGTTCGACGCCGCCGTCTCCCCCACCGTAGGCCAGCTGAAGTTCCCCGGCAGCCCCGTGGCCGGCTATGCCAACACCTTCATCTTCCCCGACGTGAACGCCGGCAACATCGGCTATAAGATCGCCCAGCGCTTCGGCGGCTTCGCGGCTTACGGCCCCCTGCTGCTGGGCCTGAACGCCCCCATCAACGACCTGTCCCGCGGCTGCGTGGCCGACGAGGTCTACAAGATGGCCATCATCACCGCCAACCAGGCTCTCTGATTTCCAGATACTTCAAACAGCCGGACAACCGTCCGGCTGTTTTTTACATTTCTTTGTCACACTTTCCCTCTTTTTCGCGATATGATAGATGACAGCTGTCAAATCCCAACACAAGGAGAAAACATCATGACGGAAGAACACGCTTTAGCGTTATTGCGAAAGAAAGACCCGGTGGGCCTTTCCTGGTTCATCGACCGTTATACGCCCTATGTGGGCACCGTCATCTGGAATATCATCGGCCGCACCATGACCGCCCAGGACGCGGAGGAACTCACCTCCGACGTGTTCGTGGTCCTCTGGCAAAAGAGCGATATGGTCCAGCCCGGAAAGGTCCGGGGCTATCTGGGGAGCGTCGCCCGACACAAGGCCTATGACCTCCTGCGGAAGCGGGGCGTCGATCTGGCCCTGGAGGAGGATATCCTCACCTTATCCACCGACGGGCCGGAGACCATCCTGGAGGAACAGGAGCAGATCCGCATCGTCCGGGAGGCGGTGAACGCCATGACAGAGCCGGACCGGGAGATCTTCATCCGCTATTACTACTACTGCCAGACGGCTACGGCCATCGGCCGGGAGATGAAGATATCCCCCGCGGGCGTGCGCCAGCGGCTGAAGCGGGGCCGGGAAAAGCTCCGCGCGGAATTTATCATGGGAGGTGTTTTGAATGAAGCTGCGTATCTCTGAAACGATGGACGGCTTTTTTGATAACTATATTGAGATGGAAGACCCCGGCGTCGTGGACACCGACCGGGTCCGGGAGCTGACCATGGCGAAGCTGGGCATCAGCCAGCCCAAAGCCACCCGCCGCCCCGCCCGCAAGCTGGGCCGGGTGCTGCTGGTCGCCGCCACCGTCGTCCTGGCCCTGACGGCCACCGCCGTAGCGGTGTATCAGTATGGGATGAAGGACCGGGTGGTGGAAGGTCATCTGGATAGTGACGGCACGATGTATGTCCAATACAGCCCGGTGGGACTGGCGCCCCCGGAAGAAACAGCCTCTACGGAAACGGAGGTTTACAGTCTGGAAGGCGGCGGAGACGGTTCGTATTTTTACAGTTCTGCCGATTCCTCTCATGCGGAATTTTTTGCCCTGCAGGAGTGGCTGGAGTATTTCTTCAGCGACTGTGAAGAAGACTATGATGTGCTCCTTCCCTATGACAGTCCCTATCGGGATTACGGCATCGGTTGGGAGGCTATGGCGGAAAAACTGAAAGCACTTGCGGACAAATACGGTCTGCGGCTGTATGAAAACGGCGCGACGGTGGCATGGCTGGATGAGTTTTATGAAGTGTCCGGGCTTGAACCCTTCCTGCCGCTGACCGAAGCCTATGCGGAGGACTTCGGATGCACCGGTCAGATTTATGATGAGGGAAGCTTCCATCTTAACGCGGTGAAAACGCCTTATTCCGACAATGAGGATGAAATGGTGCCGATTAATATTTATCGAGCCATGAAGGGCACGTTTTGCAGCTTTTTCATTGGCGGCGATGAACCGGACGAATATACCTATGAAACCTATGTGACGGAAGACGGTTTTGAGGTGGATATTGCTCTTGGCAAACACTATTCCATGATTTTTGCGGAGCTGGATAACTGCTATGTGACCACCTTTGTCAACGGCGGCGTGGAACCGGGCCAATATCTGACCCTGCTGGATATGGACGACATGAAATACATTGCCGAAAGCACGGATTATTCCCTGCTGGGCGGCAAGAACGATGATGCCCTTGTCGAAAGAGTTATGGAAGAAGAGAAAAACGACGAGGCATATACGGCGGAACAGCTGGCCAAAAGGGATGCGGAAGAGGCTGCATATGCCGAGCAGGTCAATGCCATTCTGGACGAGATTGGTAGCTATGGCGTTACCAAACTCCCGGAGGGAGTTACTGGCGGCGAAGTTTATAATGCGGATTATTCAGAAAATGCATATTCACCGTGGCTTCCGGATGGAATGGAGACCTGCGGCGAAGCAAGGGTGTTCCTCTCCTATTCCGCTGATGATTTCCCGCATATTGAACTGATTTATACACGTGAATGGGAGAATGGAAGCAAGGAAAACTCCATCACGGCAGAGGTATACGAAAACCATAAGGCGGATTATCTGGCCAACGAACCCGAAGAATGCATAGACGAGCTGGAGATAAACGGCTGGGATGCGTTTGCCATCGTCAGAGAAAGAAGCACGATACTTATCTGGATGAATGAAGATGCAGATATTTGCTTCTCGCTGGAATCGTATACCAACAGTGAAAACGCCAATTATTCCCTTGACGATGTTATCGCTATGGCCGAGAGCGTGGAAAAGCAGTAAACCAAACGAAAAGGAGGAGCATTGCTCCTCCTTTTTCTTACAGATAAGCCCGCAGGTCCTCCGCCAGCTTGGCCTCCAGATGGATGAGCCGCTTGGTGAGGTTTTTGGAGCGCTCGTCCGCCGCCTTATACTGATTGAGATAGCGGCTCAGGGACTTTACGCCCATGTTGCAGCCGTCGGTCATGAGCTCGGCGATGGTGCTGTCGGAATCGTCCATGCTCAGCTTCATGTTGGTCTTGAACCAGCTCATGCCCCGGGCCATGGTGTTGGGAGCCTTGCCCTGGTCGCCGTATTGATCCAGAAGATCCTGCAGTTCGCTTTTAAGGGTTTCATGGTCGTCCTTGCACTGGGTGAGAGTGTGCCGGAGATCCTTGCTCTTGGCGTGGTCGGCCACTTCGCCGATGGAGGCCACGCCCATGCGGATGCCGGCATCGCATTCCCGCAGCAGCTTGATGGTATCCTGCTCCACCATAGTATCCACTCCTTTCCGTATGGGGTTAGTATGGCGGATTCGGGCAGGCGGTATGCAAAAAGTCCGCACATTGTGCGGACTTTTTGCAGAAGTTTCGCAGTTCAGTTTCGTGCCATGCCGTCCACGCTGAGAACAACGCCGGTGATATAGGAGGCCTCGTCGGAGGCCAGGAACACGAAGGCGTTGGCGATGTCCTCCGGCTGGCCGAGACGGCGCAGGGGGATCTGGGCGATCATGGGCTCGATGACCTCCTTGGGGACGGCCTTCATCATGTCCGTCTCCGTGATGCCGGGAGCCACGGCGTTCACGCGGATGCCCTTGGGGCCCAGCTCCCGGGCCAGAGACACAGTCATGCCGTTCACGGCGAATTTGGAGGTGGGATAGGCCACGCCGGAGGGCTGGCCGGTGATGCTGACCATGGAGGAGGTGCTGAGGATGACGCCGTGACCTCGGTCCACCATGCATTCGGCGGCGGCGCGGGTGGCATTGAAGGCGCCCTTGATGTTCAGATCCATGACCCGGTCAAAGTCCTCTTCGGTGTAGTCCATGAAAGGTGTGCTCTCGGACACACCGGCGTTGTTCACCAGGATGTCCACGCAGCCGTAGCGTCCGGCCACAAGGCGGAAAATGTTCCGCACGTCGTTCAGATCGCTGAGATTGGGGCTGATGCCGGCCACCACGGAATCGGGATATTTCTCCCGGAGCTTGGCGACAGCCTTGTCGGCGGATTCCTTGGTGCTGGCGGCCAGAATGACGGTGGCTCCCTCCCGGAGGAAGGCGTCCGCCGTGGCGAAGCCGATGCCGCGGCTCCCGCCGGTGATGATGGCAACTTTATCTTTCAAACGCATGATCGGTACCTCCTTATAAGGTTATGAGAGCAGCTCCAGGAGCTGACGGATGTTTTTCTTGCCGAAGGAGACGGTCTTGCCGTCGTTCACGATGAGGCAGGGGACGCTCATCACGTTGTATTTATCCCGCAGAGCGGGGAAATGGTTCACGTCGTAAATCCGGGCGGTGATGTTTTCGTTTTCCGCGGCGATTTTCTGGGCGGCGGTCACCAACTCCGGGCACATGGTGCAGGACAGGGAGACCAGGACTTTGATGTCCAGGCTGCCGAGGGCGGAAATGGCGGAGCTTATGTCCTCTTCGATGGGCTGGCCGGGGCCGGCGGCGTTATACAGGCCCAGAACGAAGGAGGTGAACTCGTGGCCTCCCGGCACGCCGTGGAAGGCAAGGCCGGACCAGGAGCCGTCCGCCCGGAGAACCCGGACGCAGGGGGCATCCTCTTCGCGGCCGGAAAGGTTCACGGACAGCTTATCCGTGAGGGAGGCCAGTTCCTCCATATAGCCCTGCAGCTCCCGGGACACCGGGCGGTCGTCCAGCGTGAGCTCCAGCACCAGGGGGGCGGCCATCCGGGCGAAGACGGCGTTCAGCTGGGCCAGCATGTTGGTGTCAAACAGCGCGCTGGTTCCGGCGGGAGCGGGTTCCGGGGCTTTTTCCTCCTGCTGAGGAGGCGCGGTTTGGGGCTGCTCCGGGCGAAGGCCGGTTTTCCGCTGCATGGCCGCGGCGTATTTTTCCAGCTCCGTGGCGGCAAGGGCGCCGTCGCCCACGGCGGTGACCACCTGGCGCAGAGCCTTGACACACACGTCGCCGGCGGCATAGAGGCCGTCCGCGGTGGTTTTGAGAGAGCGGTCGGTGAGGATATAGCCCTGGTCGTTGATCTCCGCGATGCCTTTCACAAGATCGGTGGCGGGGGCATAGCCCGCGAATACGAACACACCCACATTCTCCCCCTCGGGGGCCCGGTGTTCCGTCACCTCCCCGGTGAGCTTGTTTTTATAGCGGATGAAGCGGAGGGTGGAATCGCCGCCCACCTCCTCCACCTGGGTGTTTGTGAGGACGGTGATCTTTTCGTGGTTCCGGGCGGCATCCGCCACGGACTTGGCGCAGGAGAAATCCTCTCCCCGGATGAGAATGGTCACATGACGGGCGTATTTGGTGAGAAAAACCGCTTCCTCTGCCGCGGCAAAGCCGCCGCCCACCACAAAGACCGCCTTGCCGGTGAAGAACTCGCCGTCGCAGGTGGCGCAATAAGCCACGCCCCGGCCCCGGAAGTCTGCCTCGCCGGGGAAACCCACCATCCGGGGATGAGCGCCGGTGGCCAGAAGCACGCCGAAAGCCTTCAGCTCGCCCCGGTCGGTCTTCACGGACTTCACATCTCCGGTCATGTCCAGAGACTCTACGTTCGCCAGCAGGAACTCCGCGCCGAAGCTCTCGGCCTGGGCGCGCATGGTCTCGGTCAGCTCCGCGCCGCTGGTCTTTTTCACGCCGGGGTAGTTCACGACCTCATGAGTGATGGTGATCTGGCCGCCGAAGCGCTCCTTCTCCACCACGACCACGCGGTATCTGGCTCTGGCCAGGTAGAGGGCGGCTGTGAGGCCTGCCGGGCCTCCGCCGATGACGACAACGTCGTAAAGATTCTTCATGCACAGGTTCCTTTCCTTGAGGATTTAAGCAGATCGCCTGCCGGTGAAACGGCAGGCGATGAAGTGTCGTGTCACACGGAAGTCATCCACAGGCCGTGGAGGTTGCAGTAAGCATAGACGGCGACGGGTTTGTCATCGCCCGTCTGGAAAGTGACATGGGGGGCTTCCTCCGGCTTGAGGTCTTTGCGCTGACCTCCGTTTTCGGTCTGAAGATAGACCCACTCGATGTAGTGTACGTCCACCATGGGGTGATCCACGGCACCTACGTTCACGGTGACAACGCCGTCCTCGATGGAAACAACGGGCAGATGTTTCTCACCGCTGGCTTCTACGGTGTTGGGCTCCAGGATGTCCATGGGTTGACCGCAGCAGATCACGGGCACGCCGGCGTCATGGATGATTTCGATCTGATTTCCGCAGTGGCTGCAGATGGCGAATTTGGGGTTGGTCATAGGTCTCTCCTCCTTGATATTTGGGTGATTCAGGTTGTTTATGATTTGGATATGATTTCAGATCAGAGCATGCCCACCAGGTCGAGGCTGGGCTTCAGGGTCTCGGCGCCGGGCTGCCACTTGGCGGGGCAGACCTCGTCGCCATGCTCGTGGACGAACTGGCAGGCCTGCAGCTTGCGGAACAGCTCGTCGGCGTTGCGGCCCACGTTGCCGGCGCTGACCTCATAGGAGACGATCCGGCCGTCTGGGTTCACGATGAAGCTGCCGCGCTCGGCCATGCCGTCGGACTCGATCAGGACCTCAAAGTCTCTGGACAGCGCGTGGGTGGGGTCGGCCAGCATGGGATAGCGGATCTTCTGGATGCGCTCGGAGGCATCGTGCCAGGCCTTGTGGACAAAGTGGGTGTCGGTGGAGACGGAATAAATCTCGCAACCGGCGGCCTGGAACTTGTCATAGATGTTGGCCAGATCTTCCAGCTCCGTGGGGCAGACGAAGGTGAAGTCCGCGGGATAGAAGAAGAACACGCTCCACTTGCCCAGAATGTCGGATTTGGTGACGGTCTTGAAAGTGTTATCCTGATAAGCCTGAACGGAAAAATCGTTGATTTCTTTATTGATCATAGACATAATAAAAATCTCCTTTTTGAAGTAGTATGATTGTCTTTGCCGGAGTTTATTCCGGGAGGGCCATGCACTGGGGGCACCGGCCGGTGAGCGTCAGGTCGAATTTTTCGATGCGGTAGCCGTTTGTCAGCGGGATGCTCTTTCGAAGGGCGTCGGCGTCGGCGTCCATCACATCGCTGACACAGCCGCAGCCGGTGCAGAGGAAGTGGACATGGTCGCCGCAGACGGCGTCGTATCGCTCCACATTCTGGAAGGATGCCACCCGGCGGACCTTTCCAAGCTCCTCCAGAAGCTTCAGGTTCCGGTAGACGGTTCCCAGGCTCAGACCCTGGATATCTTCCCGGAGGTCGTTATAGATCATCTCCGCGGAAGGGTGTTCCTTTGTGGCCAGCAGGTATTGATAGATCATTTCCCGCTGATGGGAGTAGCGAAGTTTCTTTTCCAGGAGAATCGGCCTCCTTTCGTTGATCGGATTTCCTTTGTGATCTCACTATAACACAGAGAAAAGCGTTTGTCAATAACAATAATCATTATTATTTAGAATAATTTCCCGATTCCCGGGGGACTGGAAAAATGCCGGGGCTTATGGCATAATGGGGCCGAGGTGATGACCGTGGAGAGAGAGGAATACATGCGCCTGGCGCTTGCCATGGCAGACGAGGCCGCTGCCGCCGGGGAGGTGCCGGTGGGCGCCGTTGTGACGGATGAGGCCGGAAACATCATCGGCCGGGGCCGAAACCGGCGGGAGGAACGCCATTCCGCCATCCACCATGCGGAGATTGAAGCCATTGAAGAGGCCTGCCGGGCGGTGGGAAGCTGGCGGCTGGAGGGCTGTACTTTATATGTAACGCTGGAGCCCTGCCCCATGTGCGCCGGTGCCATCCTCAATGCCCGGGTGCCCCGGCTGGTATACGGGGCGAAAGAGCCGGTCACCGGCTCCTGCGGCAGCGTTCTCAATCTCTTCGAGGAGCGCTATGGTTTCAAGCCTGCCATCTACGGCGGCGTCCTGGCGGAGGAATGCGCCGGGGTGATGAAATCTTTTTTTGCCGGCCTTCGTCAGGAGGAGTGACAGAAAGCTCTTGCGCCGGTGAACCCTGTTCTATATAATATAGTCATATAGTCACCGAAATCACACATATAAGGAGAGAGCTATGAACTACAACGAAATTCTGGCCGCCGCCCGGGGCGAGCTTGGTCAGTATTGCAAGGCCTGCCCGGTGTGCAATGGCCGCGCCTGCGGCAACTCCATGCCCGGTCCCGGCAGCAAGGCCCCTGGCAATGCCGCTGCCCGGAATTACGACAAATGGCAGGAGATCTGCGTGAACATGGACACCCTGTGCGAAAACCGCCCGGTGGACATTTCCTTTGAGATGTTCGGCCATACCTTCGCCGCCCCCATCTTCATCGCTCCCCTGGGCGCGGTGAACATGCATTATGGCGAAAAATACAACGACCTGAGCTATAACAGCCTGCTGGTCCCTGCCTGCGCGGAATACGGCATTGTCGCCTTCACCGGCGACGGCGTGGACCCCGCCGTGATGATCAGCGCCGCGAACGACATGGAAAAGGTTGGCGGTATGGGCGTGCCCACCATCAAGCCCTGGAACAAGGAATTCGTTTTCGAGAAGCTGGACTATCTCAAGACCAAGGGCGATATCTTCGCCGTGGCCATGGATGTGGACGGCGCGGGCCTTCCCTTCCTGAAAGCCATGAATCCCAACGCGGGCAGCAAGTCCGTGGAGGAGATGCGGGAGATCATTGAATATGCCGGAAAGCCCTTCATCATCAAGGGCGTCATGACCGTGGCCGGCGCCATCAAGGCCGTGGAGGCCGGCGCTTCCGCCATCGTGGTCTCCAACCACGGCGGCCGCGTCCAGGGCGGCGTTCCCTCCACGGCGGAGGTCCTGCCCGCCATTGCTGACGCGGTGAAGGGTCAGATCAAGATCCTGGTGGACGGCGGCATCCGCAGCGGCCTGGATGTGTTCCGCGCCCTGGCGCTGGGTGCGGACGGCGTGCTCATCGGCCGGCCCGTGGTGCCCTTCATCTATGCCGCCGGGGAAGAGGGGCTCAAGGTGTATCTCGATAAGATCACCGAGGAACTCAAGTCCACCATGACCATGTGCGGCACCCCCAACCTGGCCAGCATCGGCCGGAACAATGTTTACGGCTACTGATACATAAAAAAGGTTCCCGGTGGTTTTAAACCACCGGGAACCTTTTTTGTATTTGGCAGAGCATGGGCTATATGCTTTTTAGAGTTTTAAGGTTCTGATTTCCCGCTGAAGACGGTCAAGAAACTGTGCGGCGGGGATTCCATCCATCTGAGTGTGGTGGAACTGAAAGGATAGGGGAAGTGTTGTCTTGAAAAGGCTTCGTTTGTATCGGCTCCAAATCAGAAAGGGATTATTGTAAAATCCAGCGTAGATGTTTACTGCGCCATCAAGGTTATATTGAGTAAGAGCGGAGGTGCCTATGACCATAAAATCGTCTTCCAGATTATAGGCATCACAGGAACTGTGTACCTGATGGGTCAATGTCAGGTAATCCCGGTTAAACTGATGAATGTTTTCGGAAAAGGGGATGTCACAGGTGTTGATATTGCCGTTGTGGGTGGCAACGACGGTGTTGACGGCGAGTTTGTCATACTGAATGAGTTTGCTACCCACTGGTAAAAGATAGAATTCCGCAGTCTGGGAGGCTGCCTTGGCAATGCACCAGCACATCAGCATATTGAATTTATAGCCGTGGCGGCGGCTGAGCCGCACGAGATTGGTAATATCCAGTGTTTTGAACAGTGTCACCATGGGCATGGGTGCATTTATCCACAGGTCGAATGCTGTTGCCCGATTTGTCTGTTTGGGGTCTACTTCTCTCAACGGGATCACTCCTTTCAAATCATGTACAGGATAGAATTGCCACCGCCGATGGGAAACATTGGCGGTGGCTTCATATTTGCTTTTTTTACAGACCAAGCATGGTCCGGAACTGGGCGATGTAGTTCTGGAGAATGGCCCGGTTCATTTCCAGGCGCTGG
>CAZQFN010000042.1:0-11442 GCA_964592685.1 uncultured Oscillospiraceae bacterium | reverse complement strand
GCCAACCGCGCCCGCAGCGGCGCCGCCGCCATCACCATCAACCATCTCCACACGGACGATATGAAGATGCCCGGCCGCACCATCGACGATCCCCCCGCCCACTTCAATATGTATGAGCTGGACGACGCCACCTGCCAGAACTATATGTGCCAGCTCATCGACGCCATCCACTGCTATGGCAGCAAGGTCACGGGCTATATCATGGGCCCGGTGGACAAGAAGCTTGGCCCTGAGCTGCCCCCCATGCCCATCGGCGGCCAGTTTGCGCCACCCCCTCCTCCCCCCGACCAGCCCCACAACGCCGAGGACGACGGCCCTCCCGCGGTGGATATCAACAAAGTTGACCGCGCCTGGATGGACGCTTTCATCGCTGACTATGTCCAGCAGGCCAGGGATCTGAAGGCCCTTGGCTTCGATATCGTGAGCATCTACGCCTGCTATCGCAACCAGCCCATGAGCCGGATGTTCAGCCCCATCACGAACCACCGGGAAGACGAATACGGCGGTTCTCCGGAAAACCGCGCCCGCTTCACCGTCGAGCTTCTCACCGCTCTGCGGAAGGCACTGGGCAAAGGCTTCCCCATCGAACTGGTCTTCTCCGTCTGCGAGCCCGAGGGCGGCTACACCACCGACGACTGCATCGAATTCGCCAAGCTCTGCGACGGTCTGGTGGACATCCTCCACCTCCGGGGCGGCGAGATGGACCCCCAGCACTGCCTGGGCTTCACCTCTCCCGAGGATGTGCCCGAACCCTATCTGGAAGAGATGGGCAAGGTCACCAAAGCCGTTCACGCCGCGGGCCTGAACATGGTCGTGGGCGTCAGCTCCGGTATGTTCGACATCGCCAATGCCAACGCCGCCGTAGCAGACGGCAAGGCCGATCTGGTCTATATGGCCCGCAGCTGGGTCTCCAACCCCAACTACGGCCAGTTGGTCTATGAGGAGCGGGGCGAGGACATCGTCCCCTGCGTGCGCTGCAACAAGTGCCACGTTCCCTCCGGCCGGGAGATGTTCCGCACCATGTGCACCGTGAATCCCACCCTTGGCATGGAGGATCGTCTGCCACATATGTACGCCGAATCCGTCCCCAGCCGCAAGGTCGCCGTCGTGGGCGGCGGTCCCGCCGGCATGGAGTTTGCAAAAATCGCCGCGGAGCGCGGCCACAGTGTCACGCTCTATGAATCCGACGACGCTCTGGGCGGACTGCTGCGCCACGCGGATTACGCCTCCTTCAAGTGGCCCCTGCGCCGCTTCAAGGACTATCTCGTGGGCCAGATGGACAAGCTGGGCGTGAACGTCAGACTGAACACCCGGGCCACCAAGGAGATGCTTCTCGCGGAAGGCTATGACATGGTCGCCGTGGCCGTGGGCGCGCATCCCATCGCCCCGCCCTTCCCCGGCAAGGATCTGCCCAACGTCTTCTATGGCATGCACATCTACGGCGAGCAGGACAAACTGGGCGACACCGTGGCCGTCATCGGCGGCGGCGAGATCGGCGTGGAGACCGCCCTCTGGCTCTGCGAAATCGGCAAGGAGTGCGTCGTGATGGAGATGCTTCCCGAGCTGATCGCCGACGCGCCCCACGCCCACTATAAGAACATGGTCCACAATTACTGGCTCCGGGAACCCAGATTCCACAGTCTCACCGGTGTCCGCTGCACGGAGATCTGCCCCGACGGCGTAAAATACATCGACCGCTACGGCGTGGAAAAGAAGGTGGAGGCCGACAGTGTCCTCCTCTGCGCCGGTGCCGCCAGCAACTGCGACATGGCTCAGGAGTTCATCGGCTCCGCGCCCCAGATGGCCTTCATCGGCGATGTGAACAAATTCGGCAACGTACAGAAAGCCGTCCGCGAAGGCTTTGCCGCTGCCATGAACATTCGCTGACAATTCAAAACATATAAAACGATCCCGGAAGCAAAGCTTCCGGGATCGTTGTTATACAGGACTCAGATTACTTGATGTACAGGTGGGCGAGCATGGTGCGCAGATGCTGGTCACCATACAGGCGTTCGCCGTTGTAGCCGCCGATGCGGGAGGAGATCATCTGGGTCTGGCTCTGCGCGCCGCCGATGGTGACGCACCAGTGGCCGGTGGTGAAGATCTCATCCAGGATCCGGGCCGCAGCTTCCTGATCGGCCACGGTCTGGGCGTTGTTGTAAGCGTCCATAGCGGCATCGAACTCGGGATCGTCATAGAAGTAGCCGGAGGACAGACCGCCGTTGGCGACCATCATCTTGACGAGGTTGAACTCCTCAAAGCCGCCGGCGTAGCAGTTGTACTGACGGGAATCGGCGGAGTCAGCGGCGATCATGCCCTGCTCCATAACACCGGCGACGCTGTAAGTGACATCAACGCCGATGGCTTTCCAATAGGACTGAACGAGAACGAACAGGTCCTGATCCTGGAGCTCATCCAGAACGACCTCCAGCGCGAAGCCTTCGGCATAGCCGGCCTCGGCCAGGAGCTGTTTGGCATACTCCACATCATAGGTAGTCCAGGAAGCGAGGGTCTCCTCGTCCATCTCCCACTGATAGCCGGAGAGGCTGTCGCCCCACAGGCCGGTGAACTGCTGCTCGCCCATGATGCCCAGATAGGCATTGATGGCGTCGCCATCCAGAGCATACTGGAGAGCCAGACGGACGTTCTTGTCAGACCAGGGCTGTTCCTCCTGGCAGAGCTTGAAGCCAATACCGGCGGGGCTGGAGCCGGCATAGACGGTCTCCACAAATTCGGAGGCGTCCTTGGAGGCGCGGATCAGCTGGAGCTGGGTGGAGTTCAGAACATTGTTGGACTTATCGCCAAACCAGTCAATGTTGCCGGCGATGAACTGAGCGGCGATCTGATCGCCGTCGGCGATGTACTGCAGGGTGACCTTATCCAGATAGGGCAGCTGCTCGCCGTTTTCATCGGTCATGTAGTAGTTGGGGTTGGCCTCAAAGACCATGTGGGAATCGACCACATAATCGGTCAGGACCCAGGCGCCGGTGCCGCAGATGTAATCCACGTTGGTCTGCTGCTCAGCGGTCAGCTCATCCCATTCGGGGCCGACGATGTTCACAGGGTTGGTGAGGAAGGTGGTCAGAGCGATATCGTTCCAGTAGCCTTCGGCGAACTGGAAGGTGACGGTGCGGGCAGCGTCGTCCGCCACAATGACGGGGGCGCCGGGCTCGGTGGCAGGCTCTTCCGCAGCGGGCTCATCCGAGGCCTCGCCGGAAGCGGAGGCTTCCTTGCCGGTCAGGCAGGCAAAGGTGGAAGCCCAGTCGATCTCGCTCTCCGCCTGGGCAACGCCGTCCAGACCCAGGAGACGCTGATAGCTGTAAGCCACATCGGAGGCCAGAAGCTGACGGCCGGAATAGCCGACCTGCTTGCCTTCCTGGAAGAAGATGCCGTCCTTGACGGTGACGGTCAGGACACCGGTCTCGGCGTTCCAGTCATAGCCCTCGGCGATCTGGCCGGTGATGCTCTCGGCATTCAGATAGAAGGACTGGAAGTCGTTGACCTCGGAGCCGTAATCCATGACGAACAGGGACTCATACATCATGAGATAGCAGTAGTCATTGGAGTTGGCGGGGTCAAAGGTGTTATAGAACATGGGGTAATAGAAGGTGACTTCGTTGGCACCTTCCGCGGCGGCAGCCTCTGCGGGAGCGGCAGCCTCAGCGGGGGCGGCCTCCTCGACGGGGGCTTCGGTCTGGCCGCAGGCGGCAAACGCGAAGACCATCGCCAGGGCACAGAGCAGAGCCAGAATACGTTTGGTCATTGTGTATTCCTCCTTAGATGTTTTTTATGTTTTATTTCTGTCAATAGGATTATACCGCACCGGGGCGGCAGGGTCAAGGAAGATGTTACAAAAATATTACATTTCCGCAGGTTTCTTCTGTCCGGGCATACGCTCGGGAAGGACACCGGTGAGTTTGGCCACCTTCCTGGCAATTTTTTGGGAATTATAGGAGCCAACGCCGCCCTTGAGCCGGGGATCCAGCAGATCGCGGACGCCGTCGCCAAACATATTGGCGGCGAAGACCGTGAGCCCGATGGCCGCGCCGGGGGCAAAGGCCAGCCAGGGAGCCACATACATATAGCTCTTGCCCTGGTTGGAGATGAGATAGCCCCAGCTGGGCGTGCCGATGTCCACGCCATAGCCCAGGAAGCTCAGGGAGGACTCCATCAGGATGACGCCCGCCAGAGAGCCGGCGGCGGTGATGATGATAATGGGCAGGATATTGGGGATGACATGCTTGAAGGTCTTCCACAGAACCGTGCCGCCCAGAAGATCGGACTCTTTGTTATAGCCGGCGTCTTTCACGCTCATGGCCGCGGAGCGGATCATGCGCGATCCGCCGATGCCGCTGGGCACCGAGAGGGCAAAGATGAGCTGGGGCACGCCGTTTCCCAGCATGGACATGATGACCAGAAGCATCAGCATGGAGGGGATGCACTGCCAGCCGTCCACAAAGCGCTGGACAATGAGATCGAACCAACCGCCGATGACGGCGGAGAGGGTGCCGATGATCACGGAGATCAGCGTGGACAGGATGCAGCAGCTGACGCACAGGATGATGGAGGTGCGGGCGCCATAGATGAGATAGCTCAGCACATCACGGCCCAGCGTGTCCGTTCCAAGCCAGTGGGGCGTGCCGCCGGAGATGGCCAGAAGCGCCTGAGCGCTCTCCCGCTCGGCCGCATTCATGAAGAGATAGGGTTTCTGGAGTTTATTGAACACATCCACCTGCATGGCCCCGTCCACCATGGGATAGGGAGCGATGTAGTCGGCGAAAATGGCGATCAAAAACAGCAGCAGCATGAACACCAGACCCGCGCCGGCCAGAGGCTTTTTCACGAAAAGGTCTTTCAGGAAGGGACGGCCTTTTTTCTTGTTCTTCTTCATTAAAAGCCCTCCCTTCAGTCGATCTCGACCCGGGGGTCGAGCCACTTGTAGCAAATATCCACGATCAGGTTCACCAGCATGACCAGAATGGCCATAACGAGCACGCAGCCCTGGATGACCGTATAGTCACGCTGATCCAGCGCAACCACCAGCTGATGGCCGATGCCGGGGATGTTGAAGAGATTTTCCAGAATGACATTGCCGCCGAAGATGCCGGCCACGGAACCG
The DNA here is from genome assembly GCA_964592685.1 of uncultured Oscillospiraceae bacterium. Classification (GTDB taxonomy): domain Bacteria; phylum Bacillota; class Clostridia; order Oscillospirales; family Oscillospiraceae; genus CAJOIG01. The sequence goes on along the minus strand of CAZQFN010000042.1, from coordinate 6,323 downwards.
CCGATGACGGTGATGACGGGGATCATGGAGTTGCGGAACACATGGCGTAGCAGCACCCGCTTCTCGCCGCAGCCCTTGGCCCAGGCCGTGCGGACGAAGTCGGTGCGCATGGTCTCCAGACAGCAGGTGCGCACCATGCGCAGCTGCATGCCGATCTGAGCCAGGGCGCCGATGAGGGACGGCACCAGGAACATCCGCATATTGGCTGTAAAGTCCTCAAAAATGCTCACATACTGGATATTGGGCGCATAGCCCCACCAGACAGCGGGATAGACCAGCACGATGGACGCCACCAGGAACGTTGGCACCGCCATGAAGATGATGGCGAAAATGCGGAAGGAGTAATCGGAAATACCGTCCTGCCGTGCGGCGCACCAGACGCCCAGAGGCACGGCAAAGAGGACGGTCCAGAAAAGCTCCATCACGCCCAGCTGGATGGTCACGGGAAGCTGGCGGGAAATGATGCTGCCCACGGACTCATACTGGAAAAGACTGTTGCCCAGGTCCCCCCGGAGCACGCCGCCGATCCAGACGAAAAACTGCGTGATGGCGGGCTGATCCAGACCCAGCTGGGCCCGGAGACTGTCCACGTCCACCAGCTGGCCCGCAGCCGTGAGACGCTTGACCATATAGTCCAGCGCCGTGCCGGGGAGCATGCGCATCATGGCAAAGGTCAGCACGCATACCACCAGCACCGTGGGGATAAGGAGCAGCACGCGCTTGAGTATGTACTTACCCAATCCACTCGCCTCCTTCCCTTACGCGGTGGCAGGCCACCCAGTGGCCGGGAACAACTTCTTTGAATGCCGGCTCCTGCTGACGGCAGAAGTCGTTTGCATAGGGGCAGCGAGTGCAGAACTTGCAGCCCGCGGGGGGATCGATGGGGTTGGGGATCTCCCCGGTGAGAAGGATCCGCTCCCGGGCCCGGTCCACCCTGGGATTGGGGATGGGAGCCGCGGAAATCAGCGCCTTCGTATAGGGATGCAGGGGATTTTCATAGAGGGTCTCGGACTCGGTGAGCTCCATGAATTTGCCCAGATACATAACGGCCACATCGTTGGAGATGTATCGCACGACGGAAAGATCGTGGCCGATGAACACATAGGTCAGGCCGAACAGCCGCTGCATCTCCATAAGGAGCGTCACCACCTGGGCCTGGATGGACACGTCCAGGGCGGAGACCACCTCGTCGCAGACGATGAAGTCCGGCTCCATGGCCAGGGCCCGGGCGATGCAGATGCGCTGGCGCTGACCGCCGGAGAACTCATGGGGGAACCGGTCGCCGAAGCTCTTGCGGATGCCCACCAGATCCAGCAGCTCCTCCGCCTTGGCGATGGCGTCCGCCGGGGTCATGCTCCGGTGGATGCGGATGCCCTCGGCGATGCAGTCCCGCACGTTCATACGGGGATCCAGACTGGAATAGGGGTCCTGCATGATGAGCTGGATGCGCTTGCGGAGCTTTCGCATCTCGGCCTTGTTTACGTCTTTATAATGAATGCCGTCAAAAATGATCTCGCCGGTAGCGTAGGGCGTGGCACGGAGGATACCGTTGCCCACCGTGGACTTGCCGGAGCCGGATTCGCCCACGATGCCCAGGGTCTCGCCCTGGCGGATGGTGAAGGATACGCCGTCCACAGCCTTCACATGGCCCACGGTGCGCTTCAGAAGACCCCGGGTCACGGGGAAATGGACTTTCAGATCCTTTACAACAAGAAAATCGTCCTTGTGCTGGCTCTCGATGCTCATGCGTCAGCCCCCTTCCAGTTTTCTCTGGCAAGCTCCCGGCGGAAGCAGGCGCAGACGTGGCCCTCACTCACTTCCTCCTCCGGCGGACGGCGGGTAGCGCATTCCTCCGCCGCATAGGGACAGCGGTAATGGAAGGGGCAGCAGTCTGCCGGGACCCTGGACATATCGGGGGGCTCGCCCTCGATGGTATAGAGCCCGTGGCTCCGGGGCAGATCCAGACGGGGCACCGCCCGGATGAGGCCCATGGTATAGGGGTGGGCCGGGTTTTCAAAGATCTCGTCCGTGGGGCCGGACTCCACGATGCGCCCGCCGTACATGATCTTCACGGAATCCGCATAGCGGGCCACCACGCCCAGATTGTGGGTGATGAGCACGAGGCTCGTGCCCAGTTTGGTGCGCATGGCGTTCAGCTGCTCCAGCACCTGGGCCTGGACCGTTACGTCCAGGGCGGTGGTGGGCTCATCGGCAAAGAGGAGCTTGGGCTTGCAGCTCATGGCCATAGCGATCATGGCGCGCTGCTTCATGCCGCCGGAAAACTGATGGGGATAATCCTTCACCCGGGTCCCGGGATTGGGGATATCCACCATGGCTAGCAGCTCCACGGCCTGTTTTCTGGCCTCCTCCCGGCTGCATTTGCTGTGGAGGAGGATATTTTCCTCGATCTGGGCGCCGATGGTCATCACAGGGTTCAGGGCCGTGCCCGGTTCCTGGAAGATCATGGCAATCTCACTGCCGCGAATGGATTCCATCTCCCTGTCGGACACGTCCATAAGGTCCTTGCCGTCGAAGATGATCTCGCCGCCCTTGATAAACCCGGGGGGATAGGAGATCAGCCGCATGACAGACAGGGCGCTGACGGATTTGCCGGAGCCGGACTCACCGATGATTGCGCAGAATTCTCCCCGGCGGACGGAATAACTCAGATCATCCACCGCCCGGAGTTCGCCGCTTTCAGTCAGGAAGCTCGTCTTGAGATGGCGTACTTCAAGAATATTGTCGTTCAAAATAATATCACCTGCCAATGTATCAAATTATAGTATAATTCCAAGGTTTTATCAATCACAATGTTCACAGGATCGTAACACTTCCATTCCGGGGCAGGCGGCGCGCCTTTTGATTTCAGCAAAAATTGGCTGTAATAACAGGCCGAAAAATGCAGAACATATACGCGGACACAGCGAGAGGACATCGTTTCGAGACGGCTGCCGCCCTTTCGGACCGCTCTCCTCCCCGTCCAACCAATCGGAAAGGAGTGCAAACAAAATGACTTCCAACAACAGCAACAAGCTTGTGAACCCCAATTCCCGCGAGGCCATGAACCGCTTCAAGATGGAGACCGCCGCCGACTTTGGTGTATCCACACCATCTTAATGTACGTACTTATCAACCCATACCGACCCACAAAAGCAATCCCACAGGACAAATCGTTGCCCTGTGGGATCGCCTTTTTGATATATCCTTACAGCCGAATCGTTCTATCTACACTTTTTCAAACAAGGCTCACATCATTCATATAGTAAGCACATTCAACTTTCTCAACTCGTTTTTTTCGTAAGTTAATTTCGAACAAAGTATGCAAAGAGTGATTCTCCAAAAGAATAGGTTTCTTTCTATCCACCTTATACTCATGCCATATTTTATAAAGCATAATACATCCACGATAATACTCCATATCTGGAAGCAACTCTTCTCTTTGAACCCATGGATTATTCATTGCAAGAAAGAATCTATATGAGAACAGGTCATCTATCACGTCTAGATTGAGAACACCACGGAAATACAATGCCGCCAATCCCTCGTGATACACTAGATAATCAATGACAGATTGCCTATCTTCTTCTCCAAGTTCTTGTATTCCGTGCTTCCGGTAATTCTCCAGTTTATGTTCAATCTCAACCAATTTGGGGTTATTAATAAATGATTCATTAAGACCCATCATAAATTCTGCTTGCTTAATCTTCGAATCCTTTCTCCATTCATACCAAATTGCATATGCACCAATAATTGCTGTCACAGTGGTCACTGCTGTTGATATTTTTTCGGAGTCTATGTATCGGACACTAAGTGTATACAGAGAAATTATCAGCACTAAAACACCCAGGCTCATCAAATTGGATCTTCTCATTCTCTATCTCCCTTCTAATCTCTACATTTATATCATGTGAACATGGCGAATTCATACACTAGTATTCTCTCCTATACCCCCTTTAAATATATAACGCCGTAGCTCCCAGTTCGTAACAGCATATACTGATGTCATTCGTACTTTGGCCTGTATTATTGGGAGCCACGGCACTGCAAAGCCATGAGGGGCCATACAGGTAAAGAATTATTTGGTTTTCCATCTTCAATTGAGAATAAAGCGCAGTTCTCATTCTCAGCATCATGTATGATGGACGAGATATCGATTCTCTACTATCTGATCTTCAAGATAATACACATGATGATGGTATCTCCGTTAGCTCTTGGTGTTCTCAATTATAATCATACCACCCCATTTTTCCGACCTTAAAGACAGCCTGAACAGGAATCGTCCTAAGTCATTGAAAAACTACAAAAAGGTAGAACTCGGAATTTATTCTGTCGAATACTATCCTCCAGTTAAAGAGCTGAACAGAACGGGAGATATTCTTTTCATAAAGAAAGGCATAGCAAAAAAGCCTTAGACTTGGAAATGGAAGTCTTGCAATACTCCTATGATCTAACAAAGCGTATCCCTCAAATCCACGCATCCATTATTTCGGATTTAGATATATACAGAGGGGGATACTCTTTCAAAAGCCACCAACGCTCAGGGAGTGGAACCAATTACTTTGAGACAGCAAACCCCAAGGGTTGCAATAGTTTCTTTCCTCGCAATTATCGTGACTTTTACAGTCGAGAAGATGTTACAAAGCTATTTGAGGAAATGCAAGAGAGTGGAACCACTGCGATTGAGTTCACAACAGGTGAAAATCCAATAACCTATTCTGCGAGGTTTTATCCCGATGGCATCAATGTCGGTGCCGATGAATTTGTAGAACACCTTTTTTCCCTGTTTGAATCCAACGTTGATGGTTTCAGCGATTTGTGTGCAAAGAGAAAGACACTGATTCGCAAAATTGAAAAGCTAAACAAAAAGTTGGCACGAAAAGCGAAAGAGCCGGTTGGATTTTGGGAGACCGCCCTTGGTGCCTTTACTGATATGTTCCATTAACTAAAAATTTGGGGAGCGGCCTTTGCCGCTCCCCATAGTGCTACATATCCACCACCTCCGCTAGTTTTTCCAGAAGATCAGACAGGGGCACCCACAGAGCCGCATAGTCCTTTTGCAGCGCCGCTATCTCCTCGGGGTACACGCCGTAGGTATTGGCATGGATTGCCACTTGGTTGAGGTTATTGGCGCACCGCCATTGCAAGGACACCAGCTCCCGAATGTGAGAAAGATCAACGTGCAGCACATAACCATTGAGGGCCATTTTCCGTACATAGGCTCCCGTGTGTCGAATACCGACCTCCGCCATACGCTCCTGTATCAGCACCTGTTCTTCCTCGAACACCAAGGGGATGGTTTTTGAACAGATGCAGCTCAGACAGGTTGATATAGACGATGTGCACCGGCTGGTCCGAGCGGGTAGCATCACGAGGCGCGGCAGGCTGCTCCTGTTCGGGAGTTTTGGCCTCTTTGGGTGTTGCCTGCGGCTTCGGGGGAATGGGAGCCTCCTTGCCGGGAGGCTTCTTACTTTGGGACATTTTGTCTCGGGGCTGCTTGGGCTTTTCGACAGGCAGCTTGTCCGTTTTGGCAGGACAGCCACGCTTGGGCTTTTCCGCAGCCTGTTCCTTGTCGGGCTTTTTCTCCGGCGCTGTTTCCTCCTTTGCCGGAGCCTTATTCTTTGCTGCGCTGAAATCCAGCACCTTGGGAGCGGGAGCCGCCTTTTCCTCGGGCTGGCTTTCTACCGTGGGAGCGGTCTGCGCTTTCGGTGCAGCTTCCACCACGGGGGCCTGCGGCGCACCGGGAGCCGGCTGCTCCGGCGCTGGGGGCGTGTCCTTGACAGGCTCCGCCTTTTTCTCTTGGGGAGCCTCACCGGGCTTTTCGGCCTCCGGGCCGATGTTCTTTTTATCGTCTGCCATCTTTAACCTCCTTCGTCATGGCATAAAAAAGACCAGTCAGCAGACTGGCCAGCAACGGGAAACCGCCTTTCAGAAAGGTGCATATTAAATTACCGCCCGTTGTCCTGTTAAACGGTATTATTTGTAGAAAATACTAGAATTTGATGCTATAATTACTGTGTTCTATGATTAGTTTTCGGAAAAATAGAGGACTGTTGGTATGCCAAACTACAAAGAGAAAATAGCTGAATTTGAAAACAATTTTTCTACCGTCATAGATAAATCCGTTAGAGACTTGTCTATGGCCTTTGACAATTTATACTTCGACAAGAATGCTAAGGAAATTCCGCCCACTATCAAGTTTGCGGAAACCTTGCTGTCTGGCGAGCATAATATACCGACCAAAATGCAGCTTCATTATGACATTGCGAATGGTGCGACTCGTTCCTAACTGAAAAGGTTAGGCACTAATAAAAGAACGAGAAAAA
>CAZQFN010000041.1:0-11875 GCA_964592685.1 uncultured Oscillospiraceae bacterium | reverse complement strand
GTGTAGGCGGCGGGATTGTCCAGGGGCAGGCCGGCGATGAGCTCCGCCTGGGCCATGAGCACCATGGCCAGGCGCTTGGCCTTGGGCTTGTCCTCGGCATAGGCCTTTTCCAGGGCCTTGAAAGCATCGTGGTCGGCGTTCAGCTCCAGAACGCGCTTGGCCTTCACGTTGTCGGCCTCGGGCACACCGGGGAGATTCTGGAAGTATTTCTCCATCTCCAGCGTGACCTCGCCCTCGGTGGTGAGGAAGACGGGCTGCGTCTTGAGCTTGTGGCTGAGGCGGACGTCCACCACGAGACCGGGCAGGCTCTCCTTCACGAAGGTGAGCAGATCCTTGCATTCCTCGGCCTTCTTTTCGGTGTCGGCCTTCTCCTCCTCAGACTCAAGACCCAGATCGTCGCTGGTGACGTTGCAGAAGCTCTTTTCGGCATAGGCGCCCAGCACCTGCATGACAAAATCGTCCACACTGTCGGTGAGGCAGAGCATGTCATAACCCGCGGCCTTCACGGTCTCAGCCTGGGGCAGGGCGGCGGCCCGGCGGGTGGTCTCGGCGCAGGCGAAATAGATCTTCTCCTGGCCCTCGGGCATGGCATCCACATATTCCTTCAGGGTGATGAGCTTCTCCTGGTTGGCGCTGTAAAACAGCAGCAGATCCTGAAGCTGGTCCTTGTTCATGCCGTAGGTGCCCACGATGCCGTATTTCAGCTGGGGGGCGAAGGCCTGATAGAAGGTGAGATAGTTGTCCCGGTCGTTTTCCAGAATGCGCTTGAGTTCGGCGGCGATCTTCTTTTCCAGATTGCCGGCGATGACCTTCAGCTGGCGGTCGTGCTGGAGCAGCTCGCGGGAGATGTTCAGACTCAGATCGGGGGAGTCCACCACGCCCCGGACGAAGCGGAAGTGCTCCGGCACCAGATCGGCGCATTTGTCCATGATCATCACGCCGGAGGAATAAAGCTGCAGACCGGGCTGATAATCCCGGGTGTAGTAGTCATAGGGGGCCTTGGAGGGGATGAAGAGCATGGCCTTGTAGCTGGTGAGGCCCTCGGCGTTCACCCGGATGACGCCCACGGGGTCGGCGCTGTCATGGAAATGCTCCTTGTAATAGGCCTTGCAGTCCTCATCGGAGACCTCGCTCTTGGGGCGCTGCCAGATGGGGACCATGGTGTTGACCACTTCGTCCTCCACGGTGGAGACAAAGCCGCCCTTGCCGTCCTCGCCGGCGGTTTCCTCCCAGTTGCGGTGCTCCACCATCATGTGGATGGGCCAGCGGACATAGTCGGAGTACTTCTTGATGAGGTCCTTGATGGTCCAGCTCTCCAGCCAGGCGGAGTAGTTCTCCTCCTGCTCGGAGTCGGGCTTGATGTGCATGATGACGTCGGTGCCCACGGTGTCCTTTTCGCAGGGGGTGATGGTATAGCCGTCCGCGCCGGAGGACTCCCAGCAAAAGGCCTCATCGGAGCCGAAGGCCCGGGTGACGACGGTGACCTTGTCGGCCACCATGAAGGCGGAATAGAAGCCCACGCCGAACTGGCCGATCACATCCACCTCGCCGGCATCCTCCGCCTCGGCGATGGTGTCCCGGAACTGGCGGGTGCCGCTGCAGGCGATGACGCCCAGATTGTTCTCCAGATCCTCCTTGGTCATGCCGATGCCGTTGTCGGAAACGGTGAGGGTGCGGGCATCCTTGTCCGCGTCGATGCGGATGGCGAAGTCCTCCCGGGACATGCCTACGGTCTCATCCGTCAGAGAGCGATAGCACAGCTTGTCGATGGCGTCGGAGGCGTTGGAGATGATCTCCCGGAGGAAGATCTCCTTGTGGGTGTAGATGGAGTTGATCATCAGGTCCAGCAGGCGCTTGGACTCTGCTTTGAACTGTTTCTTTGCCATAATGTTACAATATCGGTCCTTTCTGCATTGAGATGGTAAATTAGCACTCTTTTCTCTTGAGTGCTAATTTACCACGATTCGGAGCCTGTGTCAAGTACCGGGCGGAAGCTTTAAAAAGATTTCAATGCCGTTACAAGTTGATTACAGTTTGACAAATTCTCTTTACTTCCGCAGGGGGGATGACTATAATGCTTCACATAATCTGATTAACATAATTCTGGAGGTGGGACAATGAAACGGTTTGCGGCGCTGCTTCTGGCGGCAATGCTCTGCGCCCTGTGCGCCTGCGGCGGACAGGCGAGCGGATCGGCGGCAACGCCTGTGCCGGTGGAGGAAGCGGCGGCAACGCCCGTTCCGTCCGCCACCGAGCCGCCCGCGGCGGAAGCGGAATCTGTGACGGCCCTGCCGGAGACGGCGGAGGGCTGGCAGGACGCCTATCTCACCTTCCTCAGCGATAACTATGATATTTTTGCGGCCCTGTGGCCGGAGGGGCTCTCCGGTGTGGGGTTCATCGATCTGGATCTGGACGGAACGCCGGAAATGCTGGTGTTTGACCTGGGCGCTTCGGCCACGCTGGGCGTCCAGCTCTTCGATCTGGTGGGCGGACAGGTGCACTGCGTTTCCAGCGGGCTGGACAGCGCCGCCGGCGCTTTCGGGGAGGAATATTTCACGCCCCTGGCCATCTGCGCCAGTTATTTTGACGCGTTTCGTCTGACGGAGACGGAAGAGGGATATGTGTTCTGGGTTCAGAGTGCCAACGGCACGCTGGAATCGGCCTGGGACGAGATCATCCGCTTTGAAAGCCGGGACGGCGTCCTGGTGCCGGTGAGCGTTTGCAGCCGGTATCTGGAGAGCAATGTGGAAACCGGCGAGGTGATCGCCGAAAACTATACCGTGGCCGGCGGGACGGCGGACGCCGAGGGCTATGCCCGGGCGGCGGAGCCCTATGTGTCCGGGACGGACGGGGGCTATGAAGCGGTGGGCATGTTCCTGTGGGACAACATGAAGCGCTATGACACCACCTACGACGGATTTATGGCCATGGCCCGGGATGCGGCAACGGCCTATATGCCTCTGGCGCAGTCTTAATCGAATCTTAATGGAAAAAGATGAAAACGGGCGGAAAAACCGCCCGTTTTTTCCAGAGTTAAGGGTTGTTAGGATTTGATATTTGCTATATAATATACTCTAAATAGACTTTTTTCAGATATTTTCGCCGAAAGGACCGGTGACGGACATGCCGACCCAGTGGAAGCGCTCTCCCGAAGAGCTTCATAAGACCTATCTGGCCAACACTGAGGCCTTCTACCGGGGGGCCGGGCGGGAGCTCGCCGGGGCAATGGATAAATTCTGCACCGACTGTGCCCTGCAGCTGTTTGCCCGGAGCTCCGCTCTGGGGCAGGAGCATGTGGACGCGGTGAACCAGCTCTATTCCAGAGGGCAGAAAAAGCCGGATTGGCTGTTGTGGGGCCTTTCCTCGGCGGTGTGCGCCGGGGGCGAGTTTCTTCCGCCCCTGTTTTTCTGGTCCCTTACGGAAGAGGATGTCCGCCGGGGCACGGATGTGTCCCGGGTCTTCGTGCGGATGTTGACGAATATCCTCCTGTGTCTTGCGGCCGTGGACGACGATGTGACCTTCGGCGAGGCGGCCTATATCACCGATTGCGCCGACAAGCTCAGTGCCCTGTGCGATTCCGCCGGCGTGAGGCCGGGAAAACCTGCTCTGAAGGCGGCGGATTTTGTCACCAGCGGAGAGGGCTCCTTCCTGGAAAAGAATCCGCCCCGGACGGCGGTCCGTGGGCCTGAAGAGAGCGGCGCCGCGGCATCCGCCGGCGAGGAAAAAACCGCCGCGGCGGAGAGCACGGAGGCGGAAAAGCCGGATCTGGAGGAGCTGCTGGCCCGGCTGGAGGCTCTGGTGGGGCTGGATACGGTGAAAAAGGACGTAAAGTCCATGATAAACCTCATCAAGGTCCGGAAGCTCCGGGAAGAGAACGGGCTTCCCGTTCCGCCCATGAGCCTGCATATGGTGTTTATGGGAAATCCCGGCACCGGCAAGACCACCGTGGCCCGGCTGCTGGGCGGGCTGTATGCCGCCATCGGCGCTCTGTCCAGGGGGCAGCTGGTGGAGGTGGACCGCTCCGGGCTGGTGGCGGGTTATGTGGGCCAGACGGCCATCAAGACCCAGGAGGTCATCCAGTCCGCGCTGGGAGGCGTGCTGTTTATTGACGAGGCCTATTCCCTGTCCTCCGGCGGGGAGAATGATTTCGGCCGGGAGGCCATTGAGACCCTGCTGAAGGCTATGGAGGATCACCGGGAAGATCTGGTGGTCATCGTGGCGGGCTATACGGGACCCATGGAGGGCTTTTTGAGCTCCAATCCGGGTCTGGAGAGCCGCTTTAACAAATACATCCATTTCCCGGACTATACCGGCCCGGAGCTGAATGCCATTTTCCACAGTCAGTGCGAGCGGAACGGCTATCGTCTGGATGAGGAGGCGGAGGCCTTCTCTGCGGAATTCTTTCAGGCCCTCTATGACGGGCGGGACGAGAATTTCGGAAACGGACGGGACGTGCGCAACCGGTTTGAGGATATGGTGATCCGCCAGGCCAACCGTGTGGCAGCCATGGAGGACCCCACAAAGGACGATCTCGTCCTCTTTACAAAGGCGGACTTTTTTGACGGAGCCGCCGACTGAGTTTTTGCATTTAGGATCAGGAACGAGTTTATGGAAGACAAACACCTCGGGGTATATATCCATATCCCCTTCTGCGCTTCCAAGTGCGGCTACTGCGACTTCTATTCCCTGCCAAACTGCGCGGGGATGATGGGGAAGTATCAGGATGCGCTGCTGCACCATATTGAGGAGGCAGAGGGGACCATGGCCCCCTATTATATCGATACGGTCTATTTCGGCGGCGGCACGCCCAGTTATTACGGGGCGAAGCGGCTGACGGAGATTTTCAATGCCCTGAAGCAGACGGGCCGGGTGCTGAAGTCCGCGGAGGTCACGGTGGAGTGCAACCCCGACAGCGTCACCCGCCGGGATCTGCGCCTTCTGCGGAAGGAGGGTGTGAACCGCATCTCTCTCGGGGTGCAGTCCGCCAGCGACGATCTTCTGAAGATCATCGGCCGCCGGCACAATTTTGCCCAGGTGAAAAAGGCGGTGAAGAACATCCGGGCGGAGGGTTTTGACAATCTCAGTCTGGATCTGATCTACGGCCTTCCCAACCAGACCCGGGAGGACTGGGCCGATACCCTGGCCCGGGCCATGGAACTGGAGCCGGAGCATATCTCCTGCTATGGTCTCAAACTGGAGGAAGGGACCCCCATGTACCGGGATTATATGGACAGTCCCCTCATTCCCTCCGACGATGACCAGGCGGATATGTATCTCTATACCGTGGAGACCCTGGCCCATTACGGCTATGACCAGTATGAGATATCCAATTTTGCCAAAAAGGGATACCAGTCCCGGCACAATCTGAAATACTGGAATCTGGAGGACTATCTGGGCTTCGGCCCCGGCGCCCATTCCTGCATGGGCGACACCCGTTACAGCTTTGTGCGGGATCTGAATGACTATATCCGGGGCGTGACCGAGGACGACAACGTTCTGGACGAATATGAAAAGCTGGATGAACTGGACCGTGCCGCGGAGTATATCATGCTGGGCATGCGCCGGAGCATCGGCATCTCGGAAGAGGAATACCGCCGCATCTACCGCAGCGACTTCGCGCCCATCGAGGAGCTTCTGCGGGAATACGAGAAAGACGGCTGGACAAAACGCACGGGGACGCGCTGGAGCTTTACTCCCACGGGCTTTTTGCTGTCCAACATTCTGATCGGCTCCCTTCTGGAGGCCCAGGCGGAGCATCGCATCCGCGGCAATCCCTGGCTGGAGGAGGGCGGCGCGCTGGATATCGGGCGCATCGAGGTTCCTTCGGACGGCGGACGCTATTAAGGGGAAAGGATAAAGCTTATGGCTGGAAAACACACACAGAAAAAGACAGCGGCTCCGGCTTCAAGGAAAGAGGAGACCCGTTCCTCCCGCTATGGCGGCCAGGTATATATAGACCCCCGGCAGGAGAACGCCGAGGGCCGCGGCCGGTCTGCCGCCGGCGGGCGCAAACCTTCCCGGGCGGAATATGAAGCCCGCTTTCAGGAGACAGACCGTCCCCGGAAGTCCGGCTCCGGCATCTGGAAATGGGCCATCCCCGTGGTGGCGATCCTGCTGGTGGTGGTCGTGGTGCTGGGCGTGGTCATGTCCCGGGCGATGAAGGTGTCAAAGCTGGACACCATATACCCCAACATCTCTGTAAACGGCATCGACGTGGGCGGCCTGACCGTGGAGGAAGCGGCGGCCAAGCTGGAGACCGATGGCGCGGACGCCTATCAGGCCGTGGCGGTCACGGTGCTTCTTCCCATGGACACCACCCTCACCGTAACGGCGGAGGAGATGGGCGTTGACGGCGATACCGCCATTCCCGCCCAGGCGGCCTATGACTACGGCCGCGGCGGAAGCCTGTTTGAGAATATGAAGGTCTATCAGGCCTGTGAAAAAACACCGGTGGATTTAAACTGGAATGTGGAAGCGCAGCTGGATGAGACGCTTCTGCAGAGCAAGGTGAAGCCGGTGGTGGACGAGATCAACGCAAAGCTTCTGGAGACGGAAGCCGTCATCGATGAGGAGGCGCAGACCATCGTCATCGTGAAGGGCGTCGGCGCCGCGGCGGTGGATGCCCAGAAGGTCTGCGAGCTTATCGTTCAGGCCTTCGGGGAGCAGAAATACGATCCCATCGAGTATGAACTGGAGCAGGTGGACCCCGAGAGCGGGGAGCAGGTGCTTCAGGCCATCTATGAATCCGTCCACACGGAGCCGGTGAACGCGGTCTATGACAAGGAGACCGGCGGCGCCACCGAGAGCAAGACGGGCGTGAGCTTCGATATGGAAGCGGCCCTGAAGCTCTGGGAGGAGACGGAGACCGGCGATGAGCTGGTCATCCCCCTGATCATTACCGAGCCGGAGATCGACAGTGAGACCCTGCTGGATAAGATCTTTGCCGACTGCCTCTCCGAAAAGAGCACATCGCTGTCCGGTTCCTCTTCCAACCGCATCAACAATGTAACGCTGGCAGCCAAGGCGCTGAACAACGTGGTGGTAAATCCCGGCGAGACCTTTGACTATAACAGCTGTCTCGGCGAGCGCACCACGGCCAAGGGCTATAAGGAGGCCGGCGCCTATGCCAACGGCCAGCACGTGACCAATGTGGGCGGCGGTATCTGCCAGAACAGCTCCACGCTGTATTACTGCGCCCTGTATGCGAACCTGGACATTACCGTCCGGGACTGCCATTACTTCACCGTTTCCTATCTGCCCATCGGTCTGGACGCCACGGTCAGCTGGGGCGGCCCGGATTTCCGCTTTGTAAACGACCGGAACTATCCCATCAAGATCAAGGCCTGGGTGGATGACGGCTATCTCACGGTGCAGATCTGGGGCACCGACGAGGACGGCTCCTACGTAAAGATGGAGAGCGACACCTGGGAGGACAGCGAATACTATTACGCCCAGACCTATCGGGCGGTCTATGACAAGGACGGCAACCGGATCAGCTATGTGAAGGAAGCGTACAGCCGCTATCACAAGTATGAGGCCAACACGCCCACGCCCGAACCTACGGCCACGGCTTCGCCCAGCGCGAGCCCCACGCCCACCGCGCCGCCTGCGGCGGATGAGACGCCGGTGCCCACCGGAGAGCCCACGGCGGTGCCCACCGCTCAGCCTACGGCGGAACCCACCGCTCAGCCCACGGCAGAGCCCACCGCTCAGCCCACGGCAGAGCCCACCGCCCAGCCTACGGCGGAGCCTGCTCAGCCAACGGCAGAGCCGATCCAGCCCGCGCCGGAGACCGATAGCTCCGGCAGTGACGGCGGCGATTCCGGCGATGCGGCCGCCGTGGCGGATGGCGTGCAGCCCACAGAGTAAACAACCAGCATTTGGAGGACATATCAAACATGAGCAAGGGAAAGTATTATATTACAACGCCGATCTATTATCCTTCGGATAAGCTCCACATCGGCCACACCTACTGCACCGTGGCAACGGACGCTTTCGCCCGCTATAAGCGGCTGCGGGGCTATGATGTCATGTTCCTCACGGGAACGGACGAACACGGTCAGAAGATCGAGGAAAAGGCCAAAAATGCCGGCATCACCCCCCAGCAGTTCGTGGACAGCGTGGTGGCCGGTCAGGGTGGCATTCTGGATCTCTGGAAGCTGATGAACATCTCCAACGACCGCTTCATTCGCACCACCGACGATTACCATGTGGAAGCCATTCAGAAGATCTTCAGGAAGATGTATGAAAACGGCGATATCTACAAGGGCTCCTATAAGGGCATGTACTGCACGCCCTGCGAAAGCTTCTGGACCGAGAGCCAGCTGGTGGACGGCAAGTGCCCCGACTGCGGCGGCGAGGTCCATTACGGCGAGGAGGAGGCCTATTTCTTCCGTCTTTCGAAGTATGCCGACCGCATCCGCGATCTGCTGGAGAACACCGATTTCCTGGAGCCCCGCTCCCGCGTCAACGAAATGGTGAACAACTTCATCAAGCCCGGTCTGGAGGATCTCTGCGTCTCCCGCACCAGCTTCTCCTGGGGCGTGCCCGTGGATTTTGATCCCGGCCATGTGGTCTATGTCTGGGTGGACGCGCTGTTCAACTATCTCACGGCCCTGGGCTATATGAACGACAAATATGACCAGGTGGAGGAATTCTGGGGCGAGAAAACCACCCACATCGTGGGCAAGGAGATCGTCCGCTTCCACTCCATCATCTGGCCCGCCATGCTCATGAGCGTGGGCATGCCTCTGCCCAAGAAGGTCTATGGCCACGGCTGGCTGCTGCTGGATGGCGGCAAGATGTCCAAGTCCAAGGGCAATGTGGTGGATCCCTACAAGCTGGTGGAGCGCTATGGCGTGGATGCGCTGCGCTTCTTCCTGCTGCGGACCTTCCCCTTCGGCTCCGACGGCAACTTCTCCAATGAGCTGCTCATCTCCTGCATCAATACCGACCTGGCGAACGATCTGGGCAACATCGTGTCCCGCACCACGGCTATGGTCCAGAAGTATTTCGGCGGCACCCTGCCCAAAGAGCAGGAGGCGGATGAGGCTATGGACGCCGAGCTCATCGCCATGGCGTCTGCGCTCCACGAAAAGGTGGAGGCGGAGATGGAAAAATACGCCCCCCAGAACGCCATCGCGGAGATCTTCAAGGTCCTGTCCCGGGCCAACAAATACATCGACGAGAACGCCCCCTGGGTTCTGGCCAAGGATGAGGCGAAAAAGCCCCGTCTGGCGAAGGTCCTCTATAATCTGCTGGAGACGGTCCGCATCTGTGCGGGTCTGCTGTCTCCCATCATGCCCGGTACTGCGGAGGCTGTCATGGAGCGCATCGGCGCGGGCGCCTTTGACTGGGAGAGCCTGACAAAATTCGGTCTGCTGCCTGCGGAGACCACGGTGGTCACCGGCGCGGCCCTCTTCCCCCGCATCGACATGGAAAAGGAGCTTCAGGAGCTGGAGGCCATGAAGGCTCCCGCCAAACCCGAAAAGCCCCCTGTGGACCCGGTGACCATCGACGAGTTTGCCAAGGTGCAGCTGACGGTGGTGAAGGTCCTGGCCTGCGAGCCGGTGAAGAAGAGTGAAAAGCTTCTTCGCTTCCAGCTGGACGACGGCAGCGGCACCCCCCGGCAGATCCTCTCCGGCATCGCCAAGTGGTATAAGCCCGAGGACCTGGTGGGCAAGACCCTGCTGGCCTGCACCAACCTTCCGCCCCGGAAGATGATGGGACAGGAGTCCAACGGCATGATCCTCTCCGCCGTGGAGAACGACGAGGGCGATCCCCATCTGGTGATCCTGGAGGACAGCCTCCCCGCCGGATTCACCCTCTGCTGAGAGACCGGCCAGTCATAATCGGACATTCCCTCCCATATTCTTGAGCAAAGGAATATGGGAGGGATTTTTTCAGAATGGAAAAAGCCGATAAAGCAAAACAGCCCGCGGCACCCCACCGGCTGATCCTGGACGAGCGGAGAGATCTTTCCGTGTCCGGGGTGGAGGAGGTCGTGAATTTTGACGAGGACCAGGTGTCGGTGCAGACGGTGAAGGGGCTTCTGCTGGTGCGGGGGGAAAACCTGCGGGTGGAGCGGCTTGAGAAAAACGCTGGGGAGCTGACCATATCCGGCCTTGTGACAGAGCTGAGCTATGAGGAGACCGGGCCGGGCCGGGGCTTCTGGAGCCGGCTGCGGAAGGGATGAGCCTTCCTGTATCCGGACAGCTCATGACGGCGGCGGCCTTCCTGCTGCTGGGCGGTTTTCTGGGCTTTTTCTATGATTTTCTCGGCGGGGCCCGGGATGGGAAGGCGATCCCGGCGGCGCTGGCGGACGGTCTGTTTCTGCTGGGGGCGGGGCTGCTTCTGTTCGGAACCGGGATGCTGACCCGGGAGGGGCGGCTGAGGCCCTATATGGCGGTCGCGGCGGCTCTGGGGGGCGCGCTGTGGGGCTGGGGGATATCCCCGGTGACGCGGCGGCTGTGGCGCGGATTGTGGAGCGGGGCGGTCCGGGGGGTGAAATGGCTGCTCCGGCCGGCGGGACGCGCCGCGTCCCGGACGGCCGCTCTGGGAAAAAAGCTCTTTTCAAAGCTTCGGAAAAGGAGTACAATGAAGCGGGAAGAACGCAGACAAAGAGCTGCAGAACGAAAGAAAGGGGAGAACGGACATGAAGTTTCGCCGGGCCGGCTGGCTGACCTGGATCGTGATATTGGGCCTGATGGCCTATGCCTGTATATCCCTGCTGAGTATGCGTTCCAAAGTGGCCGAAGCCGGGAGAACGGAAACGGAGCTTCGGGAGCAGGTGGCCCAGCTGCAGGAGGAAAACGCCGCGCTGGAATACGCCATCGAACATCAGAACGACCCCGACACCATTGAGGACATCGCCCGTTCGGAACTGGGGCTTGTGATGCCCGATGACATTATTTTCTATGATGCGGGCGAATAGCCCGAAATGCCGCGCCATTGCCGTGCAAAATGCAGGCAATGGCGCGATTTGCATAAAAAGATTTGTGTATTTTGTAACGATTAACGGAGCCTTTTTAGCAAATTGGTGTTGACTTTGCCGGGATGGAACATTATACTAGTATTTAGCCGGCTAAGTAGTACGGTGAAACTCAATAGAGGAGAAGTCTCGTGGAAGAGAAGGAACTGCTGAATCTGTTCACGGACATGACCCGTATTCACACGGCCTATGTTGAACGGCGGCTTTTGCATCTGGGTGTGCACACCGGCCAGGGAGCGATCCTGTCTGCGCTTGGGGAGCGCGGGCCGAGCAGCCAGAAAGAGCTGGCCGAGTATCGTCATGTCTCAGCCGCCACCATCAGCGTCATGCTTCGCCGGATGGAGAAGAGCGGATGGATCGTCCGGAGCCAGTCGGAGGACGGCAAATGCAACGAGATCTCCCTGACCGATGAGGGAGAGGATCTGAGCGTAGCCCTGAGCAGGGATATGGAAGGCGAGCCGGAGCGCGTGTTCGCCGGACTCAGCGAGGAGGACAAGCTGGCTGCCCAGCGGATCTTCCTGAAGATCTCGGAAAACCTGGCAAATATCACATAAATCAGATAAGCCTCCCATTGAAGGGGTTTATATAGATAGTAACAAAATTATATTTATTATTTTAGGAGGAACTCAACAATGGCTAGACCTTTGGCTGATTACGTCCAGCTGCCCAAGTTCGACGAGTACAAGGAATGGTTCAAGAACTTCGCCGACATGAAGCGCGAGGACGGCATCCTGCAGATCACCTGGAAGACCAACGACGGCCCCATGCACCACAGCGGCATGTCCCACCGTGCCATGAGCCAGCTGACCCGCGTCATCTCCATGGACCTGGAGAACGAGATCATCATCTACACCCACATCGGCGACAACTGGATGATCGAGTCCG
>CAZQFN010000040.1:0-12143 GCA_964592685.1 uncultured Oscillospiraceae bacterium | reverse complement strand
AAAGACTGGCAAGGTCGGAATACATATAACTGGGATAGCCCTTGCGGCTGGGGATTTCTCCCTTGGAGGAGGAGAATTCACGGGTGGCCTCGCAGTAGCTGGTCATGTCCGTCATGACCACCAGAACGTGATACCCCAGAGTAAAGGCCAGATACTCCGCCGCCGTCAGGGCGCAGCGGGGCGCCAGAATGCGCTCGATGATGGGGTCGGAAGCCATATTCAGGAACATGACCGTCCGATCCAGGGCGCCGGACTGGCGGAAGTCACTGCGGAAGAACTCCGCCGTGTCGTTTTTCACGCCCATGGCGCAGAAGACGATGGCGAATTCCCCGTCGTCGCCGGCCACCTTCGCCTGGCGGACGATCTGGGCCGCCAGCTCGTTGTGGCTCATGCCGTCCCCGGAGAAGATGGGCAGCTTCTGCCCCCGGATGAGGGTCATCATGCCGTCAATGGCGGAGATGCCCGTGAGGATACAGCTGCGGGGGTACCGGCGGGAGACGGGGTTGATGGCGCTGCCGTTAATGTCCCGGCGCTCCCGGGCGTATACGGGGCCGAGACCGTCCATGGGATCGCCGGAGCCGGTGAAGATGCGGCCCAGGATCTCCCGGGACAGAGGCATCGTGATAGGTTTTCCGGTGAAGCGGGTGTTCACGCTGTCCATGGCGATGCCGTCCGTTCCCTGAAAGACCTGAAGGACCACGCGGTCCCCGTCAATCAGCGTAACGCGGCCGTACCGGCGGCTGCCGTCGGGCAGCGTCAGCTCTGCCATCTCGTCATAGCTCACGCCGGTGACGCCCTCCAGCGCCACCAGAGAGCCGTTGATTTCGGAAAGGCCGGTGTATTCAATGCGTATCATAGGTTCTCCTCCCGGATGCCGTCCACGGCGCTGTCCACCAGAGCCATGTATTCCCCGGCGGCTTTTCCCTCGCCCAGACCGAATTTCATGCGGCTGAGAGCGGCAAAGACACCGGTATCCTCCAAAAGGCCAATGGGGATGGCGTGAGCCACCAGTTCCCGGGCCCGGTCGTGAAGATGGAGAATGACCGTGAGCATCTCCATCTGGGCTTTGGCGGGCATATATGTGTCGGTTTTGTGGAAGGCGTTCTGCTGAAGGAAGCCCTCCCGCAGGACCTTCGCCGTGAGGATGGTTAGCTTCTGGTCATCGGGCAGCACGTCCGCGCCGATGAGCTTCACGATCTCCTGCAGACCGGCCTCCTCATTGAGAATGGCCATGACCCGGGCGCGCATGGCAGTGAAGCCCGGACCGAAGTTCTCCTCATACCAGTCGTGGCAGGCGTCGAAATATTCGGAATAGGAGCTGTTCCAGTTGATGGCCGGGAAATGCCGGGCATAGGCCAGCGACCGGTCCAGGGCCCAGAAGGTGCGGATGAAGCGCTTGGTGTTTTGGGTGACGGGCTCGGAAAAATCGCCGCCCTGGGGGCTGACGGCACCGATGACGGTGACGCTCCCCTCGCTCCCGCTGAGGACGTTCATATAGCCCGCCCGCTCATAGAACCCGGCCAGACGGCTGGGCAGATAGGCCGGGAAGCTCTCCTCCGCAGGCATCTCCTCCAGACGGCCGGAAATCTCCCGGAGCGCTTCCGCCCAACGGGACGTGGAATCGGCCATCAGAGCCACATGATAGCCCATATCCCGGTAATACTCCGCCATGGTCATGCCGGTGTAGATGCTGGCCTCACGGGCCGCCACAGGCATGTTGGAGGTGTTGGCAATGAGCACGGTCCGCTCCATGAGGGGGCGACCGTTTTTGGGGTCGCGAAGCTCCGCGAATTCGTCCAGCACCTGGGTCATCTCGTTGCCGCGCTCGCCGCAGCCGAGATACACGATGATGTCCGCGTCGCACCACTTGGCCAGCTGGTGCTGAACCATGGTCTTGCCCGCGCCGAAGGGGCCGGGGATGGCGGCGCAGCCGCCCTTGCCCACGGGGAACAGCGTGTCAAGAACGCGCTGGCCGGTGAACAGGGGCCGGGTGATGGAAAGGCGCTCCCGCGCCGGGCGGGGCTTGCGCACGGGCCACAGCTGGCAGAGAGTCAGCGGCGTTTTCCGCCCCCGCTCGTCCTCCACCATGGCAATGGGTTCGCGGACGGTATACTCCCCGGAGGGCTTCACCTCCAGGGCTCTTCCCGATATACCGGGGGGCACCATGGACCGGTGCTCGATGGTCTCCGATTCCATGGTCCGGGCGAATATCATGCCGGGGGTCACTTTGTCCCCCTCCCGGATGTCCACGGTGACGGGCCATTTCCGCTCCTCATCCAGAGCGGGAAGCCGTATGCCGCGGGCAATGAAGCTGCCCGCCCGGCCCTCAATGGCCTTCAGCGGACGGGCGATGCCGTCATAGGTATTGCCGATCATACCGGGGCCCAGAAGCACAGACAGAGGCTCCCCCGTGGGCTCCACGGGCTGACCGGCAGACAGACCGGCCGTGTCCTCATAAACCTGGACAACGCTCTCCTCCCCGGAGACAGAGACCACCTCGCCGGGCAGTCCCAGCTCGCCCACATAGACGAGACTCATTTTCGGAAGGCCGCGGCCGCCGGTGACCGTCACCACCGGGCCGTTCACGCCTTTGATTCGATAGGTTTTATCCATGTTTCCCTCCCGGTCATTCCAGGCCCAGGCCCGAAAGCTCGCCGAAGCGGCCGGCGGCATCCTGAAAAGCGGTGTCAAAGCTCAGATCGGCCCGCAGCCCCCACTGGGGACAGGCCACGATCACGCCGCCCAGGGAAAAATCCCCCTCCTCCAGAGAGAGAATGGTGTTCTTCACCCGGGGCCGGATGTATCCGCCGTGGCCCATATCCTCCCGACGGAGATAGAGGATCGCCGTTTCGGGGTCGCCCATGTGGTGCAGGGCCTTTTCCACCAGTGCCAGAAGCCTCTCCGGGTATTCCGGCAGCGTGGTATACCCCCGGGTCTTTGCCTTCACCTTCACCATGGTCTCATGGGAATACTCCTCCCGGCGCTCCAGAAGCTCCCGGCGGTATTCCGTGCGGCGGGCGGCAAGCGTCTCCGCGCCGGCGCTGCGCACCTGAGCATAGCCGGCCCGGCGAACCGCCTCCGCGCTTTCTTCCGCCTCCCGGCGGAGCCGGGCCATGGCCTCGGTGCGGGCGGCCTCCGCTTCTTTTTCCACCTGCGCTTTGTCCTCATGGGCTGCGGCGGCGATGGTATCCAAAAAGCATTTCAATGTTTCATCCATCAGATCTTCACTCCTATGGCCTTGCGAATAAGGCCGGTGATGGCGTCCGGGCCAAGGCCGTCATCCCCCGGACCGGGAATGACCACAACAAGAGGCCGCTGGCCGGATAGCTTCATGCGGGCGATGGTTTCGGCGACCATGTGCCCCACGCCCCGGGTCACCAGCAGAACCGCCACCGTTTCATCGGCGGCAGCGCGGCGCACCGCAGCCTCGGCCGAGGCCGCATCCGCCGCCAGTTCCCCCTTGACCCCCGCGAGACGCATTCCTTCCAGCGCCTCGGGACTGTCCGCAACAAGCCAGTATCTCACAGCTTGGAAATGATCATGAAGCCGATGAGAAGGCCATACAGAGCAAGACCTTCCGCCAGACCCACAAAAATGAGACTTTTGCCGAAGATGCTCTCATTCTCCGAAAGCGCCCCCAGCGCAGAGGATGCCGAAGCCGCCACAGCGATGCCGCCGCCGATGGAAGCAAGACCCACAGCCAGCGCCGCGGCGATATAGCCCATGCCGGTGGCAAAGCCATCGGAGGACACGATACCGGCAGTCTCCGCAGCCTCCGCCGCGGAAGCACCCTGGCTCATAAAGACCACGGTCATGCAGACCATGATGCCGAAAAAGCTGCAGAGATTGGCCACCAGAGGCGTTTTGCCCCGGTGTCCGTTCTTCACCCGGCGATAGATGAGCGCCAGAGGCAGGGAGATGGCCAGAAGCATCAGAAAAGCATACAGGAAAATCATGGTAATACCTCCAATTTATAAATGGGGATCGCGTAATCAAGTCGTATAATCCACGGTCACGGGAGCGAACTCCTGACCGCCGGAGACATAGAACCGGCCGAATATCTCATAGAACTCCAGACGGATGATCTGGATGGAGCAGAGGGCCGCCTCCAGACCTGCCACAAAAATGTTGCCGATGATCATAACGATGACCTTGCCGGTGGCGGCGGCGTTCTGGCAGAGCATGGACACCACCATCATCATGCCCGCGTGGGAGATGGCAAAGGCACCCAGACGCAGGAAGCTCATGGTGTTGGACATGTAGGAGATGGCGGACTCGAATATCTCGAAGAATCCCTCCACGATGAACATGCCCCAGCTCTCCGGCTTCCAGTCCTTCCGGCCCCGGCAGAGCTTGGAAAGCGGCTCACCCAGCCAGATGAGGGCCACCGGCAAAACGATGAAGGGCAGAACGAACCAGGCCTTCAGAAGATCGAACATGCCGGTGAATGCACCCACGATGGCGGCCACCGCGGAAACATATAACACCAGGCCCGCCGCGCCGTTTGGAGAAAACACCGCCTGGCGGATATCCCGCAGGCGCAGGGCGTTTATAATGTTGAACGCCATGCAGATCAGAATGACCACGATGCCGAAGGCGGCGCCCGCCAGCAGAACGGTCATGATATTTTCCGAGGCCAGGGGGTAGAATCCCTCCCAGGGGAGAAGCCCCTCCATGCCGAAGATACTGCCGTAAAACAGACCGAAAAAGATGGAGCTTATGCCGCAGCAGCCCACAATGCGCCACAGCCAGGAGCCAGATCTCTTATAAAGCAGGAAGCCCAGCACGGCAATGGCCGCTCCCTGTCCGGCGTCGCCGAACATCATGCCGAAGAAGAGCGTATAAGTAATGAACATGAACACCCGTGGGTCGGCGGTACCATAGGCGGGCATGCCGTACATCTTCACCAGCGGCGTCATGAGCGAGCCGATGCCCTTGTCTTTGATCCGCACGGGCGGACGGGTCTGCTTCACTTCCTTCGGCGCGGAGGCCACGCAGGAAAAGCCCGGTTCCGCCTCGAATTCCGCCACAAAAGACTCCTCTTCCGCCGCGGGGATCCATCCGGCCAGATAGAACCGGCCATGGCTCTGGCCGGCATGGTTCCGGCACTGGGCGCAGGCGGAGCGGAATTTCAGCCAGGCCCGCCGGCGGAGGACCTCCTCCCCGGCTTCGGCCCGGATCGCCTCCCGCCGGGCGGCGATCTCCGCAAGACGCCCTGCGCAAGCGGCCTTTTCCGCCTCCACATGGGCGATGACCTCCCCGGCGGTCTGATCGGGATGTTCCCGATGATCCGGACGGAAGCGTTCAAATTCGAAGCGGACAAGATTCGCATCCAGCCGGTCCACCGCATCCGGCAAGGCCAGAGCCATGAGATACACAAGGCCCTCCTCCCGACGGGTCTCCAGGACGAATTCATCCGTCCGATCCGCCGTGGTGGCCAGGAAATCCGCCCAGCATTCCTCCGGCAGACGGCCCACACGGGCCTGGATATAATGGAGCTTGTCAATATCCCGGATGCTCTCCGGAATGAATTCCAGCGCGTGGAGAATGGGGTCCTTTTCCCCGTGCTCCGAGCCCCGCAGAGAGTCCTCCTCCCCGTCCAGCGCCCGAAGCGATTCTTCCACGCCGGAAAGATATTCGCCCGTCTCCGTCAGGTCATATTCCCCGAAGTCCGCGGGAGTCGGCACCAGGCCAAAGCGCTCCAGAAGCCGGTCCGCCTCCGGGAGAAGCTCAGCCCAGGGGTCCGCCGCCGGCACCGGTTTCAGCCGGCGCATCCCCGCCAGAAAGGAAATGGCCTCCTCCGGATGGAAGTTCCGGCCCACAACAAAGCGGCTGATGGCCTCATCCAGCCGGTCCAAAGGCCCCGACATGGTCAGGGCGGTCATTTTTTCGCTTGGCATATTTCACCCTTTCCCCCCGGGCGCGCCCCGGGGACGATGATCAGATGACAGAATGAGGGGCAACGCCCCGGCTCACCGCGCCGATGAGGTTCATCAGCTTGCGGCGTTCCATGTCCTTCAGCGGCAGAAAGGCCTGCACCACGGCAAAAGATGCGTCCGCCGCATTCAGGATATGGCGGCAGAAGTCCGTCATATAGCGATGGTATTGTTTTTCCAGATCCCCGGGGGCCAGCGACACAAACGCCCCGCCCCAGGGGGTATTCTCCAGAATCTCCCGCACCGCAGCGTCGTCCGGCGCTTTCAGGAGCCGGTCGATGAGCGGATCTTTCAGCCGATAGCGGATGGGGATGAGATATTCCTTTGCCCTCGGCAAGGATTTGGGAAACCGCCGCAGACGAAGAATGTATACAAGATTCAGGGCGTCCGCCTCCGTGCCGGCAATGCGGCGGAGACTGGCGCTCCCCTTCCCCGCGGAAGCCCACCATCGCTGGTATTCCTCCGGGCTCATAGGCTCGCTCTGTTCCTGATAGCGGAGAAAAGTTTCAAACAGAGCTTTGTCCTTCTCCGGGAGGAAATACCCCAGACGGCGGCAGTCATCCTCCAGCCGCTGGGTCAGTGCCCGGCACATGGCCCCCGCTTCCGGGGGCGCCGCCTCCACCGAATCCCAGGCAGGCGACTTCCGCAAAAGCTCCCGCAGGGTCTTCAGATCCTCCGCGGCCATAAGGCTCTCCCACTGGGCAGGGGTGAGCATCTTTCCATACATGGCCCGGGCCTTGGTGGCCACGGCGCTGTATCTGATAAGATCACGCATCGTCCAGCCCCACTACCATGCGGAATATCTTCTCCGCCCACTGGTCCTTTCCGGCCGTGAACCGTGCTTCCAGATCGGCAAGTTCCTTTTCCTGCGCCGCGCGAAGCTGCTCCAGCTCCGCCTGCACCCGGGAAAGTTCCTCCGCCCGGGACAACTCCACATCCTCCCCGGCCCGTTCCACAGCCTCCGCCTCCAGCCGGCGGCGCAGACTTTCCAGATTGCGGTCAAAATCCACCTGTTCCCGGCGGACCTGACGCACCTCTTCCCTGGCCGTCCGCTCCGCGGCAATGATCTCATGGAGGATCTCAAGCTGGTCCATATAGGCACCTCCTGACCGTCTGCGCGTTCGCAGACGATGATCACGATGATCACATAAATTTATTACATTTTAATACTTTAACTCAATAATTTCTACAAGCATTTTTCACAAACCACAGGGGTTATTTTTATGACATTTTCGCCTTTGCCGGCGAGAAAAATTGTGAAAAACGGTTGCACACGCCGCCGTTTCATAGTATACTACTGAAAAACATTTGTCCCCACAGGAGAAACAAGCTATGAAATACCTTGTAATCATCGGCGACGGCATGGCCGACAACCCCGTGCCCGAGCTCGGAAATAAGACCCCGCTGGAATGTGTGCAAAAGCCCGTCATCGACGAGCTGGCCCGCAAGGGCGTTCTGGGAAGCGTCGTAAACTGCCCGAAGGAGTTTGAGCCCGGCAGCGCCACGGCCATCCTCTCCATCTTCGGCGTGGACCCTCTGGAATACTATAAAGGCCGCGGCCCGCTGGAGGCCGCCGCCGCGGGCGTGTCCCTGGCGGACGGGGATATGGCCTGCCGCTGCAACATGATCGCCGTGGAGGACGGGGATATGCCCTATGAGGAGCGCCGGCTCCTGTCCCACAGCGCCGGCTCCATCGAGGGGGACGTCTCCGACCGTCTCATCCAGGAGCTCTGGCAGAGCCCGGAATTCGGCGCTCTGGCGGAAAAATACCGCATGAGCATCACCCCCGGCTCCTCCTTCCGCCATTTCGCCGTGAAGAAAGCCGCGGACATCGAGGGCATCTCCCTCATCCCGCCCCACGACCATCTGGGCGAGGTTCTGGGACCGCATCTCCCCTCCGGCTGCGCCGCGGCCGGGGAACTGAAGGAGCTGCAGCAGGCGGCCTTCCGCTTCCTGAACCACCACCCCCTCAACGAGGAGCGCCGGGCCGCCGGAAAGCTCCCCGCCAACTCCATCTGGTTCTGGGCGGAGGGCACCGCCGCCATTCTCCCGGACTTTGAGGCAAAATACGGCCACCGGGGTGAAGTCGTCTCCGCCGTGCCTCTGGTGCAGGGCATCGCCCGTCTCTCCGGACTGGAGGCCCCAGCGGTCCCCGGCGTCACCGGCGAGATTGACACCAACTGGGACGGCAAATGCGAAAAAACCATCGATATTCTCTCCCGCTATGACTTCGCCCTGCTCCATCTGGAGGCTCCGGACGAATGCACCCACAACGGCGACACTCCGGGAAAACTCCAGTCCATCGAATGGCTGGACAGCCGGGAGACGGCCCCCATCGTGGAATGGCTCCGTGCCAGCGGCGAGGATTTTCGCATCCTCATCCTCTCCGACCACAAAACCCTCACTTCCACCCGGGGCCACGACGGCGACCCCGTTCCTTTCCTATTGTACGACAGTCGGGAGCAGAATTGTTCCGGCCTGAGCTATACGGAGGCAAACGCCCTCACCACCGGGCTGTTTCTGCCCAAAGGAAACGTCCTTCTGGACATGCTGTTTGAAAAATGATCGAAAGAGCCTATGCGAAACTGAATCTCTCCCTGGACGTACTGGGCAAGAAGGCCGACGGGTATCACGATCTGCGGATGGTGATGCAGTCCGTGGAGTTCGGAGACGATCTGGACGTCCGTCTCACGGAAGACGGCTCTTTTTCCATGACCTCGGGCCGGGCCTATCTCCCCACCGATGACCGCAATCTCTCCATGCGGGCGGCAAAGCTCTTTCTGCAGGGCACCGGTCTCGGGGCGGAGATCCGCACCGTGAAGCGCACGCCGGTCTGCGCCGGCATGGGCGGCGGTTCCTCCGACGCGGCCGCCGTTCTTCGGGCGCTGAACAAGCTCACCGGCAGCAAAAAGAGCTATGAGGAGCTTTGCGCCATGGGTCTCTCCATCGGTAGCGACGTACCCTTCTGCATCCGGGGCGGCACCGCTCTGGCAGAGGGCCGGGGCGAACTGCTGACGCCTCTTGCCCCCCTGCCGGACTGCGCCATCGTGGTCTGCAAGCCGGTTTTCGCCATCTCCACTCCGGAGCTCTTTGGCAAGGTGGACGCCCGGAAAAGCCGCATCCGCCCCGACACCGCCGGCATTCTGGCGGCGCTGGACGCGGGGGATCTCCCCGGCGTGGCCCGGCGGATGTATAACGTCTTTGAGGATGTTCTCTCCCGCCGGGAGGACGAGATCTTCGCCATCAAGAGCCAGCTTCTCTCCCTGGGTGCCCTGGGTGCGGCCATGACCGGCACCGGCAGCGCCGTGTTCGGCCTGTTCTCCGATGACGGCATCGCGAAAGCGGCCTATGACACCCTCGCCCCCCGGTATCGGGAGTGCTATCTCACCCGCCCGGCGGGAGAAGCGGAGATCGGATGACCGGCCGTCCATCCGATCCGGCGCTGCATCGCACATTCATATATTGATATGGTATAAAACACAAAATCACCGTCCAGAATATGGGCGGTGATTTACTTTATGAAACATACTTTAAAAACATGGGAAGTTGCGCTGGCGGCGGCTCTTTGCGTCACGGTCTGCACCGGGCTTTGGGCCGGGCGGACCCAGGACGATCTCGCCGCCAAGCTGGTGCGGCTGCACGTCATCGCCGCCTCCGACTCCGAGGAGGATCAGGCGGCCAAGCTGGAGATGCGGGACCGGGTGCTGGCCATTCTCTCCCCCGCTCTCGCGGACTGCGAAACCCAGGCGGAGGCCGCCGCGGTCATCCGGGAACATACGCCGGAGCTGGAGGCATTGGGGGATGTGACCGTGACGGTCACGGAGGAATATTACCCCACACGGGAATATGACGGCTTCGCCCTGCCGGCAGGGGAATATCTCTCCCTGCAGGTGCGGATGGAAGAAGCTCTGGGCCAAAACTGGTGGTGCGTGGTGTTCCCGCCCCTGTGCACCGAGGCGTTGGCGGAGCCGGCGGAGGACGCCTTCTATGCCCTCACAGATGAGGAGAGCGGTCTTATCACCGGGGAAAACAGCGGCTATGTGCTCCGTTTCCGGGTGGTGGAATGGTGGGAGAAACTTAAAAATTTAACGGGTTTTTCATGATTCCCCGCCCAAATTGTGGTATGCTCATGGCGAGGTGATGAAGCCATGAAGAAAATACTCGCGCTGATCCTGCTGCTGGCTCTGCTTTGCGGCTGCGGAGCCGGGGCAAATGTTCCCCCCGCCGCAAAGGCCCAGGGGAACCTGTCGGTGCTGTTCATAAACGTGGGCAAGGCGGACGCCGCTCTGATTTCCGCCGGGGGATACAACTATCTCATCGACACCGGCACCAAGGACGCGTCAGAGGATCTCATCGCCGCGCTGGAGACCATGCAGGTGGAGACCCTGGACGGTGTTTTCCTCACCCACACCCACAGCGACCACATCGGCGGCATGGAAAAGCTGGCCGAGGCCATTCCCGTTTCCCGGCTCTATCACGCCTCCATCACGGAACTGACAAAAAAGGGCGTGAACAAATTCGAGCGCTTTTCCGAAGAGCTGGACATCCCCCACACCGCGCTGGACGCGGGTGACACGCTCACCCTGGCCCCGGGCGTGACGGCGGAGGTTCTGGCCCCGCTGACGGAAAACGAGGAGGACGACAACGACCAGTCGCTGGTGCTGATGGTGGAAGCTTTCGGCAAAAAAATCCTCTTCACCGGGGACATGCAGTTTGCGGAGGAACTGACGCTTCTGAAAAAAGGAACGGACCTGAAGGCCGACGTGCTGAAAGTCGGCAACCACGGAAATCCCGACGCCACCTGCCAGGATTTCGCCGAGGCCGTTTCCCCCTCCGTCGCCGTCATCTCCACAGACACCTCCGAGGATGAGGATTCCGCCAACCCCCGGGTTCTGACTCTGTTTGAGGACGCGGACGTGTTCATCACCCAGGACGCCGCGTTGGGCATTCTCGTGACCGTGAGCCCGGATGGGACAATCACGGCAAAAGCCGTTGACTGACAGAAAAAAAATACCGGCAGCTACCGAGAAAACCCGGTGCTGCCGGTATTTGTATTCGTTCATACTCTGGGCGGATCGGGAACCACAGGGTCATCTCCATCCCGCTTCTTCACGATGGTGGCCTCCCCGGAATAGATGGTGACCACGGTGCGGCTCTCCTGGGTCATGACCATGAGGCCGCCGTTTTTGTCGATGGCGCAGGCGAAGCCGTAGAGGGGCATGCCCCGATAGATCACATCCACGTGCTTCATCAGCGTCATGCAATGCTCGCAATAGGTCTGGATGATGGCCGGGCGATTTTCCGGATAATCCGCCAGAAGCCGGAGAAGCTCGTCCACAATGGCGGTCATGATGGTGAGGGGCTCCCCCTCCACCCGGCCCGCATCGGGCAGATCCCCGGGCAGCTCGTTTTTGAGATTCACGCCGAAGCCCAGAACGATGACGCCGTTCACCGCCTCGCAAAGGATGCCGCAAACCTTTTTTCCCTCCACCAGAATGTCGTTGGGCCACTTGATCTCCGCTTTGCCGCCGATGGCCTTTTGGGCGCAGACCGCCGCCGCGGACGGCAGACTGAAGCTCTCCTCAAAGGGACAGCCCGGCTTTACGGCAATGGAGAAATAGAGCCCCCCCTCTTCGGAGGAAAAGCTGCGGCCCAGCCGGCCGCGGCCGGCCGTCTGGCACTTTGCGGCCACGATGTGGCCCGCGCCCAGCTGCTTTGCCCGATCGTTGGTGGAGGCGATCTCCTCATGATATTCATAAACAAACCCCGCCGGGGGGGTATAGGTCCGAAGCATAGTCATATCCTCGCAATAAAAAATCCCGGGAGTTTCCTCCCGGGATATTATACCATTTTATTTCAGCGTAATCAACAGCTCGCCGGCCTTGACGCTGTCGCCCTTCTTGATGAGGACCTGATCGATGATGCCGCCCTGCAGGGCCACGATGCTGGTCTCCATCTTCATGGCTTCCACCACGGCCAGGACCTGGTTTTCGTCTACCTCGTCGCCGGGCTGAACGTCCACCCGGGCGATCATGCCGGGGATGGAGGCGCCGATCTGGCGTGGCTCATCGGGATCGGCCATAACGGTGCTCACGCCTGTATCCTTGGCATAGGGATCGACCACGGAGACCTCGCGGCGCATGCCGTTGAGCTCGAAGTTCACCACGCGGGTGCCGTCCTCGTTCAGGTCGCCCAGACCCAGATACT
>CAZQFN010000039.1:0-12288 GCA_964592685.1 uncultured Oscillospiraceae bacterium | reverse complement strand
CATGGATGTACCTCACACGCTGGTGAAAAAGTTGCTTTCGGAAGGTCTGTTCGATACCGAATCAGAAATTTTAATGATTCTTCCCATATCCACTGGCATTTTCAGCTGGATTGGTGTAAAATCCTTTTCGGTGTTCTGGTTTTTCATTGCAGTTAAATTATAACACCATCCGGCTGGCTTCTCCATGAGGCCAGCCTCTTTTATTCAAAAAATCAGAGGCCACACTCATAAGTGTGTGACCTCTGATTTTTTCTAAGGCTGTTTTTTTACAGCCCCCGGTCTGTCAAAGAAATCCGGCTTTGGCTTAATGCCGGACCGGATTTCTTTGACGGATTGAGAGAGTATATATTGTTGTATGTGTAATTATGCCTCGGGGTGGCACTCACAGCCGCAGCAGTGGCCGCTTTCGGTCCAAAGCCGGTCCGCGGTGGGTTTCCAGGTTTCTGCATAGGGACGGCATTTTTCGCACAGGGAACGGGGATCCTCCGGAGACTGCATATCGGTGGATTTTGCGCCTGTTTCCAGAACCATATCCCGCAGTGCCTCGGGGTTTTCCAACATGGGGCAGGGCATCAGCAGGTTTTCGTTAAAGGGCTGATGTGCGCGATAGGCCATAAAGAGGGGAGACTGATAGGCTTCCAGGAGCGTCTTATCCTTGATGTTCGAGTCGGAGTAGTGGATGAAGGCGCAGGGCTCCATGTCACCGTTGGCGTTAATGTGGATATAGCTGCGGGATCCGGCGATGCAGCCGCCCACGAATTCGCCGTCGTTCTGGAAGTCGATGGTGAAGATGGGTTTTGTCTGGCGGAAGCCGCGGATGGCGTGATACATCTTTTCCCGCTGTGCGGGGGAGGGGAGAAGGGCGGGGACGGCATCGTTGCCAACAGGCATATAGTGGAAGAACCATGCGAATTTTGCGCCGGATTCCACCAATAGATCGATGTATTCCTCCGAACTGATGGAGTCCACATTCTGGGAAGTGTAGCAGCAGGATGCGCCGAAGATGAGCTTCTTCTCCCGAAGGATCTTCATGGCGTTCATAACAGCCTTGAAGGTGCCTTTGCCTCGGCGGCTGTCCGTGGCTGCTTCAAAGCCCTCCACGCTGATGGCGGGGATGAAGTTTCCGACACGGAGCATATCGCTGGCAAAGTCTTCGTCGATGAGAGTGCCGTTTGTGAAGGCCACGAAGGCGCAGTCGGGGTGAGCCTCGCAGAGGCGGATAATGTCTTTCTTTCGGACCAGTGGTTCGCCGCCGGAATACAGATAGAAGTAAGTGCCGAGCTCCTTGCCCTGGGTAACGATGTTGTCCAGAGTCTCATAGCTCATGTTCAGACTGCGGCCATAGTCGGCGGCCCAGCAACCGGTGCAGCGGAGATTACAGGCGGAGGTGGGGTCCATAAGGATGGCCCAGGGGATGTTGCAGCCATATTTTTCCTCGTTCTTCTTTTTGGCCTTTATGCCCAGCATGGAACCGTTGATAACAAAGGTCTCCACGAGTTTCCGGCGCACAAAGGGATCAATGTCATTGAATAGACTGTCCAGAAGCGTTTTCCAGTTGTTGCTTTCTCCTTGAAAAATGCCTTTCAGTCCGCGGAGCTGTTTTCCAAGGGTCTTTTCCTCGTCAAGACCGTCCAGCTCGTCAATGAGCTTTTGTATGTTCTTTTCGGGATTCTTGTCCACATAGTCGTATGCCTTCATGGCGGCGGCTGCTTTTAGCTTGTCGGTCGCGTTCATTACATTGCATCCTTTCTGTTTTTTGTGAAATTTGAATTCATTATATGACCCGGGAAGCCAGAAAAAAACGGACAGCGCGGGCGGTGTGTCGCAAAAAATGACAAAGGAGAAAAGTGTTACATTTTTGGACAGTTGGCCGGAAATGTCCGTGGGTAAGTCATCGGTCGGTTCTTATACTTAAACAGAAGAAATGCTTATTTTAGGAGGCGGCATGAGTGATAATGTCTCGCGTATTCTGGTGCAGACTATGATAAAAAGGCCTTGAAGGACATAAAAAAGATCCGGAGCGGGGACTCCGGAATCTGGGGGATCTGCCGGCCGTAGAGAGCGGCGATACCCGGATGCTTTGGAAACTCCTCTGGATGAGCTGTTTTGCCGGGCTTTACCCAAGAAAGGTAAAATAATCGATATGCGCCCTTCCGGGGAGGAGAGTCCAGCGTGAGGTTCCTTTGGTTAAATGGATATGGCGGTGCACATTCTGAAGGGACGGAGATGACCCATGGCTGACTCGAACATAACAAAAAAAGCACTGGCTACTGCTCTAAAGGAACTGATGGAGGAAATTCCGTTCAAAAAAATCAGTGTTGCGGACATCTGCGGGAAATGCGATATGAACCGCAAAAGCTTCTATTATCACTTTCGGGATAAATACGATCTTGTGAACTGGATATTCGATACGGATGCGTTCACACTCCTGCGGGCGCAGGGTATGAAGGAACATTGGGTTGCTTTGGAGGAACTGTGCCGCTATTTCTATGATAACAAGAGCTTTTATCGAAAGATCCTGCAGGTTGATGGGCAGAACTCCTTTTCGGAGCATTTGAGAGAATTTATGCTTCCGCTGCTGCGGGATCTGATTACAGAAATATTTGGCGGAAAGCCTGTCCATTCGCTCTGCATTGATTTTTTCACCGATGGGATTATCTGCTCTGTCGAGCGGTGGCTTATGGACAAAAATAGCCTTCCCCCGGAAGAGTTTGTGGGAATCCTGCGAAATCTTGTGGAAAATACAGCCGAGTACATATATAAGGATATGACATCATGAGCAGCGGGAGGAGCGCTTCTTGCGAAGATGCCTGTGCGCGTGATATAATGTGGGTGTATGATCCGGTATGATGGGGAGGAAAAAGGATGAAAAAGGTGCTGATGATCGTGGGTTCTCTGCGGAAGGATTCGTTTAATTTCCAGTTGGCGGATGCTGCGGCGGACATGCTGGCCGGGAAGGCGGAGGTCCGGTTTCTTGATTATGCGGATGTTCCCTTTATGAATCAGGACATTGAATTTCCCGCGCCGGAGAGCGTTGCGCGCGTGCGCCGGGAGGTGCGGGATGCGGACGGCATCTGGATATTTTCTCCGGAATACAACGCCCAGATCCCCGGTGTGCTGAAGAACTTGCTGGACTGGCTGTCCAGACCGCTGGACCCCGCGGACCGTCAGCGGAACTCGGCCGCAAAAGGGAAGGTAGTCACCATTTCCGGCGTGGCCGGAAAAAGCGAGGCTTCCGGGGTTCGGAAGAATCTGAGTGCGCTTCTGGAGTTTATGTCCATGGAACTGATTTCCGATACAGGGACAGGTGTCTCCCTGGATGGAGAGGCATTCCGCTCCGGGAAACTCAATCTTTCGGAAGAACAGAGGGCGGAGCTTGCCCGTCAGACGGAGGCGTTTTTGCTGGCAATATAAGTGTATCGGTGTTTTGTTTATAATATTGCGCATTAAATAACCATGCTTTTTTTGATACAGAGTCCGCAATAACATTGAATGGGCGGCGTTGTTGACTTGCCCCTGCCTGGAATGCTAAAATAAAAAGGTCTTCGAGCCATTGCTCCTAAGGTGAATGCTATGGGGCAATGGCCTGGTTGCGGATGTGACCGCGGGTCGAACTGGAAATGGTTCGACCTTCCTCTTGTAAAGGAGACGGTATTACCCAGGCGCTGATTGGAAAGACCAGTGATATTGTGTTATCCGCTCCTTTTTGTGAGGAGCGTTTTTTGTTGCCGGTTCCCGGCAATCCGATACAACAGACAGAGAGGATAACTATGAACACAGCTCAGCAAAATTCCTTTATGACAGCCGCGGAATGTCTCAGCTTTACGGCGGCGGCTGAAAAACTGTATATATCGCAGCCCGTTCTGAGCCGGAACATCGCGGCTCTCGAGGCGGAACTGGAAGTGCTGCTTTTTGTGCGCCGCAACAACGTCCTGAGTCTTACACCCGGCGGCGAGATCATATACAAGTGGATGAAAGAGAGTCAGCTCTCTCTTGCGGACGCCATCCGGAAAGCCCGCCAGGCGAACCGGGAACCGCAGGGAGAACTGCGGATCGGATTTGTTACCACGGAATTGCCCTCCGAGCGGGAGACCAAAGCGCTGATCGCCTTTCAGAAAAGATATCCGAATACCCGGCTGTCTGTGTTTCACCATTCCGCAAAAGAGCTTATCCAGCAGCTGACGGATCACAACATCGATATTGCAGCCATGCTGGAAACGGAACTAACCCAGAATCCCCGGTTCATGCAGGTGGAAAATAACTGTTACCGGCAGTGCATCGTTGTTTCGCGGGCTCATCCTCTGGCAGAACAGGAAAGTGTCTCTCTCCGGGATTTTTCCAATGATGTGTTCATCTGCACGAGCAAGGAATACTCTCCCATTGTTACAGGGCGGACCCGCCAGCTTTGCGGTGCGGTTGGTTTTGTTCCGCGCATCCGGGAGGTGGCCAGCACCACAGAGCAGCTGGAGCAGGTGGAGGCCCGGCGCGGCGTTGCCCTTGTGGTGGAAAACCATATCGGCTTTACAAACCCGCTGGTGCGGGTGCTTCCGCTGAAGGAGATTTTCCCCGTGCGCCTTCTTTGTGTCTGGGATAAGCTGAACATGAATCCCTGCATAGAGGATTATCTCAATATTTTCAAAGAGCAGTGAATGAGTTCAAAATTGAATATGACCCAAATCTGGCTGCACCCCGTTGGGGGCAGCTGTTTTTATTTGTCCATGCGAAAAATGAATGTGCGACGGTATTATAAAACGCATTCTTTCTGTTTTTGAGATGGTGTGGGTATCGGTTTTTGAAGTTAACAAATAAGCCTTCCTCTGCTAGACTTTTACTAGTAAAGCATAGGAGGGAAAAGGTATGAACGCTCGGATTAAAAACCGCCTGATTCCTGTTGGCCGTTTTATCTGTGATCGAATTCCGACTGTGATTATCCTTGGCCTGATTGCGCTTTACTATGTGCAACTCTCCCATATGGGGTAAAACCCATAAAGAGTTATTACAACAGACAGGAGACGGTGTCCTTGAGGACGCCGTCTTCTCTTTGCGGAGGAGATATCATGGAAAAGAGTAATATGAACCGGAAGGCGATTCTTCCCATCTGCAGCAGTCTTGTCGTTCAGCTGTGCGTAGGCATCCTTTATCTTTGGAGTGTTTTCAAAACACCCGTCGTGGAAGCGTTTCAGTGGAACGCCTCATCGGCCGGCATGGTGTCGTCCTATATGATCTTTGCCTTTGTGTTCGGCAATCTCATCGGCGGCTTTCTCAATGATAAAAAGGGGCCCCGGATCACCTGCTTTGCCGGTGTGATCCTGTTCTCTCTGGGCGTGGGTCTCAGCGGTCTGCTCACCGGGAAGACCGTTGGTCTGATCTATGTCACCTATGCGGTCATGGGCGGCCTGGGTTCCGGCTTTGCTTATGGTGCGTGCATCAGCTGCATTCAGAAGTGGCTGCCTCATCGCCGCGGCCTTGCGTCCGGCCTTGCCTGTGGCGCTTTCGGCCTGTCAACGGTGGTATTCACGCCTGTGTCCAACTTCCTCATGAACAGCTTCATGGTCAACGGCGTTGTGAATTTCAAGCCCGTTTTTCTGATCCTGGCCGGTGTGTTTGCGGTGCTTGGCCTTGTCGCGTCCTGCTTTGTGAAGCTGCCGGATGAGGAGTATCTCCGTTCTCTGAATCTGGAGACAAAGGCTGCGGCCGTTCAGGACAATTACACGCTGGGACAGGCCATGAAGATGCCGGTCTTCTGGTGTCTGTTCTTCTCCATTTTCTTCATCAACGGCACCTGGAATCTCTGCGTGCCTCTTATCAAGGATCTGGGCGTTGCCCGCGGTCTGAGCACCGGCGTGGCGATCGCCTGTGTTTCCTTCACCGGCATTACCAACGCCGCGGGCCGGATCATCATGTCTACGCTCAGTGATAAGCTTGGCCGTACCAACACGATGTATATTCTTTGCGGCCTCACCTTTGTGGGCGCGGTGCTGACCACCTTCATCACGGGATATGGTTACTTTGCAACCATTGCGATCATTGCCTTTGCCTATGGCGGACCTTCCGCTCTGAACGCTGCCCTCTGCACAGACCTGTTCGGACCGAAGCATTCCGGCGTCAACTACGGCGTGGCCATGCTGGCGCTTGGATTCAGTTCGGTATTCTTCAACTGGGTCTCCAACACCTTCCTGCACGCTACGGTGGAGAATGTGGCGCCCACATTCATCATGGGCGCTGTGACATCTGTGATCCCGGTTTTCCTGATGATGGCGATCCAAAAATACCAGGACAAACGCGCGGCGCAGAAGAACGTGTAACACGCCGGGCGGAACAGATTCGGATAAAGTATAAAGCAACGGACTTCGATAAGGAGTCCGTTGTTTCGTGTTTTCGGCGATGTGCGCACAAAACCATTGACAAAAAGATAGTTGCAATCTATCATATAATTAATAATATCTATTTAAATGATTCGCTTTCATGGAAGGGATCGTGAAGGATGAAGAAAGTGGATAAAAAGTTCATCGCTCTGTGGGCAAAGCGTCTGCTGATCTATCTTGTCGGTCTGTATTGCATGGCTGTTGGCGTGGTCTTTTCGGCAAGGTCGGATCTGGGTGTCAGTCCTGTTGGTTCCCTTGCAAACGTCCTCTATCAGATCGGGCTGGCGAGCAATGCCCCGGACTGGATCAATCTGGGCAACTGCACCATTGCGGTCTACTGCCTGTATATTCTGGCGGAGCTCGTTATTCTGCGCCGGGATTTTAAGCCCCACATGCTTCTGCAGCTTGTGGCCTCGTTCCTGTTTGGCTGGATGGTGAATCTGGCTACGGTCATGCTCTCGGCCCTGCCTGAACCGGGGAATTATGCGATGCAGATGGTGTATCTGCTCTGCAGCGTGCCCATGGTGGCAGCCGGTGTGATGCTGTATCTCTCTCCCAATATCCTGCCAACGCCGGGGGAAGGGATGAGTCTTGCCATCTCGAAGAAGACCGGGCTCTCCGTTGGCTCCAGCAAGACGGTGTTTGACTGCACTCTTGTGGTGCTGTCGGCTCTTGTGTCGCTGCTCTGTTTCCGCCGTCTTGTGGGCGTCCGGGAGGGTACGGTCATCTGCGCGCTGCTGGTCGGTTTTGTCATGAAGCAGATGCAGAAGGTATGCCAGGTGGCGCTGCTGCGGTTTGTGGAGCGAGAGAACAAGGTCGACCGCGCGCTCAAGGCCTCTATGGAGGGCTATCGGACAGACGCCGCGGGAAAGCCGAAGATCATCATTGCCATCGGGCGCGAATTCGGCTCCGGCGGGTATGAGATCGGCAAGCGTCTGGCGGAGCGTCTGGGCGTCACCTTCTATGACAAGCAGCTCAACGTACTGGCGGCGGCCCAGAGCGGCATTCCGCTGGCAAAAGTGGAGGAGCTGGAGCGACATATGGAGCGGGAGATCGTCTATGATTTCAAAAATGCCGCCTATGCCATGACAAACGGCGCATTGTCTCCGGAGGAGCAGCTTTTTGTGGCTCAGACAAGCGTGATCCGCCAGATTGCAGCGGGGGATGAAAGCTGTGTCATCATGGGTCGGTGTGCAGACTATGTTCTGTATGACGATCCCAATTGCTTCCGGATTTTCATCCATGCCCATCCGGAGGCCCGCATTGAGCGCACCATGGTGCAGTTCGGTCTGGAGCGCGGCGAGGCCCGGCGCCAGATGGAAAATACCGACCGGTCCCGCGCCCAGCATTACAAGCACTTCACCGGCCGGGTCTATGGCAAGCAGGAGTATTATCACCTGGGCGTGGACAGCGGCATGCTGGGCACCGAAGAGAGCGTGGAGGCGATCCTGGATGTGATTCGCCGCTGGTGCGATGTCCGCGGCACGCATCCGCTCAGCATCCTTAAATCGAAATAATATAAATAAACATCACCCGACACGGCTTTTTCGGCTGTGTCGGGTGATGTGTTCTTTTGCGGGATCATTCAAACAGTTCCCGGATGACCTCCAGAAAAAGCCTGGCGGCGGGATTCACCACATTCCGGTGCCAGGCCACAACATAGGTTCGTATGGCATCCGTGCCGGGGATGCGGGTGAGTTTTACGTTTTTGGAATAGAAGACGCTTCCCAAAGCTTCGGGCACGATGGCGATGCCGGTGCCTGCGCCCACGGAGAGAAGGACGGCTTCGGCCCGGTCGTATTGGCAGACCACATTTGGGGAAAAATTGCGCGCGTCACAAACGCGGCGGATCTCGTTATACAGAGCGGGACCGTCGGATTCCGAGACGGCGATAAACCGCTCG
Source organism: uncultured Oscillospiraceae bacterium (assembly GCA_964592685.1). GTDB lineage: Bacteria > Bacillota > Clostridia > Oscillospirales > Oscillospiraceae > CAJOIG01. The sequence goes on along the minus strand of CAZQFN010000039.1, from coordinate 4,020 downwards.
CCGGCCAGCCGGGAGAAATCCAGCGGCTCGTTGGCCAGTGGATGGTCGGCAGGGAAGGCCACGCACAGATGGTCCACATGGGACACCAGACTGTCGAAGGACTCGCCGGCCGGCACCATTTCCTGAACGGCAAAGTGGAAATCGTATTTTGTCTCGTTCATGGCCAGCACTTCGCTGCGGCCCGAGGTGAATGTGATGTCCGTCAGAATGTCGGGATAGCGCCGGGAAAAGGCTTCCAGACATTTTGAAAGCACCGCGCTGGAGGTCGTCAAAGCGGATATGGTCACGCTGCCGGTCTTGCCATGCTCCATCTGCCGGATGCGGAAGGCGGTCTTTTCTGCGATGTCCACCATCTCCAGCGCGCTGGGCAAAAGCTCCCGGCCCGCATCGGTAATGGAAACGCCCTTTTTGGACCGGACAAACAGCGGCGCGCCAAGCTGTTTTTCCAGTTCCGCGATGCTGTGGCTCATGGAGGGCTGGGTGATGCCGCACCGCCGTGCCGCTTCGGAAAAGTTCAGCGTCTGGGCCAGAGCGATAAAATATTTCAGCTGAGTAACATCCATGGAGTTCACCTCTTTGCTCATTATCCTGTTTTCTGTCGGCAAAGTCAAGAAAAAGGAGCAAAAGAGTGATTCAAATTAGCTTTTGTCTGATTGAAATGTTTTATAGGGCTGACCTGTGATTTCCTTCGGGCGACGCTGCCGTTTTTTCTGCCGCGGGGCATAGAGACTATTGACGGTATAGAGGAATATTGATATACTGAGATTAAGCAATTAATTAACAATAAAGGAGGCGCCCCATGGCTTATAAAATCATCACCATCAGCCGCGAGTTTGAATCTCTCGGCAGTGAGATCGCCCAGGAAGTAGCCGCCCGGCTGCACATCCCGTATGTGGACAAGTTTCTCATCGATGAAGCGGCCCAGAAATGCGGCTTTGCGGTGGACCATATTGAAGCCAGGGATGAGCAGCTGGCCTCCCGGTTTGAATATTCCCAGGCTCAGGCCCACCACTATTACGGCTCCGGGGAACACCCCCATACGACCAACGAGCAGGTGGCCCGTGCCCAGTTCGCTATCATCCGCGAGCTGGCGGCGGAGGAAGTGCCCTGCGTCATCGTGGGCCGTTGCGCGAACTTTGTCCTTCGGGAGAGGGAGGATGTGCTGGATGTATTCATCCGCGCCGGCCGTTCCGCCCGTCTGAAGAGCACGATGGAGTCTCTCGGTCTGGAGGAGAAACAGGCTGCCCGCGTCCTGCGGCGGACGGACAGGGCCCGCCAGAAGTATTATAAGCACTATACCGGTCTGGACTGGCATGATCCCGATTCCTATCACATGGTCCTGAACAGTGACCGCCTGGGCATGGAGGCCTGCGTCAACTCCATTCTCCATGCCTATGAAAACAATTGAGTCCATTTAAAAAATTCCGGGACTTGTTCCCGGAATTTTTTTCATACGGCTTGCAATTCTGTGCAAAATGGTCTTATAATAATGAACCATGAATAAAACGATCAAAAAAATTTGGAATATCATTACCACGGCCATCGTAGCGGTGGTGGTGATCCTGGTGATGCTTCTGGTTGGCGTGCGGCGGCCCTTGTGGTGGTTCTGGTTTCCGGCAGAAGAAAGCGCAGAAAATAATGAATCATGTTGGCCCGCCTGACGGATTGAGACTGTCAGGTGGGCTGTTTTATATTGTGGCAATTGACGTTTTGTGGTACACTGAACAAAACCCGGAGTAACAGGAGGAAACATCAATGAAGAAAGTATTTGCCGGTGTGCTGGCTCTTGCAATGGCCCTCTCTCTTCTCTGCGGCTGCGGCGCGGCGGCTGAGGCGACCGCAGAATCGACGGCGGCCGAAACAACGGAGGACATCATTCTTATTTTCACGAATGACGTCCACTGCGGCATTGAGACCGACATTGGCTATGCCGGGCTGGCGTCCTATGTGGCGGACTGCCGGGAGCAAACGCCCTATGTGACGCTGATCGACTGCGGCGACGCCATCCAGGGCGAGGTGATCGGCACGGTGAGCCAGGGCTCGTATATCGTGGACATCATGAACGAGATGGATTACGACTATGCCATCCTGGGCAACCATGAGTTCGACTATGGCATGGAGCAGCTCGGCTCCCTGATGGAGAAGGCGGAAGCCCAGTATCTGGGAGCAAATATTGAGTATACCGGGGACGGGGAGAGCGCTTTGCAGGCGCTGACGCCCTATGCTCTGGAGACCTATGGGGACACCACTGTGGCGTTCATCGGCGTTACCACGCCTTTCAGCACCACCAGCTCTTCGCCGACAAATTTCATGGACGAGGACGGAAACTTTGTCTATGACTTTTACAGCGGGGACGCAGGGGAAAAACTCTACACGCTGGTTCAAACCTATGCGGACGAGTGCCTGGCCCAGGGGGCGGACTATGTGATCCTGCTGGCCCATCTGGGAGATGTGGAGGAGACCAGTCCCTATACCTCGGTTGAGGTCATTGAAAACACTACGGGCATCGACGCGGTGCTGGACGGTCATGCCCACAGCGTCATTCCCAGCCGTGTGGTGGCCAACGAAGCGGGGGAGGACGTGATCCTTGTCTCCACCGGCACGAAGCTGAATAACATCGGCCGCCTTGTCATAACCCCTGCGGGAGGCATTTATGGCGGTCTGATAAGTGACTATGAGGAAAAGGACGAAACCGTAGATGCCTTTGTCCAGAGCGTGAAGGCTCTTTATGAGGAGCGGGTCAACCGCGTGGTGGCCAGCAGCGATGTGGCCCTGTCCTGCTATGACAATGCCGGTATCCGCCTTGTGCGCAATCGGGAGACCACCATCGGTAATTTGTGTGCCGACGCCTACCGGGATGTCACCGGGGCGGATGTAGCCATTGTGAACGGTGGCGGTGTCCGTGCCGATCTCCCCGCCGGAGATATTACCTATGCGGACATCATTGCCATTCATCCCTACGGAAATACCCTTTGCATGGTGGAGGCCACGGGCCAGGAGATCCTGGATGCCCTGGAGGTAGCCAGTCGGTTTACCCAGTCTGAATACGTTGCGGACGGGCTTGCTCTGGGCGAGGACGGCGGTTTCCTGAGTGTGTCCGGTATGCGCTATACCATCGATACGGCGGTGGAGAGCACGGTGGTCATGGATGAGAATGAGTTTTTTGTGGAAGTTGCCGGTGAACGCCGTGTGAAGAACGTGGAGGTTCTGAATGGTGAGACCGGAGAGTATGAGCCTATTGACCCGTCTGCGACCTACACGCTGGCCTGCCATAACTATATCATCAAAGAGGGCGGCAACGGGCAGAACATGTTCATGGACAATGAACTGCTCATCGATGAGGCTATGCTGGACTATGAGGTGCTGATCAATTATCTCACGGAAACCTTGAATGGTGAACTCTCGGCGCTGTATTCCGAAGTAGAGGGCCGCATCACGGTGCTGTAAGCAAATTTGCGCTGAATAGAGAAAGCCCCCCCTGCAATCGCTTCATGATTGCAGGGGGGGCTGATTTGAAGACAAAGAGGCATGAGGAAAAAGAAAAGAGCCTCCACGGAGGTGGAAGCTCTTTGTGTGCGGGGGAAGGGTGGGATCAGTTCAGCAGCCCGAAAAGCTCGTAAGCGCGATCTTCCGTCTGTCCCGCGGCCTCGCCGTTCACGACCAGAGCGTACATGGAGCCGCCCTCGTAGTCGCGGCCGGCGGCCTCGACCTCGGCCTGCATCGCGGCAGCCCAGTCGTTCTGCTCCGCAGTCAGCTCCTCCGCCTCGGCTTCGGACAGACTGCTCATCGCCGCATCCAGCAGCGCGTTCATGGCGCCGTCCCACAGCGTCAGCAGCTCTCCGGATTTCATGTTCATGTCGGCCTGGGTCAGAGCATTCTGCTCCAGAGACAGCTCAATGGCGTCCGCCTGCTCCTGAATGAAGGCCATATATTCGTCCGCGGTCATCCAGCTCGCGATCACAACGTGATCGGTCTCCCCGCACTCCAGCGCGGCCAGCTCCCCGGTGGAGATCCGCTCCC
>CAZQFN010000038.1:0-12588 GCA_964592685.1 uncultured Oscillospiraceae bacterium | reverse complement strand
AACAACAAGATGTTCTTCATCCCCATGATCTTCATGCTGGCCGCCACCCTGACCAGCCTGGTCATCACCTGCAAGAACAAGGTCGTCATGATCGCCGGCGGCGCTGCCGCTTGGGGCGACTGGTTCCAGCTGGTCTTCGCCGCTGCCATGGTCGTTCTGGCTGTCATCCTGGTCATCCAGGGCTTCACCACCTTCTCCAAGCAGTCCAAGACCAAGAAGGCTTGATTTCTCAGCTGAGCTGAAAAATCGCTGTATCACAGCATAACGAACCCCGTCCGGCCCGCCGGACGGGGTTTTTCTTGAAAGGAGTTCTTTCCATGGACGAGATAAAACCCGGGCGCTATCGCCATTTCAAGGGAAACGAATACGAGGTCGTCGGCATCGCGAGACATTCCGAAACGCTGGAGCCCATGGTGGTCTATCGCGCGCTGTACAGCGAGGGCGGTCTCTGGGTCCGCCCCGCCCATATGTGGAACGAGACCGTCACCCGGGACGGCCGGACATTCCGCCGCTTCACCCCCGTGGAAGAGGCGTAATTTCCAGTTTGTTCACAATTTATCCATCCCCGCGGTTTGCCTCACCGCGATTTTTATGGTAAGATATCAAGTGACCGTAATATCAGGAGGTTCTCATGCGGGACAAAAGTATACTCAAAGAAAAACTGAATGAATCCATCGCATCCGTGCTGCCGATCCTTGTGATCGTGGCCGTGATGTGCTTTTTGGCCGTTCCGGTAAGCAGTGACCGGATGCTGTCCTTTTTTGTGGGCGCCATCCTTCTGATCGTGGGCATGGCTTTTTTCCAGCTGGGTGCGGATACCGCCATGGCCCCCATGGGCAAGCTCATGGGCGCAAGGCTGACCAAAACCAAAAATCTTTTCCTCATCCTGCTGCTGGCTTTTGTGCTGGGCGTGGCCATTACCATCTCGGAGCCGGACCTTCAGGTTCTGGCCGCAAACGTCCCCCACATCAATACCGGCGTTCTTGTCATCACCGTGGCCGTGGGCGTGGGCTTCTTCCTTATGGTCTCCTTCCTGCGCATTCTGCTGGGCATTCCGCTGCGGTGGCTGCTGCTGTTCTTCTATGTGGTGGTGTTCGTGCTGGCCTTTCTGTCCGATCCCAATTATCTCAGCGTGGCCTTCGACTCCGGCGGTGTGACCACCGGCCCCATGACCGTCCCCTTTATCATGGCTCTGGGCGTGGGTGTTTCCGCCATTCGTTCGGACCGGGACGCCACAGCCGACAGCTTCGGTCTTGTGGCCCTCTGCTCCATCGGGCCGATTTTGGCCGTCCTTCTTCTGGGCTTTTTCTATCCCGGTGAAGCCGGCACCGTTGTCGGCGCCGTCACGGAGAGCTATAGCTCCACCGTGGCCATGGGCCGCGGATATCTGTCCGCCCTGCCCCACTATCTTTGGGAGACGTTTATGGCGTTGGCTCCCATCGCCCTGTTCTTTTTCCTGTTCCAGGCCGTTGCCCTGAAGCTGGATAAGCGCTCTCTTCTGCGCATCGCCATCGGCCTCATGTATACCTACATCGGCCTTGTGCTCTTCCTGATGGGTGTGAACGTAGGCTTCTCCCCCCTGGGAAGCGACCTGGGCGCGCAGCTTGCCTCCAGCTGGACCAGATGGCTTCTTATCCCCCTGGGAATACTGATGGGCTGGTTCATCATCAAAGCGGAGCCCGCCGTCCATGTGCTGAACAAGCAGGTGGAGGAGGTCTCCTCCGGCGCCGTGAGCGCACGCGCCGTGGGTCTCAGTCTCTCCATCGCCATTGCGCTGGCCGTCGGTCTCGCCATGCTGCGGGTCCTCACCGGCATCCCCATTCTGTATTTCCTTGTACCCGGCTACGGGATCGCGCTCATTCTGAGCTTCTTCGTGCCCCCGATGTTCACCGCCATCGCCTTCGACTCCGGCGGTGTGGCCTCCGGTCCCATGACGGCCACATTCCTTCTGCCCCTGGCCACCGGCGCCAGCGCGGCGCTGGGCGGCAATGTGCTCACGGATGCTTTCGGCCTTGTGGCCCTGGTGGCTATGATGCCCCTCATCACGGTGCAGATCATGGGCCTTATCTATGTGATCCGCTCCCGGAAGCTGCCGGAAGAAGAGCCGAAACCGATGGAATACGACGACCTTTCCATCATCGAACTGTGGGAGGTGGCCTGATATGGTGCTGAATTTTGTCATATCGATCGTGGATCGCCGCCATGCGGCGGGCATCGCCTCCATCTATGAGGAGCAGGGTCTGCCGCTGACCCTCGGCATGCTGGGCCGCGGCACCGCCACACAGAAAATGCTGGATCTCTATGGTCTGGCAGACACCGAAAAAGTATTGGCCTGCACCGTAGCCGACGGCGCCGCCACAAAGAATCTCATCCATACCGCCCGGCACCGGCTGTATCTGGATATCCCCGGCAACGGCATCATGGTTGCCGTACCCCTGAAAAGCGTGGGAGGAGGAAAAACCTTGGCCTATCTGACCGACAACAAAACTCCGGATAAATCTCTGCCGGAACTGGATCCGGCCCATGAGCTGATCATCGTCATCGCAAATGACGGCCATTCCGAGCCGATCATGGACGCCGCCCGCGAGGCCGGCGCCGGCGGCGGCACCGTTCTCCATGCCAAGGGCACCGGCGCCCACAAAGCGGAGAAATTCTTCGGCGTTTCCCTGGCCGAAGAGAAGGAAATGATCATCATCGTCGCAAAAAGCGGCGAAAAAGCCGCCATCATGCAGTCTATTCTGACAGCCTGCGGCCCCGGCACTCCGGCCGGCGCCATCAGCTTCTCTCTGCCGGTGACTGCCGTGGCCGGTCTCCGTCTTCTGGAGGAAGAGAAGGAATAAACCCTATAAAAATGCACCGCATCCCCACAATGGGATGCGGTACATTTTTTATTCCTCGGTTTTTACCAATTCCAGCGCCTTCATGGGACAGACCTTCACGCAGGCGGGCAAAAGCCCTGCCTTCACGCGGTCCCGACAGCCATCGCACTTGTTGGCCTTGCCGTCCCGGTCCACCACCGGCGCCTGCACCGGACATACCCGGCGGCACCGGCCGCAGCCCAGGCAATAGGTCTGGTCAATATAGACAAATCCCGTCTCCCGGTCCCGCTCGATGCACTCCTGGGGACAGGCATAATAGCAGGCCGCATGATCGCAGTGATCACAGCCGACGGAGCGATAGGTGATGACCCCGTCATGCTCCTCCACCACACTGCGACGGAAGGGCTTATCCCCCCGGCGGGGATCCCGGTCATGCTGATCCATGCAGGCCACGGAGCAGGCGCCGCAGGCAATGCAGCGCTCCTCATGGAGAACGATCCTGTATCTCATGTCTCCGCCTCCTTTTCCACCCGGCAAACCGCGCAGGGCACCTGCTTATACCCCGGAAATCCCGTATAGGGATCCAGGTAATCCAGCGGGATGAGCGCGTTCACGTTGGCCTCCCGGTAACCGTGAACCATGACGATCTCTCCCTCCCGGGCAATCTGGGACACATGCGCCTTCACCGTGATGGCCCCCACAGCCGTCCGGATGACCATGTCCTCCCCCGGCGCGATCCCAAGCCGCCCGGCATCGGCGGGATTGATCTCCGCCGCCGGGTCCGGCCCAAGGGCCCGCAGCCAGGGCACATCGTGAAGCCGGGAGTGAAGCGTGTGGGGCAGTCTCGGCCCGGACAGAAGCGTAAACGGCCGGTTCTCATCCTCCTCCGGGGGGATATACACCGGCAGCGGCGAAAGCCCGGGATATTTTGCCGCTCTCTCGCTGTAAAGTTCGATTTTCCCCGTGGGCGTCTCGATCTTCTCCAGATAGCTCCCGGGCACATAGGGCTTTGCGTTGGGAACAGGCACCGGCAGGGGCGAATCCTTCACAGCCTCCCAGTCCGTGATACCGGCGGGGGAGAATATATACTCCACGCAGGCGTCATAGCCCGCCGCCAGCCGATCATCCCCCAGCTCCAGCCGCCGGGCCAGCTCGCAGATGATGTCCGTGTCCGAACGGCTTTCATAAAGCGGCTCAATGGCCGGGCGGGTAAAGTTCACAAACCTTCCGGCATAGCATTTCACCTCGCCCCGCTCATAGGACGTGCACACCGGGAGCACGATGTCCGCATGGCGGCAAACATCCGTCCAGAAAATATCCGCGGCAAAGCTGAATTCCAGAGAATCCATGGCCCGGAGGAACCGGGGCGACTCGGGATACATCCGGTCATTGACCCCGAAGCAGGCCCAGGCCCGGATGGGATAGGGCTTGCCATCCTCCGTCTGATGCACCAGATCCATGGCCTGCCCCTCATCCTCCAGCTCGTTCCACAGGGGGAAACGCCCGCAGCCCACCGGAGTCTTGGCATTCAGAGGGCGGGTCTCCTCCACAAATTCCTTCTCCAGGGACATAAAGCCGCCGTCGGAATGGCAATAGCTGTCGTTGTCCGGGACATAACCGGGCGTCCGTCCGATACGTCCCAGCAGCACCATCAGCGCGATCACGGCCCGATGGGTGTTGAAACCGTTTGTCCGATGGGTGAGCGCGTTGGAGGGAATGACCACGCCGGTCGGGTCCCCGGCCAGAAGCTCCGCCGTGCGGCGGATGCTGTCCGCGGACACGCCGGTGAGCATCTCCGCCCGTTCCGGCGTAAAGTCCCAGATGTAGTTTCTGTATTCCTCAAAGCCGTGGACATAGCGCTCCAGAAATGCCTTGTCCTCCCAGCCGTTTTCCAGGATGCACCGGGCCACAGCGTGGGCCAGCGCGGCGTCCGTGCCGGTCTTGGGCCGGAGATGAAGATCCGCCAGCTTCTCCGAGGACTGGGTCCTTCTGGGATCCACCACCACAATGGTGCCGCCCCGGGCCTTCAGATCCATCAGGGCATTTCCCTGAGGATAGGCATTCACCGGACTGTTCAGTCCCCAGGCTATGACCGTGTTGGCCCTGGCCGGACCGGCCCGCAGAAGCTTTCCGAACGTGGCCTTATAGCTCATGGACTCCGCCCGGTGACAGACACTGGACTCGGTGAGATAATTCTCCGTTCCGAAGGAGTGGGCCAGGCGATGGAGATAGGGCCGGTACCACTTGGCGTAGCCTGTGATCCAGGCCACGCTGTCCGGGTCGGTCTTTCGAAGCCTTTTCAGCTCGCCGGCACAGATATCCAGCGCTTCATCCCAGGTGATGGGTTCAAATTCGCCGCTGCCCCGGGGCCCCGTCCGCTTCATGGGCGTCTTTATGCGATCCTCCCGATAGACATACTGCCGCCCGGCGGCGCCGCGGGTGCACAGCCGTCCCTCGGATACGGGAAACCCTTCCGTGCCCTCCAGTTTCAGAATAACGCCGTCCTTCACATAGGCGTCCACGCCGCACTGCAGGCCCGGCGAACAGATGTCGCACATAGTCTTTTTTATGGTAATGCCCGTGTCCTCTCCCGGCAGCTTCGCCCGGAGACGGCTTTCATTCCGATCCATATTCTCCACCACTTTCCGTTGATTGTTCCGTTTTTCTCATTATAGCGAACAGTTGCCAAAGCCGCAAGGCAGGATTATACTGTATGCAAGCAAAAAACAGGAGGTACCGCCATGCCCCTTCAGATCCTTCGTGCCGACATTACAAAAATTTCCTGCGACGCCATCGTAAACGCCGCCAAGCACTCTCTTCTGGGTGGCGGCGGAGTGGACGGCGCCATTCACGCGGCTGCAGGCGCCGGGCTTCTGGCGGAATGCCGAACCCTTGGCGGCTGCGCCACCGGCGAAGCCAAAATCACCGGGGCCTACAACCTGCCCGCCAAATACGTCATCCACACCGTGGGGCCCATCTGGCAGGGCGGTAGCCACGGAGAAGAGGCTCTTCTCTCCGCCTGCTATGAAAACAGCCTCCGGCTGGCGCTGGAGCACGGATGTCAGTCCGTCGCCTTCCCTCTCATTTCCGCCGGCACCTTCGGATATCCCAAAGCCCAGGCCTTCCGGCTGGCGGTGGATATTCTGGGCCGCTTCACGCTGGCCCATGATATGACCGTTTATCTTGTGGTCTACGGAAGCGTGGCCTATGAGATCAGCCAGCGAATGTTCTCCCACATCCGGGCACTTATCGATGACCGCTATGTGGATCGTCACCGCTTCAGCCGCTCCTCGCAGATATTGTCCCGGAACATCGGCGAAGCCATGGCGGCCCAGCCCACTGCCCAAAAAATGCCCCCCATGCCCGAAGCGGCTTCCAACGCTCCCGGGGCCCCGAAAGCAAAAACGGCGTCCTCCGATCTGGACAGTCTGAAAGAAATACTGGAGGATCTGGATGAGAGCTTTTCCCAGATGCTTCTCCGGAAGATCGATGAGTCCGGCATGACCGACGCGCAATGCTATAAAAAAGCAAACATCGACCGAAAGCATTTTTCCAAGATCCGAAACGACATTCATTATAAACCGAAGAAGGAGACCGTTCTGGCCTTTGCCATCGCGCTGGAGCTGTCTCTGCCGGAGACGAACGTCTTTCTGGCAAAGGCCGGCTTTGCGCTTTCCGACGCGAGCCGCTTCGACATCGCGGTGCAGTTTTTCCTGGAGCGGGGCGAATACAACATCTTCCGGATCAACGAAGCGCTCTTTGTTCTGGATCTGCCCCTGCTGGGCGCATGATTTGTCGCCCGGCAGGCGACCAAAAAGATGCAAAAACCTCCTATACTGTGACCATAAAACACAGTACAGGAGGTTTTCCCATGAACGAACGAAACAACATCACCGAGCTGGTATTCATTCTGGACCGCAGCGGCTCCATGCGCGGACTGGAGGGCGACACCATCGGCGGCTTCAACGCCATGGTGGAAAAACAGAAGGCCCAGGAGGGCAAATGTCATGTTACCACCGTCCTCTTTGACCACATCGCCGAAACGCTTCACGACCGGATCGACCTGGCCGCGGTCCCGCCCATGACGGAAGAGGATTACACCGTCCGGGGCAGCACCGCCTTGCTGGACGCCATCGGTTATACCATCCGTCACATCGCCCGCATCCACAAATACGCCCGGCCGGAGGATGTCCCCGCCCGAACGCTCTTCGTCATCACCACCGACGGAATGGAAAACGCCAGCAGGCGTTTCTCCGCCGAGGACATCCGCCGGATGATCGGGCACGAGAAGGAAAAATACGGCTGGGAGTTTCTCTTCCTGGGCGCCAACATCGACGCCGTGACCACCGCGTCCCACTTCGGCATCGCCGCGGACAGAGCCGTAAACTATCACGCCGACGGACAGGGCACCCATGTTCTCTATGACACTGTGGCCAAGGCCGTCTGCCAGGTTCGGGCAAAGAAGCCCCTGTCCGACAACTGGTCTGCCCCCATCCAGAAGGACTATGAAAGCCGCAAAAACAACTGAAAAAAGGACGCCTTCGGGCGCCCTTTCTCTTTATTGAATAGTTTCCAAAAATGCGGCAAGCTCCCCAAAGCTTCCATGGGGATATTGAGAGAGGTCGGTTTCCGCCCGGTCCAGAAGGCAGTCGGTAAGAAGGAATACCTTCATGCCCATGGTCTCGGCGATCATATCCTCCTGCACATCGTTTCCCACCATGACGCATTCCTCCGGCCGGGCGCCGATCGCCGCCAGCACATCCCGGTAATAGTCCGGATTCGGCTTGCAGTGGCAGGAATTTTCGTATGTGGTATAGAGCTCAAAATCCTCCGGCTCCAGCCCCGCCCAGCGAATGCGGCTCTGCGTGGCCACAGCGGGAAAAATGGGATTGGTGGCAAGGACCACTTTGAAGCCCCGCTCTTTCAGGCCGCGGACGATCTCCGCTACCTGGGGTGCGAACCCGCAGGCAGCCTTCACCTGTTGAAACTCGTTGTGATAAAAATCGTCAAACACCGGTTCATCCTGCCGCACATGGTCTCCCAGCAGCGTTTCAAACACGCGCCAGAACGCCTCCTCGTTGGAGCAGCTTCCGTCGTTTTTCACCATGGCCGCCGTGCCGGCCCAGATGCCGTCGATCAGCCTCCCGGATTCATAGCCCAGGGGGGCCAGCTTTTTCGCCAGGCCGCCGAAATAGAGCTTCATAAAGACGTCCTGATCCAAAGGGAGCAACGTTCCGTCCAGATCGAACAAAATATATTTTATGCTCATGGCACTTACCATCCCTTGCAGAATTCTTTCTTTTAAGATACCCCTCCCAAACTCTCTTCGTCAAGGGAAAAGACCCGTCCCGCTCTTCATTTGTCCATATTGCCAAACATTCCCCTAAAAAAATCTTCATATCTCCCATTCTCGCTCTATTTTTGTCAAATAAGCCGTGACAATTCAAAAAAAACGATTATAATGTATAGTGAGGGAGAGTTGGCTTTTTGCTTCTTCAGCAAAACCATACAAGAACGTACACAAACAAGGAGGAAACACCCATGCTGGACGAGTCCTATTACCGCAAAACGGACGAGATCATCGCCCGTTATGTTCAGGACGCCCGTTCCCTGATCCCCATCATGCAGGATATTCAGGCAGAATATCGCTATCTGCCCGGCGAGCTTTTGAGCTATGTGGCCGAAAAAATCGGTATTACAGAGACGAAGGCCTACTCCGTGGCCACGTTTTATGAAAACTTTTCCTTTGAACCCAAGGGAAAATATGTCATCAAGGTCTGCGACGGCACCGCCTGCCATGTCCGGCGTTCCACCCCGGTTCTGGAAGCGCTCTGGCAGGAGCTTGGTCTCAGCAAGAAAAAGCACACCACCGACGACATGATGTTCACGGTGGAAACTGTTTCCTGTCTGGGTGCCTGCGGTCTCGCGCCTACCCTTATGGTCAACGAGACGGTCCATCCGTCCATGACGCCCGAGAAGGCCCTGGCCCTGATCGAAGAACTGAGAGAAAGAGGTTAAGGCCATGACAAGAGAAGAACTGTCCGCTCTGCGCGTTTCCGCGCAGGAAGAGATACAGATCGATAAATGCCGCATCCTTGTCTGCTCCGGCACCGGCTGCATCGCCACCGGCTCCGACAGGATCCACACCATTTTTGAAGACCTTGTGAAGGACGAGCCCGGCGTCACGCTGGAGTTCGCGCCCCACAGCAAATACGACGAGGATCATCACGAAGACCGCGTCGGCGTAAAAAAGACCGGCTGCCAGGGTTTTTGCGAACTTGGCCCGCTGGTTCGCATCCAGAAGGGCGATCGGGTCATCCAGTATGTAAAAGTCCAGCCCGAGGACTGCCGGGATATTTTTGAGCAGAGCGTTATAGGCAACGAGATCATCGACCGCCTGCTCTATACCAAGAACAGCCAGCACTTTGTCCAGCCCGAGGACATCCCCTTCATCGCCAAGCAGACCCGCATCGTGCTGGAGAACTGCGGAAAGTTTGATGCCGAGTCTCTGGACGAATATCTGGTGGCCGGCGGCTTCCAGGCGCTGGAAAAAGCCATGTTCCAGATGACCCGGGATGAGGTCATCGACGAAGTGGACCGCTCCGGTCTTCGCGGCCGCGGCGGCGGCGGCTTCCCCTGCGGCCGGAAATGGAAGCAGGTGGCCCGTCAACCGGAAAAGACCCGCTATGTTGTCTGCAACGGCGACGAGGGCGACCCCGGCGCTTTTATGGACGGCTCCGTTATGGAGGGCGACCCCTTCAAGCTCATCGAGGGCATGATGATCGCCGCTTATGCTGTCGGCTCCTCCGAGGGCTATATCTATGTCCGTGCCGAATATCCCATGAGCGTTTCCCGGCTTCAGAATGCCATTCGCCAGATGGAGGCCCGCGGCCTTCTGGGCGACAGCATTTTGGGAACGGACTTCTCCTTCCATCTGCACATCAACCGGGGCGCCGGCGCTTTCGTCTGCGGCGAGGGCTCCGCTCTCACCGCCTCCATCGAAGGCAACCGCGGCATGCCCCGCACGAAACCTCCCCGCACGGTTGAAAAAGGCCTGTGGGAAAAGCCCACGGTTCTCAACAACGTGGAAACCTATGCAAATGTCCCCAAGATCATTCTTCAGGGGGCGGACTGGTATCGCTCCATCGGCACAGCGGGAAGCCCCGGCACCAAGACTTTCTCTCTTACCGGCGCCATTGAAAACACCGGCCTGATCGAGGTTCCCATGGGCTCCACCCTCCGCCAGATCATCTTTGACATCGGCGGCGGCCTAAAGTCCGGCGCCCAGTTCAAAGCCGTTCAGATCGGCGGTCCCTCCGGAGGCTGCCTCACGGAAGAGCATCTGGACGAACCTCTGGACTTCGACTCCGTGAAGAAATTCAATGCCATCGTCGGCTCCGGCGGCATGGTGGTTATGGACGAGCACACCTGCATGGTGGAAGTCGCCCGCTTCTTCATGAGCTTCACCCAGCGGGAGAGCTGCGGCAAGTGCGTCCCCTGCCGGGAAGGCACCAAGCGCATGCTGGAGATCCTGGAGCGGATCGTAAACGGCGAGGGCAAGCTGGAGGATCTGGACACGCTGGAAGAACTGGCTACCATGATCCGCACCATGGCTCTGTGCGGTCTCGGCAAATCCGCGCCACTGCCCGTCATCTCCACGCTCAAAACCTTCCGCCATGAATACATAGAGCACATCGTGGACAAAAAATGCTCCGCCAAGGTCTGCACCGCCCTGCGCCGCTATGTCATCAATCCCGATCTCTGCAAGGGCTGCTCCAAGTGCGCCCGCAACTGCCCCGTGAGTGCCATCTCCGGCCATGTCAAGAGTCCCTACACCATCGATTCCACCAAGTGCATCAAGTGCGGGGCCTGCAAGGACAACTGTGCCTTTGGCGCCATCTATATCGAGGCATAAGGAGGGAATATCATGGGAATGATTACAATTAACGGCAAAAAAGTCGAATTTACAAACGAGAAGAATCTTCTGACCATCATCCGCAAGGCAAACATCGAAATGCCCACCCTGTGCTATCATCCGGAGCTTTCCATTTTCGGCGCCTGCCGGCTCTGCACCGTTGAGGATGACAAGGGCCGCACTTTCGCATCCTGCTCCGAGGAGCCCCGGGACGGCATGGTCATTTATACCCACACGGAGCGTCTGCGCAAGCACCGCCAGCTGATTGTGGAGCTGCTGCTCGCCGCCCACAGCCGCGACTGCACCACCTGCATCCGCTCCAGCGCCTGCGTGCTGCAGGAGCTGGCCCACAAGATGGGCATCTATAACGTCCGCTTTGAAAACCACAAGGAGACCCGTCCCATCGACTTCTCCTCCTCTGCCATCGTGCGCGATCCCAACAAGTGCATTCTCTGCGGCAACTGCGTGCGCGTGTGCTCGGAGCTGCAGGGCGTGGGGGTGCTTGGCTTCACCCACCGCGGCACGGACACGGAAGTGTCCCCCGCCTTCAACCAGCCCCTTTCCGCCACCAAGTGCGTAAGCTGCGGCCAGTGCCGCGTGGTCTGTCCCACGGGCGCTCTGGCTCTTCGCGCCCAGCAGCATGAGGTCTATGCTGCCCTAGGCGACCCCAACACCCGGGTCGTGGCGCAGATCGCCCCCGCCGTCCGCGTGGCCGTGGGCGATGCCTTTGGTCTTGAGAAGGGTACCAACGCCATGGGCAAGATCGTGGCCGCTCTCCACCGCATGGGCTTTGACGAGGTCTTTGACACCTCCTTCGCCGCAGATCTGACCGTCATGGAGGAGTCCAAGGAATTCCTGGATCGGGTGGAAAAGGGCGAAAAGCTGCCCCTGCTCACTTCCTGCTGCCCCGCCTGGGTAAAATTCGTGGACAACGAATTCCCCGAAATGAAGCAAAATGTGTCCACCTGCCGCTCCCCGCAGCAGATGTTCTCCGCCGTCATCAAGGACTACTACCGCGACCCCGAGCACGCACAGGGCAAAAAGACCTTTGTGGTCTCCATCATGCCCTGCACCGCCAAGAAGATGGAGTCCGAGCGTCCTGAATCCTATACCCACGGCGAGCGGGACACGGATGTGGTCATCACAACCACCGAGCTCATCGGCATGATCAAAAACTTCGGTATCGACTTTGACAACATCGAATCCGAGGCCTGCGACATGCCCTTCGGCATGGGTTCCGGCGCCGGTGTAATCTTCGGCGTCACCGGCGGTGTCACCGAGGCGGTCCTCCGCCGTCTGACAGAGGGCCATTCCCCCACCGCTCTCAAAACCATCGCCGAAAGCGGCATCCGCGGCTCCTCCCCCATCAAGGAGGTCACCGTGCCTTACAACGGCATGGATGTGAAGATCTGCGTGGTATCCGGTCTGGCAAACGCCCGCAAGGTCATGGAACAGGTGAAGTCCGGAGAGAAGGAATACCATCTCATCGAGGTCATGGCCTGCCGCCACGGCTGCATTATGGGCGGCGGACAGCCTCTCATGGCAGAGTACGACCGGGAGCGCGACCGCGCTCTGGGCCTCTATGCCGCAGATAATGCCACCGTCATCAAAAAATCCAACGAGAATCCCCTGATGGAGTATTTCTACAGCGGCAACTTCAAGGGCAAGACCCACGAGTTGCTCCATGTTCCCCATCCGGCAGATTGATCCCATACAGCAGGAACGCCATCCCATACGGGACGGCGTTCCTGTTTTTTATCGCCTGATGGCAATAAAAAAACAAGAGGTCCCCATTGGAACAATGTCATTAAGATAGCGTTCTAACAGAAAGAAAAGAATGGTCTGCGCGGACCC
>CAZQFN010000037.1:11385-12596 GCA_964592685.1 uncultured Oscillospiraceae bacterium | reverse complement strand
TCGGCGAGGGCAAGACCCGGGAGGACCACTCCGGCACCATGAACCAGCTCTTCTCTGCCTATGCCGCCGGCAAGGAGGCCAAGGAGCTCATGACCATCCTGGGCGAGGCCGCCCTGTCTGAAACGGACAAGAAATTCGCCAGATTCGCAGAGGAATTTGAAAAGTGTTATGTAAACCAGGGGAATCAGACCAACCGCACCATTGAAGAGACCCTGGATCTGGGTTGGGAGCTTCTGAGCCTTCTGCCCCGGAGTGAGCTCAAGCGTGTCAGGCTGGAGCAGATCGAGAAGTATATGCCCAAGACGGCGGAGTGACCGCCGGGCGGGACCCACACACTGAGGTGATAGTATGCCGAAAACTGCCGTGACCCCCACGCGGATGGTGCTCAACCAGCTGAAAGGCCGGCTGCGCACCGCCACGCGCGGGCACAAGCTCTTAAAAGACAAGCGGGACGAGGAGATGCGCCGGTTCATGGAGATCGTCCGGCGGAACAAGGCTCTGCGGGAAAAGGTGGAGCAGGGGCTCACGGAGGCCTTTGCCGCCATGAGCATGGCCAGCGCCGTCATGAGTCCCGAAATGCTGGAGCAGAGTCTCCTCTATGCCCGCCGGAAGGTGGAGCTTGAAGTGGGCCGGAAGAACATCATGAGCGTGAATGTGCCGGTCTATAACTTCAAGACCACCGCCGCCGAGCAGACGGGCTCTCTTCCCTATGGTTTTGCCCAGACCAGCGGCGAGCTGGACGACGCCCTCACAAAGCTCTATGAGGTTTTTGAGGATATGCTGGCCCTGGCTGAGGTGGAAAAGACCATGCAGCTGCTGGCGGAGGACATTGAAAAGACCCGCCGCCGGGTGAATGCGCTGGAATATGTTATGATCCCGGAACTGCAGGAGAATATCCGCTATATCACCATGAAGCTGGCGGAAAACGAATCCTCCACCAAAGTCCGGCTCATGAAAGTGAAAGACATGGTCCTTCAGCAGGCCCATCATTACGAACCGTAACCGTGAGCGGGCCGGTGCTTGACACCGGCCCGCTCTTCGATTACAATAGCGGAGCACCCATGCGCCTATAGCTCAGCAGGATAGAGCGGCCGCCTCCTAAGCGGCAGGCCACAGGTTCGAATCCTGTTAGGCGTGCCAAAATGACCATCCGTGCTTGCGGGTGGTCATTTTTCTGTCTTGTGCCGGGGGACGGATGGAATTATAATGAC
>CAZQFN010000037.1:0-11285 GCA_964592685.1 uncultured Oscillospiraceae bacterium | reverse complement strand
TTGCGGGTGGTCATTTTTCTGTCTTGTGCCGGGGGACGGATGGAATTATAATGACGGTAACAGATAAAACGAGGTGAATGCCCATGCTGACGGTCTATCCCGACTATTATCCCCGATTCAGGTGCATCGCGGACCGGTGCCGCCATACCTGCTGCGCCGGATGGGAGATCGATATCGACGAGGAGAGCCTGAAACGCTTCCGGGAAACGGAGGGTATTATGGGGCAGCGGCTGCGGGCATCCATCTCGGAGGGCGACGAGCCCCATTTTATATTGGAGGAAGGGGAGCGCTGCCCCTTTCTGAACGGGCGGAATCTATGCGACCTTATCCTGTATGGCGGCGAGGGCTTTCTCTGCCAGATCTGCACCGACCATCCCCGGTTCCGGAGCTTTCTCCCCGGGCGGACGGAAATCGGTCTGGGCCTCTGCTGCGAGGCGGCGGGGGCGCTGATCCTGGGGCGGAAGGAACCCATGATCCTTGTCCTGGAGGGAACGCCGGAGCCGGCGGATGAGGAGGAAGAATATGTTCTTGCCCTGCGGGATCGCCTGTTTGCCCTGGCCCAGGACCGCTCGATCCCGGTTCGGGCGCGGATGGAGAACATTCTGAAGCTCTGCGGGGGCGATGCAGCCGTTCCGGACGGGGAAAAATGGCTGGAGCTCTGCATGGGGCTGGAGCGGCTGGAGGAGAGCTGGACCGCGGTGCTGGAGGAAATGAAGCGACTGATGCCGACGGTGGATATGTCGGCTTTTGAGGAATATATGCGCTTCCGGGAAACGGAATTTGAGCAGCTTCTGGTGTATTTCCTCTATCGCCATGTGCCGGTGGCCTATGAGGACGGGGACGCGGCGGGCAAAGCGGCCTTTGCGGTTTTGAGCGTCATGTTCCTCATGCAGCTGGGGGCAGTCCATTACAGCGTTCACGGGGAATTCACCTTTGAGGATATGGTGGAATATGCCCGGCGGTATTCCGGCGAGGTGGAGTATTCTCGGGAAAATCTGGACGCGCTCTTTGATGCGCTGGCGGCGAAATTAAACTAGTTTTAAGGTTCCGCAGATAAGATGAATGGACAAAATGAAAAGACGGAGGCGTGAACATGCGACTTTTGCTGGCGGAGGATGAACGGATGCTCTCGGAAGCGCTGGTGTCGATCCTCACTCATAATAACTATTCTGTGGACGCGGTCTATGACGGACAGACGGCGCTGGATTATCTTGAAAACGGCGAATACGACGGCGCCATTCTGGACATCATGATGCCCAAAATGGACGGTCTGACGGTCCTGCGGCGCATCCGCGAGGAGGGAAATACCCTTCCGGTCCTGCTTCTCACGGCCAAAAGCGAGATCGACGACCGGGTAGAGGGGCTGGACAGCGGCGCGGACGATTATCTCACAAAGCCTTTTGCGGCCAAGGAACTGCTGGCCCGCATCCGGGCGATGACCCGGCGGCATCCCAATCTGCGGGAGACGATGCTCTCCTTTGAGAATGTCATGCTGGATGCGGCCGAGGGTGTTCTCCGGGGCCCGAAGGGGATCCTTCATCTGGGAAACAAGGAATTCCAGATGATGGAGATGCTTATGCTGAATCCCGGCTGGGCCATCCCCACGGAGCGGTTCCTGGAAAAAATCTGGGGCTATGAGACCGATTCCGGCGTGAATACGGTTTGGGTGTATATTTCCGGCCTGCGGAAAAAGCTTGCGGAAGTGGGCGCGTGTGTGCAGATCCGAACCTCCCGGGGCGTCGGGTATTATCTGGAGAAGGCAGAATGATCAAAAAAACGAAAAACAAATTCATTGTCGTCACCATGATCTCCGTGGTGCTGGTGCTGGCGGTCCTTATGGGCGTGATCAACTGGCTGAATTTTGCCGATATGGACGAGAAGGCGAACCTGATGCTGGAATTTCTGGCGGAAAACGGCGGTCGGTTTCCCATGAGCACTACCGAGGTCAGCGAAGAGGTGGTCGTCACCGAGAATGACGCCAGCGACGAGCCCGGCGGCGGAAGCGGAGAGGCCAGCGGTGAGCCCGGCGGACAGGGCGGGGCCAGCGGCGAAATTGCCGCGGCGGATATGTCCGAAGGCGCGGATGAAACAGGCCCGGAGGATGAAAACGAAGGAGCAGGGCAAAACCGCACGGGTGGAAAGGGCAGAGACCTTGTGCCCAAGGGCTTTGAGGAGCGCTATACGGAGCGAGTCATCCGGGAGGTGTTCACCTATGAAACGCCTTATGAGACCCGCTATTTCTCTGTGGTGCTGAGCCCGGAGGGAGAAATGGTCTCGGTGGATATAACCCAGATCGCGGCTGTCACCAGCACGGATGCGGTGGCCATGGCCCGCGAGCTTTCCGAAGCCGGGAAGACGGAGGGCTATTACGAGCGCTATAAATATCTGGCCCAGGATACGGAAGAGGGAACCCTGTTTGTGTTTCTGGACTGCTCGAAGGATCTGACCTCCGCGGGGAGCTTCCTGAAGATCAGCATTCTGGTGAGTATGGCCGGCGCGGGAGTTGTGCTGCTGCTGGTGCTTCTGTTTTCCGGCTGGGCCATCAAGCCCATGGTGTCTGCTTACAACAAGCAGAAGACCTTTATCACGAACGCCGGCCACGAGCTGAAAACGCCCCTTGCGGTCATTGGCTCCTGCACGGAGGTGCTGGAACTGGAGCAGGGGGAGAGCAAGTGGACCGAGGCCATCCATGCCCAGGTGGAGCGGATGAGCGGGCTGACGGGGGATCTGATCGCGCTGGCCCGGATGGATGAAAGTGCCGCGATGCCCATGGCGGAGTTTGATATTTCTGCCGCGGTGAGCGCGGCGGCAGAGGTGTTTCAGCCTCTGGCGGAACAGCGGAAACTGGCCATACGGATGGATATCCAGCCGGATATCCTCTATCGGGGCAACGAAGCGGCCATCCGCCAGCTGACAGGGATCCTTGCGGACAACGCCGTGAAATACACCTCCGGCGGAGAAATCCTCCTGTCCCTCCGTCAGAAGGGCCGCCGGATCCTTCTGAAGACGGAGAATCTGGCGGAGGGGTTCCTTGCCGGGGAACAGCCCCAGCTGTTTGAACGCTTCTACCGGGGAGAGGTGTCCCACGGCGGCGAGACCGAGGGCTACGGCATCGGCCTCTCCATTGCCCAGTGCATCGTTCTGGCCCACGGCGGCAGGATATCCGCGGTGAGCGATGGGCAGAAGCTTGTCATCAAGGCGGAATTTTAAGTAGGTCTAAGTTTTATATGATACAGTTCTGATCAGGAAATCAGATGCCGGACGGTGTTCCGGCGAGGGAGGTTATCATATGAAAAAAGCGATTGCCGTGATTCTTGCGGTGGCACTGCTGGGCGCCATGCCCGCGCTGGCGGCAGAAAACGCCGCAGCGGAAACGGTGACGGCGGAAACGGCGTCCGCGTCCATTCCCGAAGTCTCCGAGATGTTCACGAACCGGGATCTGGAGGGAACCTATGAGGACTGTGTGACCGTGACGCTGGCGGACGGAGCATCCGAGGCGGACGGCGCGGGCGTGACCGTTCAGGACGATGTGATCACCGTCACCCAGGAGGGCACATATCTGTTCACCGGCTCTCTCTCCGACGGACAGATCGTGGTGGCGTCCGGGGAGTCGGATAAGGTCCAGCTGGTGCTGGCCGGGGCGGACATTACCTGCCGGGGCAGCGCGGCGCTGTATATTCTGGAGAGTGACAAAGTCTTTCTGACGCTGGCACCTGAAACGGAAAACCGCCTGGCTTCTGCGGGAGAATTTATCCAGACCGATGAAAACACGGTGGACGGCGCTGTTTTTGCCAAGAGCGATCTGACCATGAACGGCGAAGGCTCACTTGCGGTGGAATGCGAGGCGGGTCACGGTGTCGTGGCAAAGGACGATCTGAAACTCACCGGCGGCGTGTATACCGTCACGGCGGCCGGCAAGGGTCTGGAGGCCAACGACAGCTTCCGCATGGCGGAGGGTGATCTCACCGTGATCGCCGGAGCCGACGGCGTCCAGGTGGAAAACGAAGAGGATCTGACCCGGGGCTATGTCCACATTGCGGGTGGCTGTCTCACGGTGGAAAGCGTGGGCGACGGCATCAGCGCCACGGGCGTGCTCCGCATCATCGGCGGCGAAATGAACATCACCACCACCGATACCGTGGACTCGGCCAAGGGACTTAAGTCCGACAGCCGCGTTGAGATCGCCGGGGGCACCATCGCCATGGTGACGGCGGACGACGGTATCCATACAAATGGCGACATGCTAATCTCCGACGGTGATATCACCATCCGTTCCGGGGACGACGGTGTGCATTCCGACAATACCACGGAGATCGCCGGCGGCAGCGTGGTGATCCCGGTCTGTTATGAGGGGATCGAGGGCTCCGATGTCCTTATCTCCGGGGGCTATGTCTCCGTGGTCGCCACCGACGACGGCATCAATGCCGGCGGCGGGGCCGATGGATCCGGCTTTGGCGGGCGGGGCAGCAGCTTCGCGGTCGGCGGCACCACGCATCTTGTCACCATCTCCGGCGGCGAGGTCCATGTAAACGCGGAGGGTGACGGACTGGACGCCAACGGTTCCATCTATGTCACCGGCGGCGTGGTCTGCGTGAACGGCCCGACCACCAGTTTCAACGGCACCCTGGACTTCGATGCCGGCGCCACGGTGACCGGCGGCGTTGTGATGGCCACCGGTCCCAACAGCTGGCTTCAGAATTTTGGCTCGGCATCCACCCAGGGCAGCATCCTCTGCGCCTTTTCTCAGGCCAAGACCGCCGGCACGGAGATCACCCTCACGGACAACGCCACCGGAGAGGTCATCTTCTCCTATACGGCTGAAAAGTATTTCCAGTCTGTGATCCTCAGTGCGCCGGAGATCGTGGCGGGCGGCTCCTACACGGTCACCGCCGGCAACGAGTCCCAGACCATTGAGATGACCGGTCTGCTTTACAGCAGCGGCGGTATGGGCGGCGGTATGAGCGGCGGCGGTGGCCGCGGCGGAAAAGGCGGCCGCGGGTAATCCGTTTCGGAAATTCATTCACCCCATTTGCCGGCAGTATGGTATACTGTTGGCAGACGGGGTGATTTTTCTATGACCAAAACACGTAAAAGCGGCATTCTGCTGCATATCACATCCCTGCCCGGACCTTATGGCGCGGGGACCATGGGCAAAGAGGCCCGTGCCTTTGTGGATTTTCTGAAAAGCGCCAATCAGACCTTCTGGCAGATCCTGCCCCTGGGGCCCACGGGGTTCGGAGACTCGCCCTATCAGACGGATTCCGCCTTCGCGGGCAATCCCTATCTCGTCGATCTGGATGAGCTGGTGGAGGATGGTCTTCTCACGGAGGAGGAAGTGAACGGCCCCTTCTGGGGGGATACGCCTCACCGGGTGGATTACGGCGCGCTCCATGCCGGGCGGCAGGGCCTTTTTGAAAAGGCATGTGGCCGGGGCTGGGAGCGGGATGGGGCTGCGGTGGCGGACTTCCGGCGGGAAAACCCCTGGGTGGAGGACTATGCCCTTTATCGGGCGCTGAAGAAGCATTTCGGAGAAAAGGCCTGGACGGAATGGGAAAATGACGATCTGCGCCTGCGCCGCTCGGCGGCCGTTCTGGAGGAATACCGCGTCCGGCTGGAGCGGGATGTCCGGGTGCATATATACACGCAGTATCTTTTCTTCCGCCAGTGGGAGGCGCTGCGCGCCTATGCCCGGGAGCGGGATGTCCGCATCATCGGGGATGTGCCCATCTATGTGCCCATGGACAGCGCGGATGTATGGGCGGAGCGGGAGTGGTTCTGTCTGGATGAGGAGGGGCGGCCTTCCGAGGTGGCGGGTGTCCCGCCGGATTATTTCTCGGAGGATGGCCAGCTCTGGGGCAATCCCCTTTATGACTGGAACAATATGCGCGCCGATGGCTACGGCTGGTGGCTCCGCCGGATGACGGCGGCCGCCCGGCTGTATGACGTGATCCGCATCGACCATTTTCGCGGCCTTTCCAGCTATTGGGCGATCCCCTATGGGGAGACCACGGCCCGGAACGGCTGTTGGCGGGAGGGGCCCGGCGAGGACTTTGCAGACGCCGTCAGAGAGCACTTTCCCGAAATGGAGATCATTGCCGAGGATCTGGGCATTCTCACGGAGGATGTGTTCCGGCTGAAGGATTATGCCCGATGGCCCGGCATGAAGGTTCTGGGCTTTGCTTTTGATGCCGGGCATCTGAGTACCTATCTGCCCCATTGCTATGAGCCGGAATGCGTCTGCTATACCGGCACCCACGACAATGCCACGCTCCGCCAGTGGTGGGAAGAGGCGGCGCCCTGGGACCGGGACTTTGCCCGGGAATATCTGGGGCTTGGGGCCGGAGACTGCTTCAGCCGGGGCGTTATCCGGGCCGGGATGAGCTCGGCGGCGCGGCTGTTTGTTGCGCCCATGCAGGATTGGCTGGATCTGGGGAGCGAGGGGCGGATGAACACCCCCGGTGTTCTCGGAAACGGCAACTGGTGCTGGCGCATGGGCCGGGAGGCTATGAGCGGAGAACTTGCCGCCCGGATCGGCCGCATGACCTATATCTACGGACGAAACTGAAAACGGCCGCATCCCCGAGTTGGGATGCGGCCATTTTTTATGTGTTTGGTTTGTTGTCAGTCGGCGAACTGGCCGTTGTAGGTGACGAGAGAAGCGGCGGCAACGCCTTCCAGAGCGGACAGGGCGGAGACGAAAGCGGTCTCCTCGTCCTTGAGGGTCACTTCCACCGAGAGCTCGATGCCGGCGGCGGTGACGGTCTTGGCCTTCACGGCGGAGTGGGCCACACCGGCAGTGAGAACCTTCATGGCCTCGGCCTCGGCGGCGGCACTGGTGCAGGAGAGGACCAGAATGTAAGGATGGGTGCTGATCTTGCGGCGGGCAAAGAGCACCAGGACCAGGGCAATGATGATGCTGCCCAGAACGGCGGTGACGAACATGCCGGCACCCACCACGATGCCGACGGCCAGCGCCCAGAACAGGAACACGATCTCAAAGGGTTCCTTGATGGCGGCGCGGAAGCGGACGATGGACAGCGCGCCAACCATGCCCAGAGACAGATAGATGTTCGCGGTGACAACCAGGATGACCAGCGTGGTGACCATGGTCAGACCAACGAGGGTGATGCCGAAGCTGGCGGAGTACATAACGCCCTGGAAGGTCTTCTTATAAACGAAGAAGATGAATGCGCCCAGCACGCAGGCAAACAGCATGGCCAGGATCACGTCGATGGCGGTGAGCTCCGGGGTGCTCTCCAGAAAACTGGACTTGAAGATGTCTTGGAACGTAGTCATGGTTTGAACTCCTTCTGTATGTTACAGTTATTTTTTTACGGTCAGATGTCGTACTGCCTGCAGATGGCGTACTTGGAAAAGGCGCGGGCCCGGGGGGTGCCCTCCTGGAGGATCATCTGTACGATGTCCGGGAGGAAAGCGTCATATTTGACCTCCATCAGCACGCGGTTGGGATAGGCGGGAACGAGCGGGGCCTCGCCGCTGAGGATGTCTGTCACGCGAACGCTGCTGCGCAGATCATAGTCGAAGGTGACGCGGACGTTGCCGGGGCCGTATACATAGGGCTCGCGGGTATAGGAGACGATGGTCTTGGGACGGAGGATGTCGTTTTTCATCCGCAGATAAAGCTCCTGCATCAGAGGATAGCCGGTGTCCATCATCCAGGTGTAGTCGCCGTCCAGAAGCTTCTGGAGCTGCTCGCCCGTCATGGGGCAGGCGTACTTGGTGCCGAGACCGCCGTATTTGACCTTCTTCTCCAGATGGAGCGTGGAGAGATCGTTGTTATAAAAGCGGATGCGGAATTTTTCTCGACGGGAAACACCGCTGTAATTCTGGAGGAGGGCATTGTCGCCAAGATCGTCGAAATAAAGACTCGCGATGCGGTAGGTGCCGTCTGGGCCTGTGTTGGGGTCCCGGTGCATCACCGTCCGGCAGCGCTGGGCCAGCGCTGCGTATTCACCCCGGCCGAGAAGGTATTTTAATTCCTTCCGCAGGATGTCTTCCTTGGTTTTTGTTTTCATGAAGCATCAATTCCTGTTTTCATTTTTACAATTGTATGTTATAATCAATGAACTTTAAGTTTACTTTAAGTTGTTGGCGTATACTGATTCTGGTTTTGTAATGTTTCCCGTATACAATTAAGCATTATCATACCACAAGTTTCATCAAATTTGTGTAAAGAAACGAAACAAATTATTAACTTTATGTAAAATTGGCAAAATCAAGGGCCTCTTTTGACAAAATCGACAAATTTATTCAATTAAAGGATAGAGAATATGAAAAAGACCTTGAAAACCATACTGATATTTGCCATTGTGTTGGCGGCTTGCCTGGGTTTGGCGGAATTGGTGGACTGGCTGAGACCGGAGACGGAATCGGTCCAGGTGGCGGCGGATCAGCCTGTCATCGTGACGAATGTCATGGATGCGGGCAGCGCCACGCTCATCCAGCTGAGCGACACCGGCGTGTCCATCACCGGCATCGGCGCGGATGTTACCGATGAGGGCGTGAAGATTGGCTATCCCGGCACCTACCGCATCTCCGGCGTTCTGACGGACGGCCAGATCCTGGTGGACTGCGATACGTTCCACGGCGGTGTTTATCTCATGCTGGACGGGGCGGACATTTCCTGCTCCACCGGCCCGGCCATCCATGTGAAGCAGTCGGAAAAGACGGTCCTCTATCTGGTGGAGGGCACCGAAAACCGTCTGCAGGACGGCTTCGGCTATACCATCACCGAGAGCCAGGAGATATCCACCGGCGGCGCGGTATACTGTGATGACGACCTGTATATCGAGGGCTCCGGCGCGCTGGCGGTCGTGGGCAACAATGCCGACGGCATCCGCTCCAAGGACGGTCTGACCCTCTCCGGCGGTGTGATCGCGGTGACCGCCGCGGATGACGGCCTTCAGGGAAGCGACTATGTAGATATCCTGGGCGGCACCGTTTCCGTGACCGCGGCCGGGGATGGCATCGCCTGCACCAAGGGTAACATCACCCTTGCCGACGGTGTGGTGACCGTTCTCAGCGAGGGCGACGGCCTTGCCGCGACGGCGGATGTGGAGCTTCTGGGCGGCACCCTTTCCGTCACCACCTACGGCGGCGCGGAGAACTATGACGCCATGGCGGTCAACGGCCTCAGCGCCAAGGGCGTGAAGGGCGTGAATGTCACCGTCTCCGGCGGTACATATGTTATGAACACGGCGGATGACGCTATGCACGGAGACACAAATCTCGCGATCCTGGGCGGTGAGATCCTGATCCGCTCCGGGGATGACGCTGTCAGCGCGGGCCAGGCGCTCTCCGTGGCGGGCGGCAACGTGGTCATTGAGACCGGTTATGAAGGTCTGGAGGCGGCCACGGTGACCATCTCCGGCGGCAATGTTTCCATCTGGGCGGAGAACGACGGCGTGGATGCGCTTGCGGGCTTCACCATGACCGGCGGTGTGGCTTCCATCCGGGCGCCGCAGTGCGTGAGCACCGATGCCGTCTTCCTGCTCCAGCGCGGCACGCTGTATCTGGCAACCACGGAAATGGATACGGTGATGAAGTTCGCGGATGGTTCCGTCACCGGCGGTACCCTGATCGCCACCGGCACGGGCACGGCCGATGAGTTCCTGTCCGGCGGAGCGCTTCCGGCATCGATTCTCTATGTTCTGCCCGCGGAGCTGGCGGCCGGCTCCGAGCTGGCGCTCTGGGATGCGGACGGCAGCAAGCTGTTCTCTGCTGTGACGGAAGAACCTGCGGAGCTTGTTCTGGTGGCCTCCGGCGCGCTGGGTCTCGGCCAGGAATATACATTCACGGCCGGCGAGTGGTCTGTGACGACCGTTCTTACCGAAGAAAATACCATCGTGCGCTGACGCGATGGGACTGAATATCGGCACAGTCCCCCGATCGTTATGATCGGGGGACTGTGTTGTTTGTGCCTCATTTGTGCTGTTTGCGCCAGACGGATTGAAAGAATGGGACGGATATGTTATTTGTTAAGCAACCTGTGCGGGGCGTGAGGGATCTCCGCGCGGAGGAAGTCCCTGTGTTGTGTATTATATGCCGCCAATGGTTTGGGCGGTGTGTAAATAAATGGAGGTACAAAAAATGAAAAAGACCATTGCCATGCTCCTGACTGCGCTGATGATGCTCAGCCTTTGCGCTGCCTGCGGCGCGAAAGAAGAAACTGCCCCTTCCGAAGTTGCCCCTGTTGAGGCTGCTGCTCCTGCTGAAGCTGCCGCGCCTGCTGAGGCTGCCGCGCCTGCTGAGGCTGCCGCTCCCGTGGAAGGCGAAGCTTCCGGTGAAGCCTCCGGTGAGATCCCTGCGCCGGATTTCTATGATCCCGCATCCGGCAACTATGCCAAGGATTTTGAGGGCTACCGCCAGTATGTTATCGATGCCTTTGCCACGGACCCTGGCGCTCCCGAGGAACTGAAAGAGACTTATAACGCCGAGTTCGCCGCCATGACCGACGACACCGGAACCACCGTGACCGCCCTCATCGATCTGGGCCTCATCTGCTCCTACGAGGATTTCCTGGCTTACTGAGACATTATTTTGAAAAGGAAACAATCCTATGAAAAAGTTTTTTTCTCTTGCCCTGATCCTGTCCCTTGCCCTGTGCCTGTGCGTTCCCGCTATGGCTGCGGCCGAACCTGCCGCATCCGAAGAGCCGGCTGCTTCCGGCGAAGCTTCCGGATCCATTGCCGGCACCTATACATATTCCGAAATCAACGCCTATACCCTGGAGATCCTCTGGACCCTGGTTCTGAGCGATGACGGCACCTATGCCCTCACCGAGGAGAATCTGGTCGTGGGAGCGGCCACTTACACCGGCACCTATGTCTCCGGCGGCAATGTGGTGGCCTGCGGCCCCATGGCCGAGGCGGGCCCCGGCGTTTATGACTGGGCCGACCCCGCCGGTTTCAATGTCACCGTCTCCGGCGATACCTTCGTCCCCGGCGGTGAGCTCGCTTCCGAAGAGCCCGCCGTGGCTCTGTCGGACGGCGGCTGGCCTCTGAGCGGCTCCGGCGACACCTCCATGGACGCTTACAAGAGTTACATGAAGGCTTACATGGACTGCGTCCCTGAGATGGATGGTCACGAGGAAGAACTCTATGGCCTCATTGATCAAGAAACCTTTGCGGAACCTCCTGTTGCCATGGCTTTTGAAAACTGGTTTCAGGAGAACGCCATGAGCTATGATGAGTTCGTGGCTGCAAACGGCGTGTATGAGCTGACCTATTTCGGCATCACCAATCCCGCTGACGGTTCGCCCACCT
>CAZQFN010000036.1:0-12711 GCA_964592685.1 uncultured Oscillospiraceae bacterium | reverse complement strand
CCACGCCGTGCTGGCCGGCGCCGGTTTCGGCGATGACCTTCTTCTTGCCCATGTATTTGGCCAGAAGAGCCTCGCCCATGCAGTGATTCAGCTTGTGGGCGCCGCTGTGGTTCAGATCCTCCCGCTTGGCATAGAGCTGGACATTGCCCAGGGCGTTGCTCAGCCGCTCCAGATGAGAGATGGGCGTGGGCCGGCCCTGGAACTCCGAGCGGATGCGCCGGAGCTCGGCGATGAACTTGCGGCTCTTGCAGATGGTAAAATAGGCCTCGGTGATCTCCGCCATGGCCTTTTTCAGCTCCTCGGAAACATAGCAGCCGCCATATTTTCCAAAGAAACCGTTCTGGTCGGGATAGTGCTTGAAATATGTATCGAAATCAATTCCGTTATACTGCATAGGGATTCCTCCAAA
Source organism: uncultured Oscillospiraceae bacterium (assembly GCA_964592685.1). GTDB lineage: Bacteria > Bacillota > Clostridia > Oscillospirales > Oscillospiraceae > CAJOIG01. The sequence continues at coordinate 12,302 of CAZQFN010000036.1, read as the reverse complement.
AAGACTGTATCAAAGCGCCCGACCGGACGGCGGGGTCACATCAGATGCGGTTGGCGACGCTCCAGGCGTGGCGGTTGAGCTGCTGCACGGAAGCGGGCTTCCTGCAGTCGCCGATCATATAGAACTCGGGGGCGGAGCCGTAGAAACTGAGGGCCTCGGTCTCGCGGGGCACGCGGCCGGCGCACATGACCACGGAGTCGGCCTCCAGAGAATGTTCCACGCCCTCCTTGTCGGTATAGACAACGGCGTTGGGCTCGATGCGGGCCACCTTCACGCCGGTGACACCGTGGAAGTTGGGCTCGGCCAGCCAGGCCTCCTCGAACATGGAGTAATAATGGATAGCGGTGGAGTCGGCGGAGAGGCGGTCGCGCATCTCCACGACGGTGGTGTGATGGCCGTTCTTGGCGATGTAGAGCGCGGTCTCCACGCCCACCTCGCCGCCGCCGATGACGACGACCTTCTCGCCCAGCTTCTCGGGATGGGCAAAGGCCTCCAGGGCATAGACCAGCTTGTCCTTGTCCGCGCCGGGGATGGGCAGCGTGAGCATATCGGCGCCGGCGGCCACGACCACGGCGTCAAAGTCCTCGGCCGCGATCATGTCGGGGGTGGCCCGGGTGTTCAGACGGACCTCGATGCCCTGCTTGTCCAGCTGGTAGATGAGCCAGTTTTTATAGTCCTTCAGGGTCCACTTGAAGTCGGCATGGTCCGCATGGACGATCTGACCGCCCAGAACGGGCTCCATCTCGAAGAGGACGGGGGTGTGGCCCCGCTCCTTCAGGAACAGAGCGCAGCGCATGCCGGCGGGGCCGCCGCCCACGACGGCGACCTTCTTTTCCCGCTCGGGCTTCTGCACCAGCTGGTGGACGCGGTGCTCCAGACCGATCATGGGGTTCACGGAGCAGACGGAGACGAAGGGATCGTGCTCGCCGCGGCCGTGGCACTTGTTGCAGCGCAGGCAGGGGACGATGTCATCGCCCCGGCCGGCGAGAATGAGATCGCCGTAGTTGGGGTTGGAGACGAAGGCGCGGGCGGCGTTGATGAGATCCGCCTTGCCCTCGGCCAGAGCCTTCTCGCAGGTGTCGGCATAGTGGAAGCCGCCGATGACGCCGATGACGAGACCGGGGACATTCTTCTTCATATACTCGCCATAGTGCAGGAAGGGGGTCTCCTCCAGATTGAAGCTGGTGGGATGGGCGGGATCCACCTCCGCAGCGCGGAGCTGGACGATGTCGATGTATTTCTTGGCCTCGTTGAGGAAAGCGGCGCTCTCCTCCAGCGTGAAGCCGCCGGCCAGATCCTCGGCGCTCCATTCGATCTCCAGCAGGAAATTTTTGCCCACCTTCTGGCGGACGCGCTCCAGCACCATCAGGGGGAAGCGCATGCGGTTTTCCAGACTGCCGCCAAACTTGTCGGCGCGCCGGTTGGTCAGGGGGGAGAACATCTTGGCGGGCAGGTTCGCGCGATAGCACATATGGATGCTCATCATATCGAAGCCCAGCATCTGGAGGATGCCGGCCTGCTCGGCATAGGAGGTGGCGATCTTTTCCAGCATCTCCTCGGTGTAGAAGGTGGGATCCTCGTGGGCGGGGATGAGCTCCAGATCAAACTCCGCGGGGGGAGGAGCATTCAGGGAGTGGGACTGCTCAAACTTGGAAATGTGAGCGTGGTCACCCTTGGGCACCATCAAAGGATAGGCAGAGGGGGGGCCGACGAAGATGGCCATGCAGGCCAGGGCGTCGTAGTAATGGATATTGTCCGCCAGCTGCAGCAGATAGTTCTGGCAGTTGGTGTCATAAAGATCATAGTCGGGGAAATGACCGAAGTCCATGTCCATGGGCAGCTGCTTGCCGCGGGTGAAGTTGTTGATGCCCATGCAGGTGACGATGGCGGCGGAGCGGGCCTTGTTGGCATAGTGGGCGATGACGCTCTCGGCGGGATAGGGCTCGGGGCCCTGCAGGAAATGGGGCAGAGAGTTGGAGCACTCAAGACGGTTTTTCAGCGTGAAGCCGCGGATCTTGAGAGGCTCACAGATGTGGGGGTACTTGGGTGCGCTCATATCGGTGTTCCTCCTGGTGTAAGGTAAGTGTAATGTGTATCCATATTTCTGTCATAATATTGTTAATCAGTTAATTATACCAAGGATCCCCGAAAAAGAAAAGAGGGAATTTTGTCCCCCCTTCCGCGCGTTGACTATCTTTCCCCGATTTGCTATACTTGCTATACTTATTAAATAACCAATCCCGAAGCAAAGGAGGCGCAGCGTTGGACGAAACATTCTCCCGGACCGAACGGCTTCTGGGCCCGGAGGCCATGACCCGGCTGAAAAGCGCCCGGGTGGCGGTCTTCGGCATCGGCGGCGTGGGCGGCTATGCGGCGGAGGCGCTGGCCCGCAGCGGCGTGGGCACGCTGGATCTGATCGACAGCGACACCGTGGCTCTCTCCAACATCAACCGCCAGATCATCGCCCTCCGCAGCACGGTGGGCATGCTCAAGGTGGACGCGGCGAAGGCCCGCATTCTGGACATCAATCCGGAGGCCGCGGTGAACACCTGGCCGGTGTTCTATCTGCCGGAGACGGCAGCGCGGTTCGACTTCACCCGATACGACTATATCATCGACGCGGTGGACACCGTGGCGGCAAAGCTCTCTCTGGCGGAGGCCGCCCGGGACGCGGGCGTCCCCATCATCAGCGCCATGGGCGCGGGGAACAAGCTGGACCCCACGGCCTTCGAAGTGGCGGATATTTCCAAAACCACCGTCTGCCCCCTGGCCCGGGTCATGCGCCGGGAACTGAAAAAGCGGGGCATCCATCATCTGAAGGTGGTCTATTCCCGGGAGGAACCCCTCTCCCCCGCCCCGGCGGAGACGGAGGAGGGCCGGCGCTCCGTTCCCGGCAGCGTCGCTTTCGTGCCCCCGGTGGTGGGGCTTATTCTGGCGGGCGAGGTCATCCGGGATCTGGCCGCGGCAGATACGACCAGGAAGGAGTAATCCGTGTCCCGACCCATCCCTTATTTTGACGCCCATTGCGACACCGTCTCCGCCTGCGCGGCGGAGGGACGCCCCCTGCGGAAAAACGGCGGCCATCTGGATCTGGAGCGGCTGCGGGGCTATGCCAGGGCGGCCCAGGTCTTTGCCCTGTATGCCGACGCGGATGCCTTTCCCGCCGGCGCCCTGCCCCGGCAGTGCCGGAAGATGCACGGCGCGCTGCTGGCGGAAGTGGAAAAAAACAGCGACATTCTCACCTTCTGCCCCGGCGGACGGGGCATCGGAGAGGCGAATGCCCGGGGAAAGATCGCGGCGCTGCTGTCCATCGAGGGCGGCGAGCTTCTCGACTGCGATCCCGCCGGTCTGGAGACGGCGGCCGGCTGGGGCGTTCGGTGCATCAACGTCACATGGAACCACCGGAACGCTCTCTCCGGCAGCCACAGGGACGCGCCGGAGCAGGGTCTCACCGACCGGGGCCGGGCGTGGATCCGGGAATGCCAGAGGCTGGGCATTCTGGCGGATGTGAGCCATCTGTCCGACCGGGGCTTCTGGGACATCATCGAGATGACGGACCGGCCCGTCATCGCCACCCACTCCAACAGCCGCGCCGTCTGCGGCCACACCCGGAACCTCACGGACGATATGTTCCGGGCCATCTGCCGGACCGGCGGCGTGGCGGGCATAAACTTCTGGCTGGACTTTGTGGGCGGCGCCCACGCCATGGAGGATGTTATCCGCCATGTGGACCATTTCATGGAGCTGGGCGGCGGGAAGCATCTGGCGCTGGGCGGCGATCTGGACGGCTGCGGGGCCCTGGCCGGCGGCATGAAGGGGCTGGAGAATGTGCCCATGCTCTGGGACGCGCTCCGCGCCCACGGCTATGACGAGACCACGCTGGAGGATATTTTCTATAACAACCTCCTGCGGGTATTGGGGGCATGAAAAACACACATAAAAAAAGGACACGCAAGGTGTCCTTTTCTCTTTTTCGGCCTTCAGAGGCTTATGCGGGTGCCGGTGCGGCCCCGGATACCCTCGGAGGCCTTTTCCAGCAGCGTGATAAGGGCCGAGCGCCCGGGGGCGGATTCGGCAAATTTCACCGCCGCCTCCATTTTGGGCAGCATGGACCCGGGGGCAAAATGGCCCTGGGCCATGTATTGCCGGGCCTCCGCCGGGGTAAGCTGAGAGAGCCACCGCTGCTCCGGCGTGCCGAAATTTATGGCCACCTTCTCCACCGCGGTGAGGATGATGAGCATATCCGCCTCCAGCTGCTCCGCGAGACACTCCGCCGCCAGATCCTTGTCAATGACGGCGCCAACGCCCTTCAGGCGGCACCCCTCCTCCCAGACCACGGGGATGCCCCCGCCCCCGGCGGCGATGACGGCGTGGCGCCCGTCCAGCAGGGCGCGGATGGTGTCGATCTCGATGATCTCCACCGGCTTCGGCGACGCCACCACATGGCGCCAGCCCCGGCCCGCGTCCTCCATGACCCGGATATTCTCCGCACGGGCCACGATCTCCGCCTCCTCTTTCGTCATGAAAGGGCCGATGGGCTTGGTGGGATTCCGGAAGGCGGGGTCGTTTTTATCCACCGCCACCTGGGTGAGCACCGTGGCCGTGTGGACGCCGATGCCCCGGCGGTCCAGCTCCTCCCCCAGCTGGTTCTGCAGGTCATAGCCGATGTACCCCTGACTCATGGCCACGCACATGGACAGGGGCATGATGTCGCTTTCCGGCTCCGCCCGGTGATACTGGCCGAAGGCGTTCTGGATCATTCCTACCTGGGGGCCGTTTCCGTGGACGATGACCACCTCATGCCCCTCGGCAATGAGATCGGCGATGGCCCGGGCCGTGATCTTCACGGCGGCCATCTGACCGGCCAGATCCTTCCCCAGGGCATTGCCCCCCAGGGCGACAACGATGCGCTTTCCCATGACAGCACGCTCCTTATTCGTTCTTCGTCAATTATATGACATTCATCCCCGTCCCGCAACCCCCTCTTTCCTTTGCATACGCGCCGGGGGTGTGCTATGATACAGGGAGAAACTTATCCCCACGGAGGTCCTTTTTTATGCCGAAGCCCATTCCCAACCGAAACGAGATCCCCCGGGAATTCACCTGGGATCTGACCCATATGTTTGAAACCGACGACGCATGGCTGGCGGAATACGAGGCCATGAAGACCCTGCCGGAGCAGGTGGCCGCCTATGCCGGCACTCTGGGCCGGGACGCCTCCACCCTTCTGGCCTTTCTGAAGCTGGACGACGAGATAACCGAGCGCGTCAGCCCCCTGATGGGCTATGCCTCCTGCAAGGGGGACGAGGACACCGGAAACAGCTTTTATCAGGATCTGCGGGGCAAGGCCATGAGCCTGGCCGTGGCCATCGGAAGCGCCTCCGCCTTCGCCGCCCCGGAGATCATGGCCATTCCCGAGGAGACGCTGAACGCCTTCTATGCCGCGGAGCCCGCTTTGGAGACCTACCGCCGCCCCCTGACCCGCATCCGCCGCCGGAAGGACCACATCCTCTCCCCGGAATGCGAGGCCATCCTGGCCGCCGCCGGGGAAATGGCCCAGACGCCGGACACCGTGTTCAGCGTCTTCCACGACGCGGATCTCGCCTTCCCCCCGGTGGAGGACGGCGAGGGCGTGAGCCATCCCCTCACCAACGGCACTCTGGTGCCCCTGCTGGAGAGCGGGGACGGGGCTTTCCGCCGCCGGGTGTTCGAGACCTATTACCACCGGCTGGGGGAATACAAAAACACCGCCGCCGCCCTGCTGGACGGCCAGTTCAAGCAGCTCTGCTTCTTCGCCAACGCCCGGAAATATCCCGGCACGCTGGCCGCCGCTCTGGACGGGACGGAGGTCCCCGTGGCGGTCTATGACAATCTCATCCGGGCCGTCCACGGCAATCTGGACAAGATGTACCGCTATGTCCGGCTGCGGAAAAAGCTTCTGGGTCTGGAGGAGCTGCACATGTGGGACGTCTATACCCCCATCGTGGCGGACGCCGCCCAGACCATTTCCTATGAGGAGGCCAAGGCCACGGTGCTGGAGGCGCTCTCCCCGCTGGGCAATGATTATGTAAACCTCCTCAAGGAGGGTCTGGAGGGCCGCTGGATCGACGTTTATGAAAACAAGGGCAAGCGCAGCGGCGCCTATTCCTCCGGAAACGCCGCGCCCCATCCCTATGTGCTTCTGAACCACCACGACAATCTGGACAGCATGTTCACCCTGGCCCACGAGATGGGCCACGCCCTCCACAGCTATCTCAGCCGGAAGACCCAGCCCACCTGCACGGCGGACTATGTGATCTTCGTGGCGGAGGTGGCCTCCACCTGCAACGAGGTGCTGCTCATGCGCCATCTGCTGAACAAAACGGAGGACAAAAAGCAGCGGGCCTATCTCATCAACCACTTCCTGGATCAGTTCAAGGGCACGGTTTACCGCCAGACCATGTTCGCGGAGTTCGAGCGGGAGCTGGGCCGCATGGCGGAGCAGGGCGTGACCCTCACCGCCGACGTCCTCTGCAAGAAATACAGGGAGCTGAACCGGCTGTATTTCGGCCCGGATATGATCTCCGACGAGGGCATCGCCCTGGAGTGGGCCCGCATCCCCCATTTCTATTACGATTACTATGTCTTCCAGTATGCCACCGGCTTCTCCGCTGCCGTGGCCATCGCCGACCGCATCCTCACCGAGGGCGAGCCCGCCGTGGCGGACTATAAGCGCTTCCTCTCCGGCGGCTCCTCCGCCGACCCCATCGCCCTGCTGAAGATCGCGGGGGTGGACATGGAAAGCCCCGAACCCGTGAACCGGGCCCTGGCCCTGTTCGGAAGTCTCATTGACGAGATGGAGGAACTGGGGTAACAAGTCAAAACACCGCCCGGCCGGGCGGTGTTTTTGCGTTGAGGGATTAAAATGTGGATGTTAGAAGATCTGTTCACCGGTAAAAGTGAAAACATAGGTCTCTTTTTGTCCGTCGTCCTCGAACTGAACCACGAATCGTTCTTCATCGAGCGCCCAAATGGAGGGATAGTCTTCCGGACCGATATATGTGGATACTATATCTCCGGATTCCCAATCCAGCAAAGAAAGTGTGCCGCTTGTTTCATCATAATAGATGAGCATATCACCGAGCACGACGACCTCGCCGGATGAGAAACCTTCCATTTTTATGGGTTCCACGATGGTGTTGCCGCTCATATCGTGGATGGCGAAATAGTCCAGCCCATCCGCGCCAATCATTTGGAGGCAGACCTGATTTTCCCGGAACCACAGAATCTCTTCTATTCGCTCAGATTCTTCAACAGAATATTCATACCCATCGGGATTCTCATCGCTGTAGATGGTATATGCAAGACCAAAAACATCTCCCGTTGCATACCCCGTTGCATACCAATAAGAGAACCAATATTTTTCACCGTTGACCGTAGTAACATAGTTTGTGAAAGAATCAAGCAATGACGGTGTCCATTTGTCATCAGACAACATATTATCTCCTGTTTGTTTGTCTCCAATCCCAAACAAATAGTACGTCTCAGAACCGTATAGCTGCCACGCAGCCCACTCATCTGGATTGGTTTGAATGACTTCGTTCACTGTACAATACATTTCCTCGGTATCCCATTCCGAGAACTGATCGGAGTCCAGATCATAGACCAACAGTATCCGGACTTGTTTTTCTAGTGTCGTATCATAATACTGGCTGAATGTCCATAGATAGTTAGTCTCGTTGCCTGCATAATCTTCAATTCGCCCGATATTCCATACGCCTTCTACTAGATTTCCATATGCGCTCCATGTTGGAGCTTTATATTTCCATGTTCCTTCGCTGGTCACCTTCACCATGTTTTTTTCTTCCAGAAATTCCACCAACGGTCCGGTGTCGTCCAACTCGTGAACCCATTCTCCATGGTTGTCTACAATACCCCATTGGACGCTGACACCCTCAAAACCGGAAGTCGCATCAATGACCATAACGGCGGAAGAATTTATGAGGTGCATCCGCTGGGATGTTTCGGTTTCAAACAGAATCGTACCATTTTGATCGATGATTCTGCCTCCAAATCCTTCGTCGTTCGCGGAAGAGGATATAAAGCCCTCATCGTTGACATCATTTGTCACCAAAAGATTGCCGTCGCCCATGGGATAACAAGCTCTGTAATCGTCCAGGCAATTCAGTTGTTCAAATTCGCCGGAAGTATACCAGATACCATAACACTCCTGGCCGGATACATCCATTCCATACACCAGATAGGCATCCTGAAACCATTGATCACTGATGTCGTAGATTGAGAGAAGATAATCTGTGGCAAGGAGAAATGCGGAAGATTCTTCAATTTCGGAAACATTTGTGTCATCGTCTGAGGAATGCGGTTCGGATATTTCCGTAATGGTAGATTCTGTGGCCGGTTCCGAAAGGTCTTTTTGTCCGCATGAGGTCAAAAGGCAAAGAACAGACAAAAAAATGAGAGAACAGGATAAGATGTGTGTCATTTTACGTATCATGTAATTCTTTCCTCCTTATGATGCCTTTGTAAAAGTGTCGATATTAATAATTATAATAGCGCTGCATTGTGCTTGTCAATGCCTCTTTTAGCTAAACTAATGGCAAAGGACGGTGCTTGCAATGCGGGAAAAGAAGGAAATAAATATTCAAATCGGCGAACAGGTACGTATGGCACGGGAACAGGTCAAGCTGACACAGGAACAGTTGGCGGAAAAACTGGATGTTTCGCCCCAATATATCTCGGATATGGAGCGGGGAGTCGTGGGACTTTCCATAAATACCCTGAAGAATTTGTGTGGTGTGCTTGGTGTTGCCAGTGACCAAATCCTTTTTGGAAAGAGGATATCGGACAGAGGGCTGATTTTAGCAAATGTGTGCCATATGCTTACAGAGGAAGAGTTTTCTATTTTGGTGGAAATTGCCGGTAAGTATGTAGAGGCAGTTGCTGGCAAGAAATAAGAAACGCAAAAACACCGCCAGCCGGGCGGTGTTTTTTTGTTTCTTATTCAAGCCGGATTTCCCCTTCGCCGGGGGTGACATAGCCGATGGCCGCCACTCTGGGGAGATTGTCCCGCAGCTCCCTGAGACAGTCTTTCGCCTCCTCCTGGGCCACGGCCGCCAGCAGGCCGCCGCTGGTCTGGGGATCATAGAGGATCTCCATCATGGGGGCGGGGGTTTTGCCCTCCCGGACGCCGCAGGCGGCAAAGGCCCTGTTCCGAAGGGCGCCGCCGGTGGTATATCCCTGCTCCGCCAGAGCCCAGGCCTCGGGATGATAGGGCACGGCGGCGGGCAGAATGTGAAGATCGCAGCCGCTGCCCTGGGCCATTTCATAGCTGTGGCCCAGAAGGGAGAAGCCGGTCACATCCGTGCAGGCATGGACGGTATACTTTGTCAGAATGTCCCGGGCGGTCTTGTTGAGGGCCGCCATCTGGGCATAGACCCGGTCCAGCACGGCCTTTTCCACCACGCCCTCCCGGGCGGCGGTGGTGATGATACCCACGCCCAGAGGCTTTGTGAGGATGAGCACATCCCCGGGCACGGCCCCGGCGTTCCGCAGCACCTTCTGCGGATGGACAAAGCCGGACACCGCCAGACCGTAGACCGGCTCATCCCCATAGATGGAGTGGCCGCCGGTGATCATGGCCCCGGCCTCATAGACCTTGGAACAGCCGCCCCGGAGGATATTCTCCACGGTCTTCTTATCCATGGACTCGGGCACCCGCAGAATGTTCAGCGCCAGCTTCGGCTCGCCGCCCATGGCATAGACGTCGCTGAGGGCGTTGGCCGCGGCGATCTGCCCATAGAGGAAGGGATCGTCCACGATGGGCGGAAAAAAGTCCGTGGTCTGAACCAGGGCACGCTCCTCGTCCAGAACATAGACGCTGGCGTCGTCGCTCTTGTCAAAGCCCACGATGAGGTTGGGGTCCGTGCGGGTGGGGATATCCTTCAGCAGACGGGCGAGAGTTCCCGCGCCGACCTTGGCGCCGCAGCCGGCGCAGGAGGCCAGTTTTGTCAGCTTCACTTGGGTTTCCATAGACGCTCTCCTTCTCCTTTTATTCTCGGGGGATGCTTACTCCCTGTTTTTCCGCTTCAGACCGGGAAGACGGAGCTTTTTCCGGGGCTTCTTTTCCGAAGTCTCCCCAAGCTCTTCCGTTTCCTCCGGCGGGAGCTCCTCCGCGGCGGGTTCTCCCTCCCCGGGCAGAAGCTCATCCAGCTGGGCATAGAGCTCCTCCAGCTCTTCATCGGTGATTGCCCGCCGGCTCTTCCGCTCCATCCGGCGGTTTTTCAGCCGCCGCCAGACCCCGGCGGGGGTATAGGTTTCCCCGGCGCGGGCATGGCCCAGCATATCCGCCAGCTTCTCCGCCGCGGAAAGGCTCAGCCCGCCCATGGTAAAGGCGCGCAGAGGCGTCTCGTCCAGCATGGCATCCACCATGGGATTTTTGCCGCCCATGACCTTCCGGGCCACCTTCAGCACCGCCCGGCCCAGGGGGATATCCTGCACCTGGCGGAGAGTGGTGTTCACGGTGATCTCCTCATCCTCCCGGCGGGGGATGGGATGGCCCAGCAGAAGCTCAAACTGCCACCGGGGCACGGAGAGTCTCTCCCCCCGGGCGGGGGCATAATAGGCCGGGGTATTGGTCATGTAGTTTTCGGTCTCCGGCGCGGGGCGCTCCAGCGTCAGGGGAAGCTCCGCACGGATGTCCCGGCTGGAGGCGGCGAACTGCAGGGTATAGGTGCCGCCCTCCGTGGCCCAGTCGTGGGCGCGGGTGTTCCAGAACTGAAAATCCCGCTTCATCAGGGGAAAGACCAGCTTCCGCCCCTCGCCGGGGTTCAGATAAATCTTTTCAAAATGGCGCAGCTCCTGACCGGGGCGGAACACATGGCCCGCTGGGGGCGCGATATACAGCTGGACCACCTCGTGGCCGGGGCGGTCGCCGGTGTTGGACACGGTGATGCCGGCGGCCATGACCTCCTCGTCCACCCAGGGATCGGTATAGGTAAAGCTCGTATAGCTCAGACCGTGGCCGAAGGGGAATCGGACGGGGATGTCCGCGGTGTTGTAATACCGATAGCCCACGAAAACACTCTCCCGGTATTCCACGGCGCCGTCCCGCCCGAAGAAGCGGTCCGCGGGGCAGTCCTCCGCCTTGAGAGGCCAGGTCTCCGCCAGACGGCCAGAGGGACTGACGTCCCCGAACAGAAGATCCACCGCGGCGCCCGCCGCAGCCTGACCGCCCAGCCCCAGATAGAGGATGGCCCCGGCCTTGTCCGCCCAGGGGAGCTCCATGGCGCCGCCCCCCGTCAGGACCACCACGGTCCGGGGGTTCACGTCCAGAACGTTTTCGATGAGGAGATTCTGGCGCTCAGGCAGGGCCATGGTCTTCCGGTCAAAGCCCTCGCACTCGTCCTCGGCGGGGATGCCCGCGAAGAGGATGACGGTCTCCGCCGCATGGGCGGCGATCATGGCCTCGTCCAGACTGGCGCCGGGCCGGAGGAAGGTGATCCCCCGCTCCTCCAGCGCCTCATCCAGCCGGGTATGGGCCGATTCGTTCACGCGGGAGCTGCCCTCCCCCTGGGAGCGGAGCTCGCTGCCCATGACCAGCGCCACCGGCGCGGCGGGATCCAGAGGCAGAAGCCCGTCGTTTTTCAGAAGGACGGCGCTCTCCCTCGCGATGCGGCGGGCCAGCTCGTGGTGCCCGTCCCGGTCAATGGGTTCCTTTTCGTTGTCCTTCACCGCCAGCACGAAGCGCAGCACATTGCCCGCGGCCCGGTCCAGAGCCTCCATGGAAACGCGGCCCCGGTTCACGGCCTCCACAAGGCGCTTTGTGCGCAGACCGCCGGAGGCGGGCATCTCCAGATCCAGCCCCGCCTCTATGGCCTCGGCGATCTCATTCATGGCGCCCCAGTCGGTGACGGTCATGCCCTCAAAGCCCCACTCATCCCGGAGGATGTCCGTGAGGAGGGTCTTGTTTTCGCAGGCGTAGACGCCGTTGATTTTGTTATAGGCGCCCATGACGGCCATAGGCTTTGTCTTTCGCACCGCGGTCTCAAAGCCCGCGAGATAGATCTCCCGCAGGGCCCGCTCGTCCACCAGAGAATCGGAGAGCATGCGGCTTTTCTCCTGGCTGTTGCAGGCGAAATGCTTCAGACAGGCCCCCACGCCCCGGCTCTGCACGCCGGAGACCCAGGCCGCCGCCAGCTCGCCGGAGAGACAGGGATCCTCGGAGAAATATTCGAAGTTGCGGCCGCACAGGGGATGGCGCTTGATGTTCAGCCCCGGCCCCAGCACCATGCCCACGCCCTGGG
>CAZQFN010000035.1:0-12802 GCA_964592685.1 uncultured Oscillospiraceae bacterium | reverse complement strand
TTCTGGCAATACTGCAGTACTCCCGTGCATATTCATACTGACGCAGCGCGTACTCACCGAAATTCTCACCCAACCGGTGTTTGTATTCACACCAGTTGCTCCACAGCAGTCCGCAAACTGCCACATAGCAATAGATTTTCGCCCGGACCGCCCCATCGCACCCCTCCGGGAAATACAGATCGATCAAGTGGTCGATCTGTCCCCGGTCATACATGGCGTAAATGCAAAACATGGCAACATCCACATGAGGATCATGCATCCCCGCATATTCCCAGTCGATCAGCCGGATCTCCTCGTCTCCGGATTCATCCGGAACAAACAGGAAATTATCCGGTACCGCATCGATGTGCGCAAGCACAACACGCTCTGTGTGGTCCTCAATAAAGCTTTTGAGACGCAGAACATCGGCTTTTGTCTGTTCATAATCCCCATAAAGGGAGGCCCCGCCCCGCAGAGACTCATAGTATTCAAGCCGCTCAAACAGATCGAATTCATGCTCCACCTGCAGATTCTGTTCATGGAATCCGCGAAGCTTTTCCATACATCGGCACACATCGCTCTCCGAAAAGGGATCGCACACACGGGCATTCTCCAAATATGCAGTGATCTTCATGCCGCTGTCCGGGCTGAAGAACATCACATCGTCGCAAATGCATTTTCCGGACAAAACACCATAGACCGCCGCTTCTTCGCGGCGGTTCACCATCTGTTCACTCCCTTTTCCGGGAATGCGCATAATATACCTTTTCCCCTGATACTCAAACAAAAACGAGCAATTGGTCATACCCAGTTTTATTCTCGTAACATTGGTAACCTCCTGCTGGGAAACGCACATTTCCTGCGCCACCAGAGCACGTACCCTCTCTTCCACGTACACACCAACCTTAATTTTACTTTAAAAAAAGCATTCCACAATCGAATAATACACCATTTTTCTTTTTCCGTAAAGGGATTTCCCCAAACTCTGCCAAATTTCAGTCTTAGTGCACACGAATGGCAAAAAGCCGGACGGGTTTGACCCCGTCCGGCTCCTGTCATTTTCTTATTTCCGATACCCGGTTTCAAAATCCACCGGATTCAGAAGTTCCTCCCCCCGGAGGTATCTTCCGAGATTCTCCGCCGCGATGGACACCACCCGGTCATGGGTCTCCCGAAGATGGAAATCCCCGGAGACATGGGGCGTAATGAAGAGATCCTCCAGCCCCCAGAGAGGACTGTCCGCGGGAAGCGGCTCCCGCTCCGCCACATCAATGCTGGCCTTGGCGATCTGGTGAGTGCTCAAAGCCTCATAGAGCACATCCTCCGCCACCGCGCCGCCGCGGCCACAGTTGATGAAGATGGCGCTGGATTTCATGATCTCAAAGCGTTCCTTGGTAAAAAGATGGTGCGTGGCAGGCGTTTCCGGCAGAACGGTGAACACCACGTCCGCGCGGGAGAGGACCTCATCCAGGCCCTCCATGGTATAAAGCTCGTCCACACAGGCCGGGCATTCCCCGGGCCGACGCTTCACACCGAGAACACAGGCCCCCAGCGCCTTGGCCATGCGGGCATAGTGGAGCCCGATCTCGCCCAGACCGATGACCGCGACCACGGCGTCAGCGATGGACGTGACATAGCCGGAATCCTGCCACCGGGCAGCCAGCTGGTTATCCCGGTAATGGTGGAGATTTTTCTGAAGCATCATGGTCGCTGCCAGGGCATGCTCCGCCACGGCTTTGCTGTATGCGCCGGTGGAGTTTGTGAGCTTCGTGGCAGGATGAAGCACGCCGGGCTTCACATAGGCATCCGCCCCGGAGGAGCCAAGCTGCACCCACTCCAGATTGGGCGCGCCGCCGATCATCCCCGCCGGAACGTTTCCGATCAGAATGTCCGCAGCCGCAATATCCGCCTCCGTGACCTCGCCCAGATCCAGAAAGATCATCTCGCATCCCGCGCCGGCGGCCAGAAGCTGCTCTTTATGCTCCGCCTCCAGCGGCAGCGTCACCAAAACCTTTTTCATAAAAAAATCCCCCTTACACACAAATTCTTTGGCTTCACTATAACACAAATCCTCCCGTATGCAAAGCACCGTTGCCATCGCCCGACAATCCGTGCTATACTGATAAAAAACAAACGGAGGTTCTGTTATGGGACGACTTGACAATAAAGTATGCCTGATCACCGGCGGCAACTCCGGCATCGGAGAATGCACCGCAAAGCTCTTCGCCCAAGAGGGCGCGACCGTCATCATCACCGCCCGGCGGGAGGATGAGCTCCAGCGGGTGGCGGACGAGATCACCGCCGCGGGCGGAGACTGCATCTGGGTCAGCGGGGACGTGACCGTCCAGGCGGACGTGGATCGCGTCGTGGACACGGTCATGGCCAAATACGGCCGCATCGATGTGCTGGTGAACAACGCGGGCATCCCCGACAAGCACACCCGCACCACCTGGGTGACGGACGAGCTGTGGGATTCCGTCTATGCTGTAAACATCACCGGCTGCATGCGCCTGTGCCGGGCCGTTCTGCCCCATATGGAAACGGTCGGCTATGGCTCCATCGTGAATGTCGCCTCCATCGGCGGCGTATATGGCTGCGCCGGCGCATCCTATTCCAGCGCCAAGGCCGCCCTCATCGGGCTCACAAAGAACATCGCCCAGCAATATTTCCACACCCGCATCCGCTGCAACTCCGTTTCCCCCGGCAGCACCCTGACCCCCCTGTTCGATCCCAAGAACTTCGAGGGCGCGGACGTGGAGATGCAGGAGATCACCAAGCGCCGCCACTATCACGAGCGCGACACCATTCTTCAGCCCATTGAGCAGGCAAACGCCATTCTGTTCTTCGCCTCGGACGAATCCAGCGGCATCAACGGCCAGGATCTCGTGGTGGACTACGGCAACCGCCTCTGATGTTCATACGCAAACGCACCGGCGCCCAATGAGTGCCGGTGCGTCTGTATTCCACAGCCTCGGATATGGCTGTATCCGGTTTCAGTCCCCCGGATCCAGTTTGGGCAAAAACGATATCGACAGCCCGTGTATATCATCCTTTGACACAAATATCCTCACCGGATTCTCCTCGCCCCAGGCTGGATCTTCTTCCGCACGGACGTTCCATCTGGCGTAGTATTCCTTCGTGCTGTCAAAAAGAAGTTCTTCCGCCTTTTTCCGTGCATCAACCGCCTCTCCGATCGTGTTGTAGAACCCCAGGTGATAGGCTTTCTTTTTGAAAACGATTTTCGCCATATACTTCCCCCGCACAAAGTACACGCCTTTGTAGCCGGTGGTATTGTTTTTGAATAGCTTTTCGCTGCGGAGCATATCCATGGACGTTCCATCGATCCGCGTAAGATGCTTCTGAAGCTTTCCGTCGTTTTCCTTTTTCTGGCAGCCGCAGCTTCGCATGTTTGAATGCACGAGCCAGTTGTAGGGCACATCAACCTCGTTCCCGCAGTCACAGAGGCAGCGCCATATCACAGACCCCTTCGCGCACCGTTTTTCCGTCGGGTGGAGGGCCAGCAACCGGCTGAACCGCCGGCCCGCAATATCTGCCGAGGCATAATTTCGCTTGTGAGATTTTCCCCCGCAATGCGTCCGCCGGCCCGTGATCAGCAATGTTCCGGGGACCTCATAATCCTCTCCGCAAGCGCATTTACACAGCCACCACACACCACCGTTTTTTCTCTGATGCTCCGCTTTTCGCAGAACCGTCAATTCCCCAAACGTACGGCCCGTAAGATCTTTTGCATTGACTTCAAGAGCCCGCTCGTTTTTCAGGCAACCACAGCTTTTAGAGCCACCGTAAAGCAGACTCCGCGCCAGCACAAAGCGCTCCGTACCGCAATCACAGCGGCAGCACAATTTCACCTCGCCCCTGGATGTTTTCAGCGTTTCTCCCAGAACGATCCATCGACCGTATCTCTGCCCGGCTTCCACAGATTTCTTCACAATCGACCGCACTCCTGTCATCCGTCATGTTTACGCCCCGGATAACAAGGTACATAATAATCACCAACTGCACTTGCCCCTCAAAAATACTTGTGGTATTATTCCAGTGTATATTTATATGTATTTAGACAGCATATTCAACCTGGATAACAACCTGTACTTACGTCCCCATTATCCTTTTTCACCCAAGACAACAACGTCCTGTGAACGATTCCCAGCCGGCGCGCCGCTTCCCGCGCGGAGATTTCTCCTTTCCGCCACTGTTCTTTGACCAACTCGTACTCCTGCGGCCGTTCCTTCGGTCTGCGGCCAAACTGAACACCGTTCTCCCTGGCTGCGGCGATTCCTTCCCGCTGTCGCTGCCGGATGAATTCCCTTTCAGTCTGCGCCACATAGGACAAAAGCTGCAGAACGATGTCCGAGATCAGTGTTCCGGTAAGATCCCGGTTTCTTCTGGTGTCCAGCAGCGGCATATCCAGCACAACAATGGCCGCTTGCCGTTCTTTTGTGATGATCCTCCACTGTTCCAGAATTTCGTCATAATTTCTTCCCAGGCGATCAATGCTCTTCACGACGAGAGTGTCGTCTTTTTTTATTTTCCGCAAAAGCCTTTTGTAGTTCCGGCGCTCAAAATCTTTCCCGGATTGCTTATCAATGAAGATATGCTCCAAATCGACACCGTATTGCCGCAGCGCTATGATCTGTCTGCGCTCATTCTGTTCTTTTGTTGATACTCTTGCATAACCATAATTCATTGCTGTTCCCTCCATTTTCAACATTACTTCCTTTTTAAACAAACACTCCCGGGTCCGACCATGTGGTCGGACCCGGGAGTGTTTTACAGCTTTTCCGGATATTCTAAGGGTTCCATCGTTCCCGGATATACTCTTTCAAATATTTTTCGATCTCCACCACCAGCGGATTGCGGCTGTTTTGCTGCAAACTGATAAGACTCAGGGGTGCATCCGTCACGGGAAGCATGGGCACCGCCGCGACCCCATACCGCCGGGCAAAGGATTTGGGCCCAAGCGTCACACCCTTGCCGCTGCGGATGAGGACCATCATAGCCTCCACACTGTCCGCACGGTGGATGCGGCCCATACGGACCCCGCTTTTCTCGCAGGCCCGGCGCAGAAGCTCCGATTCCCGGCTCCGCTCCGGCCCGGAGATAAACGGACTTTCCTGAAGATCCTCCAGCGCAAATTCCGAAAGCGCCGCCCGGGGATCTTCTCTGGCAAACAGGATGCACTGGCGTTCCCGCAGAAGCTCCGTGGAAAAATAACGTTCCGGATGGGCGATCATAAAGGCCGGCGGCATCTCATCCAGGGCCAGATTGATATGATTCTGCTCCAGTGCCTCCAGAACATTTCCGCCGATGTCTGTGACAAAGGTGACTTCGGTCTCCGGGTTCCTCTCAAAAAAGGAGATGACTGCCTCATAGATCCCGTTGGAGAGCGCCCGGGCGCCGATGCCGATGCGCACATGGTCGCAGAAAGCGTTCCCCAGAAGCTTTACGCCTTCCTGAAACCGATGCCAGCTCGTCTCCATCGTCTGGGCCTCCCGATAAAACGCCCGTCCCGCATCTGTGAGACTTACGCCCTGGGGCTCACGCTGAAACAGTGCACAGCCCAGTTCCTCCTCCAGCCGCTTGATCTGCAGCGAAAGAGCCGGTTGGGACACGAACAGCGTTTCCGAGGCCCGGGAGATATTGCCCAGACGAGCCGCCTCCAGAAAATACTGCACCTGCTGAATCGTCATGCCGTCCCTCACCCCTCGTCATAAGTTTTTGTTATAGCATCATTGTAAACCGGTATTTCAAAATTCTCAACATATTTTATAAAATATAGTCAGAAGCTTGTCAAAAATTCCTGTTCACTTCGCCCAAGGCGCGCCTGCGCCGGGCATACCTATGAAAGAGGTCTTGACTATGGAACAGCAAAACAATATTATTATGGTTACAGACGGAAATGAAGCCGCCGCCTATGTGGCTTATGCCTTTTCGGAGGTCGCGGCCATCTATCCCATCACCCCCTCCTCCCCCATGGCGGAAAAGACGGACGAATGGTCCGCAAACGGACGGAAGAACCTCTTCACCCAACCCGTCACACTGGTGGAGATGCAGTCCGAGGCCGGTGCCATCGGCGCGGTCCACGGAGCGCTGGAGTCCGGCTCTCTGGCCACCAGCTTCACCTCCTCCCAGGGACTGATGCTGATGATCCCGGTGATGCACCGCATCAGCGGCACCCGCCAGCCGGCGGTGCTCCATGTGGCCTCCCGCACGGTGGGCACCCATGCCATGAGCATTTTCGGCGACCACAGCGATGTGATGAACTGCCGCCAGACCGGCTTTGCCATGCTGTCCACCGGCAGCGTTCAGGAGGTCATGGATCTGGCCGGCGTGGCCCATCTGGCCGCCATCAAAAGCCGCGTCCCCTTCCTGCATTTTTTTGACGGCTTCCGCACTTCCCACGAGATCCAGAAGATCCGCGCCATTCCCTATGAGGAATTCGGAAAGCTCCTGGACTGGGGTGCCGTGCGCCGCTTCCGGGAATCCGCGCTGAACCCCTATCACCCTTCTCTTCGGAACACCGTTCAAAACCCGGATGTCTACTTCCAGTTCCGTGAGGCCAACAACCGATTTTACGATGAACTGCCCGATCTGGTGGAAGACTATATGAGCCGGATCAACGCCATCACCGGGGAGGATTATCATCTCTTCAACTACTACGGCGCTCCCGATGCCGAGCGCGTCATCGTGGCCATGGGCTCCGTCAGCGGCACCGCCCGGGAGACCGTGGACCATCTGAACGCACGGGGACAGAAGGTGGGCTATCTTCAGGTCCATCTCTTCAACCCGTTCTCCGCCCGCCACTTCCTCGCCGCCCTTCCCACAACGGTCAAAAAGCTGGCCGTTCTGGACCGCTGCAAGGAGATGGGCGCGCTGGGCGATCCCCTGTATCTCACCGTCTGCGGCGCTTTTACAAACCGCCCCAACGCTCCCTATATCTGCGGCGGCCGCTATGGTCTCTCCTCCAAGGACACCACCCCCGCTCAGATCAAGGCCGTTTTCGACCATCTTCTTCAGGACGAGCCCTTTACCGGCTTCACCCTGGGCATCGAGGACGATGTGACCCACCTTTCCCTGCCCGTCCATGAGCCCCTCAGCCTCGCCCAGGAGGGTGTGGTCAGCTGCAAATTCTGGGGTCTCGGCAGCGACGGTACCGTGGGCGCCAACAAAAATTCCATCAAGATTATCGGTGACAACACCGATATGTATACCCAGGCCTATTTTGAATACGACACGAAAAAATCCTTCGGCATCACCCGAAGCCATCTTCGTTTCGGCAGCCATCCCATTCTGTCCTCCTATCTGGTAAAATCCGCGGACTTCATCGCCTGTCACAACCAGTCCTTCCTGGACAAATACGACATCGTCCAGGAACTGAAGCCGAGCGGCGCGTTTCTGCTGAACTGCCGCTGGTCCGCCGATGAACTGGAAAACGCCCTCCCCGCCGCCGTAAAGCGGGCACTGGCCGAAAAGGAGGCTCGGCTCTATATCATCGACGCCAACTCCATCTCCCAGAAACTCGGTCTGGGCGATCACGCCAGCATGGTCCTCCAGGCGGCCTTCTTCTCGCTGGCGAATATCATCCCCAGCGACGAAGCCGTGGGCTATATGAAAACAGCCGCGAAAAAGACCTTCGCCAAAAAGGGCGAGACCGTGGTAGCCATGAATCTGGCCGCCATCGACGAGGGCATTCGCGGTGTTACCGCCGTGGCCGTGCCTCCCGCCTGGAAGAACTGCGCCGATCCCGCCGACAGCCATGCAGCAGCTGAACCGGCTTTCATTGAAAACATCCTCCGCCCCTGCAACGCGCTGAAGGGCGACGATCTCCCCGTGTCCGCCTTCCTGGGCTACGAAGACGGCACCATGCCCCTGGGCACCACCGCCTATGAAAAGCGGGGTATCGCCACCCGTCTCCCGGTCTGGGACAGCGCCGCCTGCATCCAGTGCAACAAATGTTCCTTTGTCTGTCCCCACGCCGTCATCCGCCCCTACCTGCTGGACGAGGCGGAGACCGCCGCCGCTCCGGCGGATTTCATCGCCGTGCCGGCCAAAGGCGTCAAGGGTCTGCATTTCTCTCTGCAGATCAGCGAAATGGACTGCACCGGCTGCGGAAGCTGCGCCGCCTCCTGTCCCATGAGCGGCAAAGCCCTGCGGATGGAGCCCGTTACAAAAGATCTCACCCTCACGCCTGCCTGGGAATACGGTCTCACCGTGACGGAAAAGGACGTCTTCAAGCTGAACACTGTGAAGGGCAGCCAGTTCCGCCAGCCTCTGTGCGAGTTTTCCGGTGCCTGCGCCGGCTGCGGCGAGACCCCTTACGCCAAACTCCTCACCCAGCTCTTCGGCGACCGCATGTACTGGGCCAACGCCACCGGCTGCTCCCAGGCCTGGGGCGCCGCCATGCCCTCCATCCCCTATACCGTGAACAAGGCCGGTCGCGGCCCCGCCTGGAGCAACTCCCTCTTTGAAAACAACGCCGAATTCAGTCTCGGCATGTATCTCTCTGTGAAGCAGCAGCGCTGGAAAACCAGAGCCTGGCTGGAAGAGCTGAAGGAACTGGAACCCGCTTTGGAGGCGCCCATCACGGAATGGCTGGATACTTTCATGGATGTGAACGCCTCCATGCCCGCCTCCGAAAAACTGCAGGAGGCTTTGGATGGCATCCCCCTCACCGGCCACGCGGACGAACTGAAGACGCTGATCCTCCGTCACCGGGAGCATCTGGCCAAGCAGCCCGTCTGGATGTATGGCGGCGACGGTTGGGCCTATGACATCGGCTTCGGCGGTCTGGACCACATCGTGGCCATGGGCGAGGACATCAACATCCTCATCGTGGACACGGAGGTCTATTCCAACACCGGCGGCCAGAGCAGCAAGGCCACGCCGCTGGGCGCCGTGGCCCAGTTCCAGGCAGCCGGCAAAAAGACCGGCAAAAAGGATCTGGGCAAAATGATGATGGCCTACGGCAACTGCTATGTGGCCAGCGTGGCCATGGGCGCGGACCCCGCTCAGCTTATCCGGGCCATCACCGAGGCAGAGGCCTATCCCGGGCCCTCCATCGTCATCGCCTATGCCCCCTGCATCAACCACGGCATCAAGGCCGGCATGGACCAGGCCCAGGCCGAGATGAAGCGGGCGGTGGACGCCGGCTATTGGCCGCTCTATCGCTACAACCCCGCCAAAGAAACCGGCAAATTCACTCTGGATTCCAAGGAACCCACGCTGGATTACCAGCAGTTTCTGGAGGGCGAGGTTCGCTATGCCTCCCTCCACACCACTTTCCCCGAAAACGCAAAAGAGCTTTTCGCCCAGGCGGCAGCCCAGGCAAAAGCCCGTTATGAAAGCTATAAAAAAATGGCGGAACAGAACTGAGCCTCCGATCCTCTCGGGCGGCGCGTTCCGCCCCAAGAGGAGACTTACATGGATCATACGCAAGAGTATCAGAAAAAACTTCGCACAGCAGAGGAGGCCGTAAAGGTCATAAACAGCGGCGACTGGATCGATTACGGCTGGGCCGCCTGCACTCCGGAGGCGCTGGACAAGGCTCTCGCCGCCCGCTATGAGGAGCTCTGGGATGTAAAGGTTCGGGGCGCCGTGCTCATGAGCCGCCCGGCCGTTCTGTCCGTGCCGGACACCGCCGACCATTTCTGCTGGAATTCCTGGCACATGGGCGGACTGGAGCGAAAGCTCATTGACGAGGGCATCGCCTACTATGCCCCGCTCCGCTATTCGGAACTGCCCCGCTGGTACCGGGAGAGCGTTGATCCCATCCACGTGGCCATGTTCCAGGTCTCCCCCATGGACGACGAGGGCTATTTCAGCTATGGTCTGAATGCCTCCCATCTCCAGGCTCTCTGCGAAAAAGCTGAGATCGTCATTCTGGAAGTAAACAAAAACTATCCCCGCTGTCTGGGCGGCGACGACTCCCGCATCCACATCTCCCAGGTGGACATGGTGGTAGAAGGGGACAATCCCGCGCTGAAGCAGCTCGGCTCCGTTCCCGCCACGGATGTGGACCGGGCCGTGGCCCGGCAGATCGTGGAGCTCATTCCCAACGGCGCCTGTCTTCAGCTTGGCATCGGCGGCATGCCCAACACCGTCGGTTCCCTCATCGCCGATTCCGATCTGAAGGATCTGGGCGTGCATACGGAAATGTATGTGGACGCCTTCGTGGATATGGCCCGGGCCGGCAAAATCACCGGCCGCAAAAAGTCCATCAACACCGGAAAACAGGTCTTTGCTTTCGGTGCCGGCACCCAGAAGCTCTATGACTATGTCCACGAAAACCCGGAGGTCATGGCCGCGAACGTGGGCTATATAAACGATGTGCGCACCATCGCCCAACTGGATAACTTCATTTCCATCAACAACGCCGTGGACATTGATATCACTGGCCAGGTAAACGCCGAGAGTTCCGGCACCCGCCACATCAGCGGTGCCGGCGGCCAGCTGGACTTTGTGCTGGGCGCTTATCTCTCCCAGGGCGGCAAAAGCTTCATCTGCTGTTCCTCCGCCATGACAGACAAAAACGGCGTTCTGCAAAGCCGCATCCGCCCCTGTCTGCGGGAGGGCTCCGTCGTCACGGACACCCGCACCAACCTCCACTATCTGGTGACGGAATACGGCATGGTGAATCTCAAGGGCGCCACCACCTGGGAACGGGCGGAGCGCATCATCTCCATCGCCCATCCCGATTTCCGGGAGGAACTCATCCGGGAAGCCGAGCGCATGAAAATCTGGCGCCGTTCCGCAAAGCGCTGACACAGTTCTTTATAAAGCACAAAAAGGACCCGCCGGGCGGGTCCTTTTTTGCGCTTGTAATCCGAATTACTGGGCGCTCCACTCCTCGAAGGTCATGGGAGAGCCGTTATTCAGCATGCCGTTCCAGAGCATCTCGGCGGGGAAGGTGGTGTAATCACCGGCCTCCACCAGAGGCATGAACTCGTTCTCCACGATGTCGGAGGTCATGGTGTCGTTCACAGCGTCCTCAGCCAGGAGCCACTCATGGATGTACTCGGCATAAGCAGCCACGGGATCAGCCGCAGCGCCCGCGGAAGCGGCGCCGGCCGCATAAGCGGATTCCACGGAAGCGAGATCCTCAGCGATTTGATCCTCGGTGGCCATCTCGATAAGGTTGATTTCGCCGTCCCAGAGACCGTCGATCACAAACGCACCATCTTCCACAACACCAGTCACAATCAGAACGAACTCAGCGCCGTCCATGTTGGTGCCGGTCTTCTCCAGGGAGAAGGTCATATCGTCCGCGATCACCAGAGTGCAGACACCGTCGGTGTAAGAGCCGGGAACGATGCCCACAGCGCCGGCAGCAGCCGCATAAGTAGCCTGAACAGTGGCCAGGTTGCCGGCCAGCTGCTCTTCGGTAGCCAGGGAGACCAGGTCAAAATCGCCGTCAAACAGGCCAGTGATGGTGAAGTTGCCGGCAGCATCCACGGTACCGGTGACAGTCAGCGCAAAGGCAGCGCCATCCATGTTCTCGCCGACGGTTTCCATGGTAAAGGTCATATCATCCGCAATCACCAGAGTGTTCGCGCCGTCGACATAGGTGCCGGGAACAACGCCCGCAGCGGCCTCTGCAGAGGGCTCGCCGGAGGCAAAGGCACTCACGGCCAGGAGCATGCAAAGGGCCAGAGCCAGAGACAGGATCTTCGTCATACGCTTCATTGTGTATTCCTCCATTAATATGTTTTTAGGGTATTCGCCGTTTTCGATAATATACTAACAAACAATGGAGGCAAATTCAATTACACTTTGTTAATCATTCCGCATTTCTCCTCATCCTCCCCGTCCGGCATCCGGGTTTATTCCAGTTGTTTCATTGTGTTATCATCTCCTTTGGAAAGCGCTTTCACCCGGAATACGAACGAACCGGGCAAAATCTGACAGCGTAGAACAAAAAAACACCCGCCGGCTGCGGCGGGTGATTTTATAGCAGTGATTACAGCACCCGGCCAAAGACACGGAGCTGGGTTGGGTCGTGGATGAGGATATCCTCATAAGCGGGGTTCAGACTGTGGAGCCGGACGCCCTCCGGCCGGTCGCTGAGAACTTTGATGTAGGCATTTCCCTCCCAGGAGAAAAGCCCCACCTCCCCATCGGCCACATAAGGAACCAACTGAACATAGACCCGCTGGCCGTGGTGATACCGGGGCTCCATGCTGTCGCCGGCAATGCAGACGGCAAAATCCGCCCGGGCAGGGGCCTCCGGATCGGTGATCCACTGAAAATCCCCGTCATCCAAATACTGACCGGGGCCGGCAGACGCGGCGATGGTATACAGGCGGATGGGCCGCCCCTCCGCTTCCCGCCCCCGATCATAAAGGCCGCTGCGGCGGAGAAGATCCGCATACTCCGAAAGCTTTCGCTGTCCGGCAGCATTCAGACCGTGGCCAACACCGGCGCCCATGAATACGCCGGAAATATCCGTCACCCCCAGGGCGTGACACACACAAAGAAGCTGGCGGGCGGAGGGTAACGTCATCCCCTTCTCCCATTTGGAGAGTGCTTTATCCGTAATTGGCTCATCCAGGGCCGTCAGCCGCTGGGCCAGTTCCTTTTGACTCAGTCCCGCTTCCCGACGCAATGCCGCGATTTTTTCTCCAATATCGTTATACATTGTGGTTCACACTCCCTTTGACCACAGTATATAGCACCTATGGACAGATTGCAAGCATTTCTCTTGTTGAGAGAATAATTTTCTTTACTTCTCTCTTGGAGAGAGTTATAATATCTCCCATGGAGAGAGTAATACTACATTCGGATATCAACAGCTGCTTTGTGAGCGTGG
>CAZQFN010000034.1:0-12827 GCA_964592685.1 uncultured Oscillospiraceae bacterium | reverse complement strand
GCGCCGGCACCGTGCTCATGCCCTTTGGCGGCAAGCACCAGCAGACCCCCATCCAAGCCATGGTCCACACCGTGTCCGTGGAGCGGGGCCATACCGATACCTGCTCTCTCATGAGCTGGGGCTATAACCCATCCATCGCGGAGAAGAGCCCCTATCATTCCGCCTATCTTGCGGTGGTGGAATCGGTGAGCAAGCTCATCGCTGCCGGCGCCTCCTATGAGGATGTGTATCTCACCTTCCAAGAGTATTTCGCCAAGCCCGGCCAGGACCCCGATCGCTGGGGCGATCCCTTCGCGGCTCTTCTGGGCGCCTTCAAGGCCCAGATGGATCTGCGCATGGGCGCCATCGGCGGCAAGGACTCCATGTCCGGCACCTTTGAAGATCTCCACGTGCCGCCCACGCTGGTGTCCTTCGCGGTAACCACCGGCAAGACAGGAGAGATCCTCGGAAACGAGTTCAAGGCCGCGGGCCACAATGTGGTCCTGTTGAAGCCGGAGTTTGACGGCGAGAACCTGCCAAAGGCGGAAAGTCTTCTTGCACTGTTCCATGCCGTTCATGAACTGACCTCCACCGGTAAGGCCCTGTCGGTCTACACGCCCACCTACGGCGGCGTGGCGGAAGCGGTCATGAAGATGTGTCTCGGCAACGGCATCGGCTTTGCCTATGAGGATGTTTCCAACAAGGACATCTTTGGCTATGCCTACGGCTCCTTCGTGGTGGAACTGGCGGACGGCGTGGAGCCCATGGGCCTTCTGCTGGGCCGCACCACCGAGGCCTATGAGCTGAGAAGGGGAGAGGAGAACCTGTCCCTGGCTGCGCTTCAGAAGGCCTATGAGGACAAGCTGGAGCCGGTCTATCCCTGCAACATCCCCACCGAGGGCAAGACCATCCCCGCCTTTACCTATGAGGCGAAGGAACGGCCCGCCGCCATCATCGGCGCGGCAAAGCCCAGGGTGCTCATCCCCGTTTTCCCCGGCACCAACTGCGAATATGACACCGCCCGCATCCTGCGGGATGCCGGCGCGGACCCGGAGATCCTGGTCATTGCCAACCGCACCTCTGCCCACATCGCCGCCGCCACCGAGCGCTTCGGCGAGGCGCTGAAGACGGCCCAGATGGTGTTCATCCCCGGCGGCTTCTCCGGCGGCGACGAGCCGGACGGCTCCGCCAAGTTCATCACCGCCTTCTTCCGCAATGCCGCCATCAAGGCGGGCGTGGAGGATATGCTGGATGCCCGCGGCGGTCTCATGGCCGGCATCTGCAACGGCTTCCAGGCCCTGGTGAAGCTGGGTCTTGTGCCCTATGGCAAGATCATCGACACCGATGAGACCTGCCCGACCCTGACCTTCAACACCATCGGCCGCCACCAGTCCCGTCTGGTCCGTACCCGTATCGCCTCCAACAAGTCCCCCTGGCTTGCGGGCACCAACCCCGGCGATATCTACACCGTGGCCATCTCCCACGGCGAGGGCCGGTTCCTGGCTTCCGATGAGCTGATCGCCCGGCTGGCGGAAAACGGCCAGATCGCCACCCAGTATGTGGAACTGGCAGGGGTTCCCACGGACGATATCCGCTTCAACCCCAATAACTCCTGCTTCGCCGTCGAAGGCATCACCTCTCCCGATGGCCGTGTCTTCGGCAAAATGGGCCACTCCGAGCGCATCGGCGCGGGCCTGTATAAGAATGTCCCCGGCGCTTACGACATGAAGATGTTTGAATCCGCCGTCCGCTTTTTTCACAAAAACTGATATTGGAGGAATTTGAATCATGGCACACTACTTCAATGAGCCCTCTCGCACCTTCAGCGAGTATCTTCTGATCCCCGGTTATACGTCCGAGACCTGCACTCCGGATCGTGTTTCCCTGAAGACGCCGCTGGTCCGCTTCCGCAAGGGAGAGGAGCCCGCCATCAGCCTGAACATCCCCATGACCTCTGCCATCATGCAGTCGGTCTCCAACGACACCCTGGCCATTGCCCTGGCCAAGGAGGGCGGTCTGTCCTTCATCTATGGCTCCCAGTCCATTGAGGACGAGGCGGCCATGGTTGCCCGGGTGAAGAACTATAAGTCCGGCTTTGTGGTCAGCGCCTCCAATGTCACGCCGGAAGCCACGCTGGCGGATATTCTGGCTCTGAAGGCCAAGAACGGTTTCTCCACCGTGGCGGTCACGGCCGACGGCTCCGCCAACGGCAAGCTGCTGGGCATCGTCACCAGCCGCGATTACCGTGTCAGCCGCATGGAACCCACCACCCCGGTGGCGGAGTTCATGACCCCGATGGCCAAGCTGGTCACCGCAGAGGAAGGCGTCAGCCTGAAGGAAGCCAACGACATCATCTGGGATCACAAGCTCAACAGCCTGCCCATCGTCTCCCGGGATGGCGAGCTGCGCTATTTCGTGTTCCGCAAGGACTATGCCAACCACAAGAACTATCCCGATGAGCTGCTGGACGATGAAAAGCGCTATCTGGTGGGCGCGGGCATCAACTCCCGCGACTATGCCCAGCGCGTTCCCGCTCTGGTGGAGGCCGGTGCGGACGTTCTGTGCATCGACTCCTCCGAGGGTTATTCCTGCTGGCAGAAATACACCATCGACTGGATCCGCGAGCGCTATGGCGACAAGGTGAAGGTTGGTGCCGGCAACGTGGTGGATGCCGAGGGCTTCCGTTTCCTGGCGGAGGCCGGCGCGGACTTTGTGAAGGTCGGCATCGGCGGCGGCTCCATCTGCATCACCCGCGAGACCAAGGGCATCGGCCGCGGTCAGGCCACGGCCATCATCGACGTGGCGGCGGAGCGCGACAGATATTATGAGGAGACCGGCATCTATGTGCCTATCTGCTCCGACGGCGGCATCGTCTATGACCACCACATTACTCTGGCCCTGGCCATGGGCTCCGATTTTGTCATGCTGGGCCGCTATTTCGCCCGCTTTGACGAGAGCCCCACTCCCAAACTGAACATCAACGGCACCTATGTGAAGGAATACTGGGGCGAGGGCTCCAACCGCGCCCGCAACTGGCAGCGCTATGACGTGGGCGGCGCCGAGAACCTGAGCTTCGAGGAAGGCGTGGACAGCTATGTCACCTACGCCGGCGGCCTGCACGAAAACGTCCAGAAGAGCCTGTATAAGGTCAAATCCACCATGTGCAACTGCGGTGTCATCACCATTCCCGATCTGCAGCGGGACGCGAAGCTGACGGTGGTTTCCTCCACCAGCATCGTGGAGGGCGGCTATCACGACGTGACTCTCCGCACGACCAATTCCATTAAGTGATCAGCAAGGAGGAAGATCATGACCGATATCGAAATTGCCCAGAGTTGTGAAATGAAACCCATCGGCCGGATCGCGGAGACGGCCGGGATCGACGATAAGTATCTGGAGACCTATGGCCGCTATAAGGCCAAGGTGGATTACGCCCTCCTGAAAGAGACGGAGCGCCCGGAGGGCAAGCTGATCCTTGTGACTGCCATCACGCCCACCCCTGCGGGCGAGGGCAAGACCACCACCACCATCGGTCTGGCGGACGGCATGCGCCGCATCGGCAAGAACGTGGTCGTGGCCTTGCGCGAGCCCTCTCTGGGTCCTGTGTTCGGCGTCAAGGGCGGCGCCGCCGGCGGCGGTTATGCCCAGGTCGTGCCCATGGAGGACATTAACCTCCACTTCACCGGCGACTTCCACGCCATCGGCGCGGCCAACAACCTCCTGGCCGCCATGCTGGACAACCACATCTATCAGGGAAACGCCCTGAACATTGACCCCAAGAGCATCACTTGGAAGCGCTGCGTGGACATGAACGACCGCCAGCTCCGTCATGTGATCGACGGTGTCGGCGGCAAGGTCAACGGCGTGCCCCGCGAGGACGGCTATGACATCACCGTGGCCTCCGAGATCATGGCCGTGTTCTGCCTGGCCTCTTCCATCGCGGATCTGAAGGCCCGTCTGGCCCGTATCGTGGTGGGCTATACCTATGACGGCAAGCCTGTCACCGCCGGCGATCTGAAGGCCGTGGGTGCCATGGCCTCCCTTCTGAAGGACGCCCTCAAGCCAAACCTGGTCCAGACCCTGGAAGGCACGCCCGCCTTTGTCCATGGCGGTCCCTTCGCCAACATTGCCCACGGCTGCAACTCCGTTCTGGCCACCCGCATGGCCCTGCGTCTGGGGGACTATGTGGTCACCGAGGCCGGCTTCGGCGCGGATTTGGGCGCGGAGAAGTTTTTGGACATCAAGTGCCGCTATGCCGGTCTGAAGCCCAGCGCCGTGGTCATCGTGGCCACCATCCGCGCGCTGAAGATGCACGGCGGCAAGGCCAAGAATGAGCTGGGTGCCGAGGATCTGGCGGCGCTGGAAAAGGGTTTGCCCAACCTGCTGCGTCATGTGTCCAACATCAGAAACGTCTATGGTCTGCCCGCGGTGGTGGCCGTGAACCGGTTCCCCACGGATACGGACGCCGAGGTGGAGTGCATCATCGCCCGCTGCAAGGAGCTGGGCGTGAATGTGGTCCTGTCCGATGTCTGGGCCAAGGGCGGCGAAGGCGGCATGGAGCTGGCGGAAGAGGTCGTCCGTCTGTGCGAGCAGCCCTCCGACTTCCGGTTCAGCTATGAACTGGATATGTCCCTGGAGGAGAAGATTGAGGCCATCGTCAAGCGTGTCTACGGCGGCGACGGCGTGGTCTTCACCGGTGCCGCTTCCAAGGAACTGGCGAAACTCAAGGAACTGGGATACGATAACCTGCCCGTGTGCATGGCCAAGACCCAGTACAGCTTCTCTGACGATGCCACCAAGCTGGGCGCGCCCGAGGGCTTCACCGTGACGGTGAAGAACGTGAAGGTATCCGCCGGCGCCGGATTTGTGGTCGCACTCACCGGCGATATCATGACCATGCCCGGTCTGCCCAAGGTCCCCGCCGCCGAGAAGATCGACGTGGACGACGACGGCGTCATTACCGGCCTGTTCTGATTCGGTATAATCAAAATCAACAGCCCGCATCGCGGAAAGGCGACGCGGGCTGTGCTGTTTGTCAAAAATGCGGGATAGGCTTAAAATTATTATTGCAATTAAAGTTTTACAGTGGTAAAGTATATCCATATTTGATTTATGGAAAGAGATTCAAACCATGAAGAACATGACATTCAAGCGCCGCCTGCCGGTGCCCAAGGAAATCAAGGAGCAGTATCCTCTGACCGAGGCGCTTGCCCGCATAAAAAACGAACGGGACGCCGCCATTGCGGATGTCTTCACCGGGAAGAGCGATAAGATGGTCCTGGTCATCGGGCCCTGCTCGGCGGACCGGGAGGATGCGGTGCTGGAGTATTGCGGCCGTCTGGCCCGGCTTCAGGAGAAGGTGGCCGACCGGCTCATCCTCATCCCCCGGGTCTATACCAACAAGCCCCGGACCACCGGAGAGGGGTATAAGGGTCTGCTCCATCAGCCCAACCCGGAGAAGGACGCCGATATGCTGGAGGGTGTCATCGCCATCCGCCGGCTGCACACCAACGTACTGGCGGAGACCGGCCTATCCACCGCGGACGAGATGCTCTATCCCGATAACTATCGCTATCTCTCCGATCTGCTGTCCTATGTGGCGGTGGGCGCCCGCAGCGTGGAGAATCAGGAGCACCGTCTCACGGCCAGCGGCATCGACATTCCCGTGGGCATGAAAAACCCCACCAGCGGCGATATCTCCGTCATGCTGAACTCCATCCTGGCCGCTCAGCACAGCCATACGTTCATTTACCGCGGCTGGGAGGTGCAGACCGCCGGCAACGAACTGGCCCATGCCATCCTGCGCGGCTATGTGAACCGCCACGGCGAGGCCATCCCCAACTATCATTATGAAGACATGGAGCATCTTTACGAAAACTATGCGGCCAAGGGGCTCAAAAATATCGCGCTCATCGTGGACGCGAACCACTCCAACTCCGCCAAGAAATATCAGGAGCAGCCCCGCATCTGCAAGCAGGTCCTCCATTCCTGCCGCCATTCCGATAACATCAAGTCCATGGTCAAGGGCTTTATGGTGGAGTCCTATCTGGAAGAGGGCTCCCAGAAAATCGGCGAGGGCGTTTATGGCAAGTCCATCACCGACCCCTGCATCGGCTGGGCTGCCACGGAGCGGCTCGTCCAGGACATTGCCGAACTTATATGATCCATCAAAGCCGGTCCCTATGGGCCGGCTTTTGGGCAGAAAAAAACGCCCCGTGGGGCGCAAAGTGGCATAAAAAAAGAACTAACCCTTGACTAGCAAGTTTCAAAACTTTTCGAGCCAGTCAAGGGTTAGTTCTCTGTATTCTTATTATCTAACATCCGTGGGTAACCTCTCTTTCTGCGAAGTCTGGCGAAGCGCTGCCGACCCGGAATCCATTCCGAACACAACTGTTGTTCTCATTGGTATCTCATAAGCGAGATCTGCTTACATGTTGGAACATTCCCATTGACCGGGGCCTCACCTGAGCTCGTCTCCTCTGATCGAGCTTTGAGCCTTCAGGCTTTCATTACCTTGTACATCGGGTATCACCCTTTCTGGCTTTAATATAGCACAGAGAACGGGGCTTTTCAAGATGGTATGTTGTATAAAATGCACTAGTGAAGCTTGTGAATAACACAGAAATGTGGTTAAAATGCCTTGAATGCGTTGACAGAAGATTAATTTTTTGATATGCTAAATACGTTGGGCCGGTCAAAAGACCGGCCCTTTTTGCGTTATTCGGCTTTTTCCACGTCCATGTTTTTGGGAAGGATCAGATTCAGTACCACGGAGACCACGAAGACCACGGCGACTACGTTTGCGGAGAACACGGACTGGACGATCCCGGGGAAGATGCTCCAGAGATCGATCTCACTGGCCGTGGTAAAACCAATGCCGATGGCCAGGGAGAGAGAGGCGATGACGATGTTTCTCTGGGTGAATCCGGCCTTTGCCAGCATCTGCACGCCGGAGATCATGATGGTGCCGAACATCATGATGGTGCAGCCGCCGAGGACGGACTCCGGCAGCGAGGCGAAGAAATTGCCCACCGGGGGCAGAAGACCGGCCAGGATCATGCAGGCGGCGCCGGTCATAATGGTGAAGCGGTTTACTACCTTTGTCATGGCAACCAGACCGACGTTCTGGGAGAAGGAGGTCACAGGGGGACAGCCCAGCAGCGCGGACAGCGCCGAGGCATAACCGTCACAGGCCAGGGAGCCGGAGATCTCCTTGCCCTCGATCTCCCGGCCGAGCCCGCCGGAGGCCATGGCGGAGGTGTCGCCGATGGTTTCCGCGGCGGACACCAGGAAGATGATGCAGACGGAGAAAATCGCGCCGGGATGGAATTCGGGGGCATAGGGCAGAAGCTTGGGAAGCGCAATGATGCCGCCGTCCAGAAGGACGGAAAGGTCAACCTTGCCCATGAAGATCGCCGCGATATAGCCAACGATCAGACCGGCCAGCACGGAGAGCTGCTTGAGATAGCCCCTGGAAAAGATGTTCCACAGAAGGCAGGTCGCCAGCGTGATCGTGCCCAGAAGGAGATTCTGCCAGGAACCGAAATCCTCGGCATAGCCGCCGCCGAAGCTTCTGGCACCGACGGTGAGGAGGGAGTAGCCGATGGCGGTCACAACCGTGGCGGCAACGATGGGGGAGATGATCCTGCGCCAGTATTTGGCCAGCAGGCCCAGCGTGCCCTCAAAAATACCGCCCACCAGACAGGCGCCGATGACGGAGGGATATCCGTAATTGGCGGCGATCGTGCTGAGAACCGTCACAAAGGTGAAGCTGACGCCCATGACGATGGGCAGACCGGAGCCGATCTTCCAGATGGGATAGAGCTGGATCAGCGTGGCGATGCCGGCGATAAACATGGCGTTCTGCAGCAGGATCGCCGTTTCCGCCTGTGACAGACTGCCGGCGGCTGCGACGATGGTGATGGGTGTCAGATTGGCCACAAACATTGCCAGAATATGCTGAAGCCCGAAAGGGATCGCCTTGCCCAGGGGGACCCGTCCTTCCAGCTGGTAAATGTTGCTTACGCTCTGCTTTGTTTTGTTGCTCATAGTTCTCTCTCCATGTGGTTTCTATATTATCCGGTGGCGTGCTTTTTCCCGGCCAGACGCCAGAGAAGCCCGGCGGCCAGTCCCGCAAGGGCGGGCAGAACCCAGCCCATGCCAAGGGAGAAAAGGGGGATGCGCTGCGCCGCGGCAAGAAGCGCGTCGGCATGCAGGAAGGTCTTGGCCCTGTCGGGGAGTGCATTCAGAAAATCCAGCGCCGCGGCCAGCGCGGTGCAGACGGTCACAGACAGGAATACCCTGCGGTCATAGTCAAACCAGCGTCCGAAGAGACACAGGAGGATGAGGGTGATGGTGAGGGGATAGAGGAACATCAGAACCGGCAGAGACAGGGAGATGATGCGGCTCAGACCGAAGTTCGCGATGGCGAAGGAGAACAGGCAGAAGATCACGGTATAGGCCCGGTAGCTGAGACTCTTGGGAAACATCTCCGCAAAGGTCTCGGCGCAGGAGGTGATGAGACCGATGGCCGTCTTGAGACAGGCGAAGGTCACAGTCACGCCCAGCAAAATGCCGCCGAAGGTGCCGAAATAGTGGGTGCCGATGAGAAAAAGTGCCTCGCCACCGTCGGCGCTGATGCCGTAGGCGGCCCGGGACTGGGCGCCGATGACGGCGAGCAGACAGTAGATGGCGGCCATGAGAATGGTGCTGAGAACGCCGGAGCGCAGCGTGCTGGCGGAGACTGTCTCCGGCGTCCGGATGCCCAGACCGCGGATGGCGTTCACCAATACGATGCCGAAGGCCAGAGAGGCCAGGGCATCCAGAGTGTTGTAGCCCTCCAGAAAGCCCTGGAAGAAGCTCATGCTCTCGTAGTTCCCCGTGGGGGTGCCCGCCCGGATGTCGCCGATGGGGTTTGCCAGAGCGGTCACGGCCAGAATGGCCAGGAAGAGAAGAAACAGCGGATTGAGTATTTTTCCGATCCAGGTCATGATGCCGGAGGGGCGCAGGGAGAAAAACAGTACCGCGGCAAAGAATACCGCCGAGAAAACGCACAGCACCAGCGAGGCCTTTTCCTCGGGGATGAGGGGCAGAATGCCTACACTGAAGGACACGGTGGCAGTCCGGGGGATGGCAAACAGGGGGCCGATGCAGAGATACAAAAGACAGGTGAAGAAATAGGCATAGGGCTTGCCCACCCGGGATGTCATATCAAAAAGCCCCTCGCTGCGGGAGATGCCCATGGCGGCGATGCCCAGAAGGGGGAGACCCACGCCGGTGAGACAGAAGCCCACGATGGCGGGCCAGACATGGGCGCCTGCCTGCTGTCCCATGGAGACGGGGAAAATAAGATTTCCCGCTCCGAAGAACATGCCGAAGAGCATCGAGGCAAGGAATATGTATTCTTTTGTTGTCAGCTTTCGGTCCATAGGCCACTCCTTTGAAAAGGTATATTTCTTTTAATTATACAACCGCCGCGGCGAAAAAGAAAGGAACAATTGCCCCGAGAAGCAAAAAAGCTCCGTGTCGAAAAAAACGGAGAAAGACCCCGCGGTGTGCGGGGATATGCAGAAAGCCGGAACGGATTTCCGTTCCGGCTTTCTGCGATGGTCGGAGTGACGGGACTTGAACCCACGACCTCCTGGTCCCGAACCAGGCGCGCTACCAACTGCGCTACACCCCGACATATGGAGCAGGTGAAGGGAATCGAACCCTCGCATTCAGCTTGGGAAGCTGATGTTCTGCCATTAAACTACACCTGCATAGCTCTAAGATTATAGCATTCCGAACAGGGGAATGCAAGCATAAATTTTCCTCCCGGTCATAGCCTGTACAAAGGAAGGGAGGCGCGTGGGAATGAAGCGTGCGGGGACGGCGGTGGCTCTGTTTTGCGGCGTGATCCTGCTGAAATACTGTCTGCCCGGGTTTTCGGAGGAATTTCTGCCCCTTTTGCGGGCGTGGCTCGCGCTGGAGCAGGTGCGGATCCCGCTGCCGGCGGGGGCAATGGCATGGCTGGGCTGGAACTGACGGTAAGCCCCGGCTTTCTCCTGCTGGCGGCAAGTCTGTATTATCTCGGCGGGGGCGGGGCGCTGACGGCTTTCCTCACGGCGGCGCTGGCCCATGAGCTGGGACATCTGACGGCCCTGTGGCTGGCGGGGGCGGAGCTGCGGCGCATCCGTGTGACGCACTGCGGGCCGGTGATCGAATACCGTGGGGCGCTGTCGCGGCGCCAGGAGATGGGGATTCTGGCGGCGGGGCCGGTGGGCGGACTGCTGTTTGCCGTATTTGCCCTGTGGATGGACACCGACTATTTCGCCTATGCCGGGGCTGTCGCCCTTCTGAGCACGGCCTTCAATCTTCTGCCGGTGATGCCCATGGACGGCGGGCGGCTTCTGAAATGTCTTCTGGAGGAGAATCTTTCCCCGGTATGGACGGAGCGGATCCTGCGCCTGTGCGGGAATATCTGTTCCCTGGGCGTGTTTCTGACGGGGTCGGTCGCCGGGCTGCCCGCGGCGGCCGCCGTGGGAATTTGGATGGCGGTACTTGCGAATGTGCCGGATTTGCGGTAAAATGCACCTTATGGAAATGAATGATAAAATCGACGCCCTGCTCCGGCAGGTACAGCGTCCCGCCCGGTATGTGGGCGGCGAATACAATCAGATCGTCAAAGACAAGAAGGATGTGGACGTGCGCTTCGCCTTCTGTTTCCCCGATACCTATGAGATCGGTATGTCCAATCTGGGCATGAAGATCCTCTACGGTACCATCAACAGCCTGCCCGGCGTGTGGTGCGAGCGGGTGTTTGCGCCCTGGGGAGACATGGCGGAAAAACTGCGGCAGGAAAACATCCCCCTGTGGGCGTTGGAGAGCGGCGACCCCCTGTATGAATTTGACATCATCGGCTTCTCGCTGGGTTACGAGATGGCCTATACCACCGTGCTGGACATGCTTTCTCTGGGCGGTGTGCCCCTCCATGCCTCGGAGAGGAAGGAGCTGCGCCATCTGGTGGTGGCGGGCGGCGCCTGCGTGTGCAACATCGAGCCCATGGCGGATTTCTTCGATCTTTGCTTCCTTGGCGAGGGCGAGGAACTGGACAACGAGGTCGTTGTCCTCTATCAGACTGCCAAGCGGGAGGGCTGGACCAAGGAAAAATTCCTCCATGCGGCGGCACAGATCGAGGGTGTCTATGTCCCCGCTCTCTACGATGTGACTTATAACGAGGACGGGACCCTCTCTGCCATTATACCCCGGGAAGGCGTCCCCGCAAAAGTGCGCAAGCGCATTGTGCAGGATTTCGACAAAAGCTTCTATCCCACGGAGCCCATCGTGCCCTCCACGGAGGTGGTCCATGACCGGATCTCCCTGGAGGTCTTCCGCGGCTGCATCCGCGGCTGCCGCTTCTGCCAGGCGGGCCAGATCTGCCGCCCGGTGCGCAACCGCGAGCCGGAGACGCTGATGGAGCAGGGGCGGAAGGCTTTGGAGAGCACCGGCTATCAGGAGCTGAATCTCTCCAGTCTCAGCACCAGCGACTACCGGCCTCTCTCGGAACTTTGCGACGGGCTTCTGGAATACTGTGAGCCCCGGGGCATCAGCCTGAGTCTGCCCTCTCTCCGGGCGGATAACTTCTCCATGGACATCATGCACCGGGTACAGAAGGTCCGCAAGAGCGGTCTCACCTTTGCTCCCGAGGCGGGCACCCAGCGCATGCGGGATGTCATCAATAAGAATGTGAAGGAAGAGGATCTTCTGGAGTCCTGCCGGGTGGCCTTCTCCGGCGGCTGGAACGGCGTGAAGCTCTATTTCATGCTGGGTCTGCCCACGGAGACCGATGAGGACGTGGAGGGCATTGCGGATCTGGCCCAGAAGGTATACTGGACCTGGAAGCAGCACGCGAAAGTCAAAAACCGCGGTGTCCGCATCACGGTCAGCACCTCCGAGTTTATTCCCAAGCCCCACACGCCCTTCCAGTGGGAGGCACAGGTGAGCCGGGAGGAGTATCTCCGCCGGGTAAAGGTCCTGACGGATGCTTTGAAGACCCGGGCCATCACCTACAACTGGCACGATGCGGAGGTCAGTCTCATCGAGGCGGCTCTTGCCCGGGGCGACCGGCGCGTGGGCGCGGTCATCGAAGAGGTCTGGAAAAACGGCGGCTCTCTGGAATCCTGGAGCGAGTATTTCTCTCTGGAGCGCTGGCTCAAAGCCTTTGAGACCTGCGGTCTGGATATCGATTTCTATGCCACCCGGGAGCGGTCTCTGGATGAGCTTCTGCCCTGGGAGCATATGGACATGGGCATCACCCGCCGCCATCTGGAGCGGGAGCGGGAGCGCGCCTATGCCGCGGCTCTGACCCCGGACTGCCGTCACGGCTGTGCCGGATGCGGCGCTTCGAGACTTCTGAAGGAGGGCGTCTGCCGTGGATAAGCTGCGACTGAAATTTTCAAAGACCGGGCGGGCGGTATATATCTCCCATCTGGATCTCATGCGCACCATGCAGCGGGTATTTTCCCGGGCGGGCGTTGCGCTGAAATACAGCGAGGGTTTCAACCCCCACGCCAAAATATCCATCATCCTGCCCCTCACGGTGGGCACCCACAGCTTTTGCGAATATATGGATTTTTCCCTGGTGGGGGACTGGGATCTGGCGGCTCTGCCCGATATGCTAAATCCCTATATGCCGGAGGGCATCCGGGCCCTGGAGGCCTATGAGGCTCCCTGCAAGGGGGCGGAGCTGCGCTGGCTTCGTGTCGCCGGCCGCATGACCGGCGGGCGGGACGCCGCTTTTTATAATGAGTTCTTCGCCCGGGAGGAGATCCTTGTGACCCGCCGGGGCAAGAAGGGCCCCCGGGTGG
>CAZQFN010000033.1:0-13107 GCA_964592685.1 uncultured Oscillospiraceae bacterium | reverse complement strand
AAGGCCATCTCCGGCTCGATCATCCAGAACTCAGCGGCATGGCGCTGGGTGTTGGAGTTTTCGGCGCGGAAGGTGGGGCCGAAGGTATAGACATCGCCAAAGGCCATGGCGAAGTTCTCGGCGTTCAGCTGGCCGGACACGGTGAGGCTGGTCTCCTTGCCGAAGAAATCCTGAGACCAGTCGACGGAACCGTCCTCCAGACGGGGAGGATTTTCCATATCCAGGGTGGTGACCCGGAACATCTCGCCGGCGCCCTCACAGTCGGAGCCGGTGATGATGGGGGTGTTCACATACACAAAGCCCCGGCCCTGGAAGAAATCGTGGACCGCCTGAGCCGCCACGGAGCGGACGCGGAAGGCGGCGGAAAACAGGTTCGTCCGGGGACGAAGATGCTGGATCGTGCGCAAAAATTCCACGGTGTGGCGCTTCTTCTGCAGAGGATAGTCGGACGCGGAAACGCCCTCCACGGTGATGGCGCGGGCTTTTATTTCAAAGGGCTGCTTGGCCTCGGGCGTAAGGACGAATTCACCCTCCACGATGAGGGCCGCGCCCACGTTGAGCTTTGCGAGCTCGTCATAGTTCGCGAGAAACTCCCGCTCAAAAACGATCTGAACGCCTTTGAAGGAGCTGCCGTCGTTGAGCTCGATGAAGCCGAAATTTTTCTGGTCACGGACGGTGCGAGCCCAGCCGCAGACCGTGATGGGATTATTGGAAGCAAACACCTCCGGGGATTTCCAAAGTTCTGCGATGCGCGTGCGAGTCATCCAGACCCCTCCTTTTGTCAAATCAAATATCACAATGGACCTATTATAAACATATCCCGCAAAAATTTCAATCTCCGGCAACAAAAAACCGACTGTGAATTAAATAATTATGGTATGAAAACAAAATTTGGGCTACCATTGCGGAGATTTATGTGGTAAGATAGGGTGACAGAAATATATACACGAGGTGTCAAGAATATGGTCAAACTCTACATCGACGGACGGGAAATAGAAGCCGTTGAGGGTCAGAGCGTCCTGAACGCCGCTCTCGCCGCGGATATCTATATCCCTCATCTGTGCTCCCACCCCGACCTGCCCGTGCAGTCCAACTGCAAGCTGTGCGTGGTGAACATCGAGGGCGAGCCCGGCGTGCACTGCTCCTGCGAGGTCAAAGTCAAGGACGGCATGCGCGTCTCCACCAAGGGCGAAGATCTCATGCATCGCCGCCGCGTGGCCATGGAGCTCATGCTGGCCGGCCATCCCCATGACTGCACCGGCTGCAAGCGCTTCGGCAAGTGCGAACTGCAGACCCTTATGCAGTATCTGAGCGTGGGCCACTACCGCATGCACCACGTCATCAAGAACAATAACAACATCAACACCAACAACCCCATCATCAACCGTGAGATGGAGCGCTGCATCCAGTGCGGCCGCTGCGTGCGCGCCTGCCGCGATCTGCGCAAGGCCAATGTTCTTCAGTACAACATGAAGAACGGCGAGGTCTACATCGGCACCGAGGGCGACAAGCCCCTGCTGGATGCCAACTGCCGCTTCTGCTCCGCCTGTGTGGCCGTCTGCCCCACCGGCGCTCTTACGGATGCCGAGGGTCTGTTCCGCACCGACATTCCCGCCGAGGAGGCCATCGTCCCCTGCCAGGTGGAGTGCCCCGCACATATCGACATCCCCGCTTACATCCGCGCCGTGAAGGAAGGCCGCTATACCGACGCCGTGGGCATCATCCGCGAGAAGGTCACCCTCCCCCACACCCTTGGCTACATCTGCAACCACCTGTGCGAGGGCGGCTGCAAACACAAGGCCGTGGGCGCTGACGGCGAGCCTCTCGCCATCCGCGATCTGAAGCGCTTTGCCGTGGAGAACGACAAGGACCAGACCTGGAAGACCAAGGGCTACATGAAGCCCCGCACCGGCAAGAAAGTCGCCGTCATCGGCGCCGGCCCCTGCGGTCTGACCACTGCCTACTACCTGAACAAGCTGGGCCATGACGTGAAGATCTTCGAGAAGCGTCCTCAGCTGGGCGGCCCCATGACCAGCGGCATGCCCTCCTACCGTCTGCCCCTGGAATATGTCCAGGAGGAGATCAAGTACATCATCGACACCGGCATTGACTATGAGTGCAACTGCGAGATCAGCGATGTCGCCGCCCTGAAGAAGGACTACGACGCCGTTGTCATCGCCGCCGGCGTTTCCAAGGGCAAGAAGCTGCCCATCCCCGGCTCCGACTTCAAGCAGGTCTTCACCGCCATCGACATCCTGGCCGAGATCCGCGCCGGCGAGAGCATGGAAAAGCTGGGCAAGACCGTCTGCATCATCGGCGCCGGCTCCGTGGGCTATGACTGCGCCCGCTCCCTCGTCCGCAAGGGCATCACCGTGAACCTGGCCTGCCTGGAGAAGGGCGACAAGATTCTGGCCGACATGGAAGACCAGGTCCAGGGCCGCGAGGAAGGCATCGTCTCTTATGAGGGCCGCTCCTTCGAGGCCATCGAAGGCACCCCCGACCAGGTCACCGGCCTGCGCGTCCACACCGTCATTTCCTCCACCTATGACAAGGCCACCGGCCGCGTCACCGAGGTGGCCGAGGAAGGCAGCCAGATGGTCATCCCCTGCGATTCCGTCATCTTTGCCACCGGTCAGCGTCCCGGTCTGGACGACTTTGAGAACTTCGGCATCGAGCTGAGCCGCGGCTTCCCCATCAACCCCGCCAACGGCAAGCCCGAGCACATCACCAGCATGGACGGCGTCTTCGCCGCCGGCGACGTGATCACCGGCATCAGCTTCGTCATCAAGGCCATCGCCCAGGGCCGTGAGATTGTCCCCATCGTGGACAAGTATCTCGGCGGCGACGGTCAGATCGACGAGACTCTCGTGGAGCGCACCCGCAACCCCGAGATCGGCGAGTATCCCGACTTCAGCAAGCTGCCCAGAATCAATATGCCCGAGCTGACCCCCGAGGAGCGTCTGCAGAACCCCGACGCCTCCGTCTTCACCACCTACACCTGCGACCAGGCCAAGTGCGAGGCCGAGCGCTGCCTGCAGTGCGATCTGCGTAAGGACATCGCCAAGACCCGCCTGTGGACTGAGTATTCCATTAAGTAAGGAGGCCCGGAAATGTATCGCGAAGAGAATTCCAACACCATCCCCTCCCAGGACACCCTGCAGCCCGGCATGTGCCCCGTCAAGTGGGCGCTGAACGTGGCCACCGTCACCCGCGAAGGCAACGACGGCAAGAACGTCATGGGCCGCGACGGTATGACCCAGCTGGCTCAGATCCTTTCCGACCTCACCACCGGCAACGCCGAGGATGACGATATCGAAATGGTCCGCGAGATCTGCCAGGTCATCATGACCACCCCCGGCTGCGAGATCTCCGGTCAGGCCGCCGCCAACATCCTGTGGAGCCTGGAAAACAACCTCATGGAGTGGAACAACCACCGCCGCAAGCGCTGCACCACTCAGGAGTGCTATCAGAGCGCCGCACCCGCTGCCGCCGCCGAGGGCGGCGAGCGCCGTCGTCGCCGCCGCAGCTGATATCCCACCAATCGATCCCCTCACCCGGGCAGGTTCTCCTGCCCGGGTTTTTCTATACAGACCGGCCAAAAGGCTGTATAATAAAATCGCATCATGATAAAAAAATTTTTTTGCCGGGAATGCAATAAAACCCCCGCCTTCTGCATTATTCCGGTGAAAGGACAAATGCTTATGGTATGGACGATGAACGCGGCCCGCGAAGGCGGCTCCCCCGCCGAGCTGGAGGCCCTGCTGGAAAAAATCGCATACGATGACATGACCGCGCTGGAAGGCCTGTACCGCGCCACCCACAGAGCCGTTTACGCTTTCGCTCTTTCGGTTCTGAAAAACACCCACGACGCCGAGGACGTCCTGCACGACTGCTATGTGGCCATCGCCTCCGCCGCGGAGGGCTACCGCCCCCAGGGAAAACCCCTGGCCTGGATCCTGACCATCGCCCGGAATCTGTGCAACCAGAAATTCCGGGAGCGGAAACGGACGGCGGAGTTCCCCCGGGAGGACTGGCAGCAGAGTCTGGCCGCCGATCCCGGCCTGTCTCAGGAGGATCGTCTGATCCTGGGCGAATGCATGACCATCCTCACCGACGAGGAGCGCCAGATCGTGGCCCTGCACGCCATCAGCGGCTTCAAACACCGGGAGATCGCCTCCGTTCTGGCTCTTCCCCTGGCCACCGTTCTTTCCAAATACCATCGAGCCCTGAAAAAACTGAGAAATCATCTGGAAGGAGAGACGACATGAAACACACCGATCTGGAAACCAGGCTGGAGAGTGCCTACGCCTCTCTGTCCGCCCCGGATGTTTTGGAGAGTGTCCTCTCTGACTGCCCCTCAAAGAAAGGAGCGATCATCATGATGCACGAACACAAAAAAAGCGCCGCCGCCCGCTGGGCCGGCATCGCCGCGGCCTTTGTCCTGATCCTGGGCGGGGCCTTCGGATTCGGGACCTACCGCCTGAACCACGCCGTGGATGCCACCGTATCTCTGGACGTGAACCCCAGCATTGAGCTCACCGCCAACCGCAGCGACCGCGTCCTCCATGTCACCGCCAACAACGCCGACGGCCAGACCATTCTGGGCAACATGGACCTCTCCGGCAGCGATCTGGACGTGGCCATAAACGCCCTCATCGGCTCCATGGTCCGAAACGGCTATATCAACGAGCTGGCAAACTCCGTGCTCGTCTCCGTGGACGCGGCTGACCCCGCCCGCAGCGCGGAGCTTCAGACCCGGCTCACCGAGGAGATCAACACCCTTCTCCAGACCGAGGACTTCTCCGGCTCCGTTCTGAGCCAGACCATCGCTCAGGATCACGCCCTCCAGTCCACCGCCGACGAATACGGCATCACCCTGGGC
Organism: uncultured Oscillospiraceae bacterium; assembly: GCA_964592685.1. Classification (GTDB taxonomy): domain Bacteria; phylum Bacillota; class Clostridia; order Oscillospirales; family Oscillospiraceae; genus CAJOIG01. The sequence goes on along the minus strand of CAZQFN010000033.1, from coordinate 8,225 downwards.
AAGGCCCAACTCATTCAGGAGATCATCGATCTGGATGCCACCCACACCTTCGACACCCTGGCCGCCCTGTCCATCAACGATCTGAATCTCATTCTCCACCACGGGGCCGCCGGCGAACACACCGGCAGCGAACACACCGCCACCACCATCGCCACCACCGGCACCGCCAGCGACAAGGCCTATATCGGCGCCGAGGCCGCCATGGCCGCCGCTCTGGAATATGCCGGCATCGCCGGGAGCGACGCCAACTATCTCCGGGCCGAATACGACTACGAGCGGGGCGTCATGGTCTATGAGGTGGACTTCACCGCCGGTTCCTATGAATACTCCATCGACGTGAACGCCATCACCGGCGCCATCGTGTCCCAGGAAAAGGAATGGGCCGACGGCGACGAATACGAGGACTATCTGGAGAGCCTCTATGAAAACGACAGCGCCGCATACGATGCCGCGCTGAATACCGACCACCACAGCCTTTCCGAGCACAGCCACAGCACGGACGCCTGCATCGGAAGCGACGCGGCCAAAGCCGCCGCCCTGGACCACGCCGGCGTGGCGGCGGAAGATGCCGAGAACCTGCGATGCGAGTTGGATTACGACGACGGCGTGCCGGTCTATGAGATCGAATTTGACGCCGGCCTCCGGGAATACAGCTATGAGATCCACGCCGAGACCGGCGCCGTTCGGGAACACGAAAAGGAATGGCGGGACTGATGCCCGCCCCTCCCGAAACAGGCATAAAAAAGAGGTGACCGAAATGGTCACCTCTTTCCTTCTATCTTTTTCAGCTCTCCGCGTCGCTGGCGGAGATCATGCCGTAACCGCCGTTTTTCCGCAGATAAACGATGGCGAAGGCACCGTCCTCGTCCTCATTCCGGAAGGCATAGAACTCATGGCCCAAAAGCTCCATCTGCAAAATCGCTTCCTCGGGCATCATGGGCTTGATGGAGAATTTCTTTTCCCGGACGATCTTGAATTCGGGTTCCTCCTCTTCCTCCATCGGCATGGCTTCCGCCGTGCGCTCGAAGGCGTTGTCCCGCAGCTTCTTTTCCAGACGGGTCTTGTTCTTCCGGACCTGGCGCTCGATGGCGGCGCAGGCGGAGTCGATGGAGGCATACATGTCGCTGGTGAGCTCGCTGACGCGGTAATACATGCCGTTGTTGCGGAGAGTGACCTCAGCGCGGTAACGGCCCCGCTCCATGCTGAAAGTGATAAACGCCTCACTTTCCGTGCGGAACAGACGGTCGATTTTGCCGACTTTCTTCTCCGCATAGGCACGCAGCTCATCGGACACTTCAAATTTCTTGCCAGTAAACGTATAAGTCATATTATCTACCTCCTTTGTCAAAATTGTATCACATATCCTCTGTCAGAGCAAGTCCCATTTTGCATTTTTCCTATTTTCCGGTATGTTTTTCTTTCAAAACGGCCCTCTCTCCGATTCGTAGACCCACATTCTCCCGACCCGAGAACCAACCCCCGGAGCCGGGGCTTGTCTCTCCGGCCGGTTTCCCCTATGATGGAAAGCGATTTCACAAGAAGGACCGATACGCCTATGTCTTCATCCTCCCGTTCCCGCGCCTCCGCCGCGCCCGCTCTGCACTGGATGCGGCTGGACAACGCCGCCAAAATCTATCCCGCCGCCCGGCGGGAGACCTGGAGCAATGTCTTTCGCCTGTCCGCCACGCTGACCGAGCCCGTGGACCGGGCGCTGCTCCAGTCCGCGCTGGATGCCACCGTCCGCCGCTTCCCCTCCATCGCCGCGCGGCTGCGCCGGGGCGTTTTCTGGTATTATCTCCAGGAGCTGTCCCAGGCCCCGGCGATCTCCGAAGAGAGCAGCTACCCGCTGACCCGCATGACCAAAAAGGACATCCGCCGCTGCGCCTTCCGTGTCATCGCTTATGAGAACCGCATCGCCGTGGAGTTTTTCCACGCCCTCACCGACGGCACCGGAGCGCTCATCTTCCTCAAGAGCCTTACAGCGGAGTATCTCCATCAGCGCTATGGTCTTTCCATCCCGGCGGAGCACGGGGTACTGGATCGGTTGGATCCCCCCGCCCCGGAGGAGCTGGAGGACAGCTTCCCCAAATACGCCGGCCCCGTGGCGGCCAGCCGGAAGGAGCGGACCGCCTGGCATCTTCGGGGCACCGCGGAAGCCGGCGGCTTCCGGAATCTCACCTGTTTTCAGCTCCCCATCGCCTCCGTGCTGGAAAAAGCCCGGGAATACAACGTCACCGTGACCGTCTTCCTCTGCGCGGCGATGCTGGACGCACTGCAGACCCTTCAGGCCGAAAGGATCCCGGATGTCCGGCGGCGCCGGCCTCTGAAGGTCCTCCTGCCGGTGAATCTCCGCCGGCTCTTTCCCAGCGCCACACTCCGGAACTTCGCCTTTTACACCACCCCGGAGATCGACCCCCGTCTGGGGCATTATTCCTTTGAGGAGCTGTGCGAGATCATCCGCCACCGCATGGGGCTGGATGTCACCCCCAAGCAGATGAGCACGAAGATCGCCCGAAATGTAAAGGACGAGCAGTCCATGCTGATAAGGCTCATCCCCCTCCCCCTCAAAAACATCGTCATGAAAGCCATTTTCGACACCGTGGGCGAGTGCAAATCCTGCCTGAGTCTGTCCAATCTGGGCGCCGTGAAGCTCCCGGCGGAAATGCTCCCCTATGTGACGCGAATGGATTTCATTCTGGGCCCCCAGGCCTCCGCGCCCCACAACTGCGGCGTGCTGTCCTTCGGGGACACGCTTTACATCAATTTCATCCGCAGCACCCGGGAGCCGGAGCTTGAGCTCCATTTCTTCCGCGCGCTGCAGCGCATGGGCCTGCCGGTGCTGGTCCAGAGCAACCGCCCCTGAAAAAAGGAGGATCCACCATGTATTGCATCCAATGCGGCGTCCGGCTCGCCGATACCGAAAACAAGTGCCCGCTCTGCGGCACGGTCCCCTACCATCCCTCCATCCGCCGGACGGAGGCCGCCCCCCTCTATCCCCAAAACTGCTATCCCACCCTCCGGATAAACCGCTGGGGCGCCCTGATCACCGCCACCGCGGCCTTTCTGCTGCCGCTGTTCATCACGCTTCTGTGCGATCTGCGGATAAACGGCCGTGTCACCTGGTCCGGCTATTCCATCGGCGCGCTGGCCCTTCTCTATGTCCTGACCGTGCTGCCCTTCTGGTTCCGGAATCCCAACCCCGTGATCTTCGTCCCCAGCGGTTTCGCCGCGGCCCTGGTGTATCTGCTGTATATCAACCTGGCCACCGGCGGACACTGGTTTATGTCCTTCGCCTTCCCCTCGGTGGGCTATCTCTGTCTTCTGACCACCGCCATGGCGGCGCTTCTGCGCTATGTCCGAGGAGGCCGGCTGTATATTTTCGGCGGCGCCTTCATCCTGCTGGGCCTGTTCATGCCGCTTATGGAGCTGCTTCTGAACATCACCTTTGCCCGCCCGCACTTCGCCGCCTGGTCCGTCTATCCCATGATCTCGCTGGCATTTCTGGGAGGCACGCTTATTTTCCTCGCCATCTGCCGCCCCGCCCGGGAGACCATGGAGCAGAAATTCTTTCTCTGATACGCAAAAGAGCCGGAACAAAAATTCCGGCTCTTTTTTCGGGATAACAGAAAGATCCGCACCCTTTCGGATGCGGATCTTGGTGGGGGATGGTGGATTCGAACCACCGTAGGCATTGCCAGCAGATTTACAGTCTGTCCCCTTTGGCCACTCGGGAAATCCCCCATATTTTGTTTTGCTGAAGCGGTGGAGCTGGTAGACGGACTCGAACCCCCGACCTGCTGATTACAAATCAGCTGCTCTACCAACTGAGCTATACCAGCTAATATTGCCAGCTGGATTATATTATCAAATTACAATCCATTTGTCAATAGTCTTTTTTCAATTTTTCCTTTCCTTCCTTTATCTTTTCCGGTATAATGCAGACAAGCATCCGATCACAGGGGGAGGGAACGCGCCTTGCAGATGATAACCATGCCGGAGGACTCACCGGCCCGGGCCGCTTTCATCATGGACGGCGACTACATGGCCCCTTATATCCGCCGGGGCGAGGTGGTCACGGTGGAGTGGCTCCTGCCGGAGCCGGGCCAGTGCGGCCTGTTCTCCGCGGAAGGGCGCACGCTGGTGCGCCAGTACTGCGAGGACAGCTTCGGAAATATCTATCTCTTCGCCCTGGACCGCGCCTGCCGGGACATGGACGTGACCATCCCCGCCGGAACCCCCATCGTCTGTCTGGGCCGGCTCATGCTGGATGGGACGCCGCCCCTGCCTTTCAACTGAACAAAAAGCAGCGCCCGGACGAATTCGAATTCGTCCGGAGCGCTGTTTTTCAATGACCCGCCCTGCCGTGGGGACCCGATATGCAACCTGCACGATTTGGCAGGTGGGTCGCCTCATGGCTGCTTCTGTGCTTCCAACGTCCGGCCCGAAGGCCGGGAGGCCTGCTCTTCACAGCCCTATATGGCGTCCCTTATGAGAAATGTGGGTCCAACCGGGCCCTTTCAACCACGCACAGGGCAGGCTTTGTTTCATTCTATGCGGACAGCGGGGGAATGTTTCTTATTCGCCCTCTTCCTCCGCGAAGACCTTCTCGATGTAATAATCATAGATGCGCTGCAGCTGCTCCTCGTCGTCCACCGTGGCGAATTCCTCTTCGCCGTCGACTTCCACGACCTGAAGGATAACAAAGCCGTAGTCGGGATCATTTTCATCCATATCCGCCGGCAGGAAGATCATGTATTCCGCGCCCTCGAACATGATGGTATCGAGATGCTCCAGCTCAAATTCATTGCCCTCATCGTCCTCGATGGTGATGTAGCTGGCGCCATATTCTTCTTCCATAACGAACCTCCGTATTAACAATTTATCATTTATCTGCGCCCATTGTATCATCCCCGGGCTTATATCGCAAGAGGAAACGCATGGATATTCCTTCCAATTCAGGAGCTGAGCCCCTCCAGCAGGGCGATCATCTCTTCATAATCCGCCGCGCCGATGCCGCTGCTCAGATCCCGACGGTCCCGCGCCGGCAGATCCTCCACCCGGATATCCGTGAGCATGGCCGGTTCCGTGGACTCCGGAGGATAAAACACGCTCACATAGCCCTCGTGCGCCCGGAGAACATAGGCCGTCTCCCCGGCGACCGAGGCCGGCAGCACCCCCAGATCGCGGAGTACCGCCGCAAGGCTCAGCCCCGCGAATATCACCAGCAAACCGCACAGCAGTATTTTCAGATTCCATTTCATTGTCATCCCGTTCACCCCTGTCAGTATGTCCCTTCTCCCGGCGCGCCATACATTTCCCCCTCCTTCTGTCTCTTAAATTTTCGCAGATTCTTGTAACATTTGTAATTGCGTGGTATAATCTTCAAATAGATGTATTTATAATGAACGATGCGCGGGCATTTCCCTGTCCGCAATGCACTCAGGCCCTTGCGCTTATATCGGAGGATACTACTTCGTGAAGAAACTGAAAGAACTGACAGAACGATACCGAACCTGGCGCGATTCCCGAAAGACCCGGAAAGCGCGGCGCACCGCGGAATCCGTGGCGGACACCACCGCCGCCGGTGTAGGCGGCGCCATGCGTCTCGGTCTCAAGGTCGTGATCACGATACTGCTCATCTTTGTGACCACGGGACTGCTCTTTGTGAGCATCTTCGCCCTCTATGTAAACACCTGCCTCACCGAGGAGCTGGACGTCTCCCTGGAGGAGGCGTCTCTCGCCCTGGCCAGCACCATCTGGTATGAGGACGAGGACGGCAATTTCCGGGAGATGGCCACCCTCTACGAGGATGCCAACCGCATCTGGGTGGAATACGAAGAGCTCCCCCTCTATCTGGAGCACGCCGCCGTGGCCATTGAGGACAAAAACTTCTATACCCACAAAGGCGTGGACTGGTATCGAACCGCCGGCGCGTTTATCAATATGTTCCTGGGCATGCGCAACACCTTCGGCGGCTCCACCGTCACCCAGCAGCTCATCAAAAACGTCACCGGCGAGGATGAGATCACCGTCCAGCGAAAACTGCTGGAGATCTTCCGGGCCCTGGAATTTGAAAAGATATACACCAAAACCGAGATCATGACCTGGTATCTGAACTATATCTATCTCGGCGAGGGCTGCTATGGCGTGGGCACCGCTTCCCAGGCCTATTACGGCAAGGACGTCTCCCAGCTCAGTCTGGCGGAATGCGCCGGTCTCATCGGCATCACCAACAACCCCTCTCTCTATAACCCCTATATTTATGAGGAGAACTACCTGATCCGCCGCAACACCATTCTCTGGCAGATGTATGATCAGGGCTATATCACCTACGCCGAATATGAGGAAGCCGTGGCGGAGGAGGTCGTTCTGGAAAGCACGCTGGAGGACGGCAGCTCCGTGGAGGTCTACTCCTATTATGTGGACACCATCATCCGCGACGTCATCGCGGATCTGGCCGAGGCCAAGGGCTGCTCCGAAAAGACGGCCGAGCATCTGCTTTACAACGGCGGCTACAACATCTATGCCTGCATCGATATGGAGATTCAGGAGATCGTGGACGACTATTATTCCAGCCGCTCCAACTTCCCCTCCGCCTATCGCAGCTCCAACCAGCCTCTGCAGTCCGCCATCGTCATCATCGATCCCTACACCGGCGACGTGGTGGCCCTGTGCGGCGGCATCGGCACCAAGACCGCCAGTCTTTCCGGCGACCATGCCTCCCTGTATCCCCATCCCCCCGGTTCCTCCCTCAAGCCGCTGAGCGTGTATGCTCCGGCCTTTGATCTGGGTCTCGTGAGCCAGATGGACTATATCAACGACAGTCCAAACCTGACCCTCTCCGGCACCAGCTGGTATCCCCGTAACTCCGGCAACTCCTATTCCGGCAACATCACCATCCGGAACGCGCTCATCTATTCCAAGAACACCGTGGCCGCCCAGCTTCTGGACCGGCTTGGTCTCCAGACCTCCTATGAATACCTCACCGAGCATTTCGGGCTCACCACGCTGGTGGTGGACGAGTATGACGAGGACACCGGCACGACCTTTACCGACATCGCCTATGCTCCCCTGTCCCTGGGACAGCTCTCCATGGGCGCCACCGTCCGGGAAATGGCCCAGGCCTATACCGCCTTTGTGAACGACGGCGTTATGAGCGAGAGCCGCACCTATTATAAAATCACGGACGACGACGGCAATCTCGTTCTGGAAAACCCGGTGAAGCAGACCGTGGCCATAAAGGCCAACACCGCCTGGACCATCGCCAACATTCTGGAAGAGGCCGTGAACTACGGCACCGGTCAGGACGCGGACTTCAGCTCCACCGCCGTGGCCGGCAAGACCGGCACCACCACCCAGGATTATGACCGTTATTTCGTGGGCTTCACCATGTATTATGTCTGCGCGGTCTGGACCGGCCATGAATCCTCGGAGACCATGTATTACTACTCCAACCCGGCGGCGCAGGTCTTCCGCTCCATTATGAAAGACATCCATTCCGGCCTGTCCTACTGGTCCTTCCCCGATGCGACCATCCCGGCCACCTCCGGCCTTTTTGACGCGGAGCCCACCCCCACGCCTTCGCCCTCTCCCTCCGTGTCTCCCTCTCCCTCTGTGTCCCCCACCGCGCCTCCCCCCACGGCGGATGCTGAGCAGACGCCGGAAGTCTCCGCAACCCCGGGTGTAACCTCCGCGCCCACCCCCGTGCCTACCACGGAGCCCACGGCCGTGCCCACCCCCGATCCCACCAATCCGCCTCCCACCACGGAGCCCACCCCCGTTCCCACCGATCCTCCCCCGGTGGTCACCGATCCGCCTCCCACCGAGGTTCCGGCCACCGATCCTCCCCCGGCCGTGGAGGAAACCATCCCCGTCTCTCAGACCGAGGGTGGCTGATGCCATTCCAAAACCATAAAAATATCCGCTTTGTCGACGTTCTTCCCTTGAAGACGCGCCTCAAAGCGGATATTCTTTTTCTGGGTCTTTCCCCGGTGCAGAACTTTTTATGTAACCTTGCATTCACCCTGTTGACATCTTGGCTACAATATGTTACAATTCAGTAACAGTTTTCAATGGAGGCAAATACATTATGGCAGAAACGAAAATTGCAGCCTTGCAGTACAAGGGCCGTCCCCTGCGCCGCAAGGATAACCTCATCTACTTCGGCAGCATGGCCGACAAATACATCATCATGCTCCAGATCCTCGCCACCAAGAAGATCAAGG
>CAZQFN010000032.1:0-13399 GCA_964592685.1 uncultured Oscillospiraceae bacterium | reverse complement strand
GGGCCGTCTTTTTCTCCGCCTTGCAGGATTTCTCCCGAATCACCTCAATATAAATGAACTTGTTGCAGGCGGCGATCAGCGGCCCGGGAGTCTTCTGCTCGCCGATGCCGATGACCATAAGCCCCGCTTCCCGCAAACGGCGGGCCAGCCCGGTGAAGTCACTGTCCGAGGAGACAAGCACAAATCCGTCCACCTTGCCGCCATAGAGGATATCCATGGCATCGATGATCATGGCAGAGTCTGTGGAGTTTTTTCCTTTGGTATAGGCGAACTGCTGAATGGGTGTGACAGAATTATCCAGAAGCACCTGACGCCAGCCGGAAAGATTGCGGCTGGACCAGTCGCCGTAAGCACGCTTGACATTGGGCGTGCCATAGATGGCGACCTCTTCCATGATGCCCTTCAGACAATCCCGGGGCGCATTATCCGCGTCGATAAGCACCGCCAGACGCAGGTTTTTGTCGTTTTCGGTTATGGACATAAGAATCCCTCCATTTTCTATGGAAATTATAGCGCATGGAACCGGCTTTTTCAACCGCCGCAGAGATAACCGTTGCAAGTTTGTAAACAAATTGCCAATCTTTTTAAAAAGCCTTGAAACAATTTCATCCTTGTAATATAATAGTTTGGCTTTATTATGAAAATTTCCGCAAAGGACGTGTAAAACCCATGAGTGCATCGAAAGACAAGAAACTTCGTCAAGAACAGAAAGCCGCCGGCTTTGTGGACAAGCGTGCCCAGGCTGAGGCCAAAGCGGCCGCTGACCGCCGCAAGTCCAACATCAAGTATGCCATCGTCGGTATCGTGGTGGTGCTGGTGCTGGCTTTGGTCTTCGTGATCAACTCCGCATGGCTCAGCCGTACCGTTACCGCTGTGACCATCGACGGCGAGGACTACTCCGTGGCAGAGCTGAACTATTATTATTCCGCCAGCTACATGAACTTCTATAACACCTATTACGACTATGTCTCCTATGGCATGTTCTTCGATCCTTCCGAGAGTCTGGCCGACCAGGATTATTCCGAGGATATGACCTGGCGCGAGTACTTCCTGGAGACGGCCGTTCAGACCATGGTGGAAGTTCAGGTTCTGAACGACGCTGCCGAAGCCGCCGGCTTTGTGCTGCCCGAGGAATATGAGGCCCAGTATGCCGAGGCCGTGGAGAACTTCCAGACCCAGTGGGCCCTCTATGGCTACTCCAGCCTGCAGCAGTACATCAACATGTGCTACGGCAAGGGCGTGACCATGGAGATGCTGGAAGAGCAGCTCTACCGCAACTATATCGCCTCTGCGTATTCCGAAGAGATGTTCAACAGCTACGAATACACCGCCGAAACGCTGAACACCTACTACGCCGAGAACGCCGATACCTATGACATGGTCACCTACAGCTATGTCTCCACCACCGACGGTTCTCTGGATGTGGAAGCCATCGCCGCTGCCGTGAACGGCACGGACGAGGCTGCCTTCGCCGAATACATGGCCGCCAACTACGAGGGCGAGGAAAACGCCACCCTCACCTATGACGGCGCAAACCTCAACGCCACCTACAGCGAGTGGCTTCTGGATGAGGCCCGCCAGCCCGGCGACGCCGCCGCCTTCACCAGCGAGAGCGGCACCGGCTACGCGGTGATGTTCATCCAGCGCGATAACAACGATTATCCCACCGTGAGCTTCCGCCATGTTCTCATCAACGCTGTGGACGCGGATGCGGACGGTTCCTTCTCCGCCGAGGAGATCGCCCAGGCCGAGGCGGACGCCCAGGCCATCTATGACGAGTGGCTCGCCGCCGGCGACACCTCTGCCGAGAGCTTTGGCGAACTCGCCAACACCTACTCTGAGGACACCGGTTCCAACACCATCGGCGGTCTGTATGAGGAGGTCTACCACGACGCCATGGTCGCTCCTGTGAACGATTGGATCTTCGCCGAGGGCCGCCAGGAAGGCGACACCGGCCTTGTGTCCTATGAAGGCTCCAACTACACCGGCACTCACATCCTGTACTTCGCCGGTGAAAGCGATTTGACCTATGCCCAGGCCCTCGCCGACAACACCCTCCGCAACGAGGATTACGCCGCCTGGACCGAGAGCCTGACCGCCTCTGTGGAAAGCTCCACCAAGAGCATGAATCTGGCTGCCAAGCACATCTAAACCCTGTTAACCAAAAAGATCCCCGGAACCTCAACGGTGAGGTTCCGGGGATCTTTTTGGTTGTGATCGTTTATTTGCCCACGCAGAAGCGGGCGAAGATGCCATTGGTGATATCCTCCCTCACCACACGGCCGGACAATTCCCCCAGCGCGTTGAGCGCGCCTTCGATCTCCGTGAGCACCGCGTCGGGCGTGACCATGGCGTCCATGGCCTCCCGGGCCGCGCAGACATATTCCAGCGCCCGGCGGACAGCCTCCGCCTGACGGGGGTTGGTGAGCACCTCGCCCACCGCCACTGTCTCCTCCGGAGGAAAAAGAGCTTTTACCGCCTCCTCCAATGCAGGGAGACCCTCGCCGGTCCTGGCGCTGACGGATACGACGTCGTCCCGCTCCCACGCCGATGGGAGATCGGCCTTATTTTTAAGAAGGATCGCTTTGGGCGCCGCTTCCGCCGCCTTCAGAACCGCCTTGTCCTCCTCTTCCAAAGGACGGGAACCGTCCAGCACCGCCAGAACCAGCTCCGCCGATCCGGCAGCCGCAAGGCTCCGCTCCACACCCAACTGCTCCACCACATCCTCCGTCTCCCGAAGACCGGCAGTATCCAGCAGGCGCAAAACCACGCCCCCCACCACCGCCTTTTCCTCGATGGTGTCCCGGGTGGTGCCGGGGATGTTGGTGACAATGGCCCGCTCATAGCCCAGAATAGCATTCAGCAGCGAGGATTTCCCCGCATTGGGCCGCCCGAGGATGGCGCAGCGAACACCGTTTTTCAGAATGTCGCCCCGGCGGAAAGTCGCCAGCAGTGCCTCCAGTTTGTCCTTCGCGGACTGCATCACCGAACGGTACTGCTCCAGCGCAAAGGGCTCGATATCCTCGTCCGGATAATCCAGCACGGCATGATAGTGCGAGCAGATGGCGGTAAGTTCCCCGTAAATGCCGTCGGTCTTCCGGCTGACTGCGCCGTCCAGCTGGGCAGCGGCGTTTTCCGCGGCCCCGGCCGTTTCCGCGTCGATGAGGTCAATGACCGCTTCCGCCTGGGTCAGATCCATCCTTCCGTTCAGGAAGGCGCGGCGGGTAAACTCTCCCGCCTTTGCCTGGCGGGCGCCGGCGGCAAAAAGGCTTTCCAGCGCATGGCGAAGAACCACAGGGGACCCGTGGCACTGAAGCTCAGCCGTGTCCTCTCCGGTATAGCTGTTGGGGCCCCGGGATACCGTGGCCAGACAGATATCCAAAACGCCGCCATCCACGGCGGTCAACCGGCCAAGGATCAGCTTCCGATCCGGGCGCAGGCTCATGGGCCGGCCGGACAAGGGTGTGAACACCTTGTCCAGCACGGCCAGAGTTTCCGGCCCGCTGATGCGGACGATCCCGATGGCCGACAGCACCGAGCCTGTGGCAATGGCGGCGATAGTGTCGGATTCGATTGCAGGGTTTTTAAGGGTCATTTCTTCTGATCATCCAGCTCGGCAAGATGATAGGTCAGAACCAGCATGCTGTCGGCAAAATGGATATTCTCCACCAGGGTGCCGCTGTCGCCTACATCCAGCTCCACATTCGTGAAGTTCCAGATGGCGCGGATGCCGGCCTCCACCAGAACATCCGTCAGCTTCTGGGCTGCGTCACGGGGGAGCGTAAGGATGGCGATGTCCACCTTATTCTCCTTGACAAAATCACCCATGGTCGCCACATCATAGACGGGATAACCGCCGATTTCGGTGCCGATGATTTCGGGACGAATATCAAACGCACCCAGGAAGGTATACCCTTCGATGATATATTTGAAGTTTTCGAGCAGAGCCGTTCCCAGATGACCGGGTCCCACCAGAATGGCGGAATAATCGTGATATGTTCCCAGAATCTGCCCAATTTCCTTGCGCAGGGAGTTAATATTATAACCGTAACCCTGCTGACCAAATTCACCGAAGCAGGAGAAATCCTGGCGAATCTGAGACGGAGTCAGTCCCATCTGCCGACCAAGTTCGCCGGACGAGATACGCTCCTCTCCCTTGCTCGCCAGATCGTCAAGCTTGCGAAGATAGCGGGGCAGGCGACGGATCACGTTGTTGGAAATATTTGTACGTTTCATTTCATTTACCTCCCACAAAGACTCTATCAATTTCAATTTATCACATTCTTGGCAAAGTTGCAAATGTTATTGTGCGAATTCACAGAAATATGTTATAATAAGAAAAATTCATCCGCAGTATGTGGATTGTCATAGGCATTTTGACAATTTCCAACGTTAATTGGGGAAAGGAGTCCTTTCATTCATGGGTGAAAAGCATCTTTCCCACGCTTATATGATCGTCGGCCCGGAGAGCGACGCGCGTAAAAGAACCGTCACGGAGCTTGCCGCCGCCCTTCTCTGCGCCGAGGCCAACGCCCCATGCGGTGTTTGCCGGAACTGCCGGAAGGTATATGCCGGCATTCACCCGGACATGCTCGTCATAGAGCGGCAGCCTACGGACAAGGGTCCTCTGCATCAGAACCTTCTGGTACGGCAGATCCGGGATATGACGGCCGACGCGGTGGTCGCTCCCAACGAAGCCCGGCGGAAGATATACATTCTTCCGGAGGCTGACCGCATGAACACCGACGGCCAAAACGCCCTTCTGAAAGCGCTGGAGGAGCCCCCCGGGCACACAGCCTTTCTTCTCTGCACCACTGCGGGTGACGCTCTTTTGCCGACGGTCCGCTCCCGCTGCGTGCGGATCGACGCCCAGGCCCGGGAGACTGAGCTGTCCCCGCTCTCCGATCTGGCCGCCGCCTATCTGGAGGCCGCAGCCGGCGGCAGCATCGCGGATGTGACTCGCTTCTGCATGCTTCGGACAAAGCTTTCCCGGGAGGACACAGATGCCTTTCTTGAGGAGATTGCCTCCGCCCTGTGCGACATTCTGTGCGCCCGCCGGAAGAACCCCGGCCTGACCCAGCAGCAGCTATTGAACTTGACGGCCCTTATGGATAAGGCCCAGAACTATCTGCGGCACAACGTATCCCCGAAGCAGGTCTTCGGCATTCTGGCCGTGGAAACATTGAGGTAAAACATGACTGAAGAAGAAATCGTAACGCCCGACGATGTGAGCGTCGTCAGCGTAAAATTCCGAAACCGGGGCAAGATGTATTTCTTTGACCCCAACGGCCTGACCCTCCCGGCGGGAGAATCCGTGATCGTTGAGACCTCCAAGGGCATGGAGATGGGCAACGTGGTCCAGGCCAACCACACCGTTCCCGCCGACCGGGTCACCCAGCCCCTGCGCCCGGTTCTTCGCATCGCCACCGACGGCGACCGCCACAACGCCGAGCTTGGCCGCAAGAAAGAGCGGGAGGCTTATATCATCTGCAAGCGCAAGATCGAGGAACACGGTCTGGAGATGAAGCTTGTGGATGTGGAATGCAGTTTTGAGGGAAACAAGATCCTGTTCTTCTTTTCCAGCGACGGCCGCGTGGACTTCCGTGATCTGGTAAAGGATCTTGCCAGCATCTTCCGCACCCGCATCGAGCTGCGTCAGATCGGTGTCCGGGACGAGGCCCGCATGCTGGGCGGTCTCGGCATCTGCGGCCGCCCCTTCTGCTGCGGCACCTTTATGGACGACTTCCAGCCCGTTTCCACCAAGATGGCCAAGACCCAGTCCATGAGTCTGAACCCAGCCAAAATATCCGGCAGCTGCGGCCGTCTGATGTGCTGTCTGCGGTATGAACAGGCCGCCTACGAGGAGCTTGTGAAAAACGTTCCCAAAAACGGCGCCTTTGTGGAAACGCCCGACGGTTACGGCAACGTCACCCAGGTAAACATCCTGCGCCAGACCGTAAAGGTCAAGCTGGACGGCCCCGCCGACGATTCCCTCCGCTCCTATGACGCGGAAGATGTGGCCGCCATCCCCGGCGGACGGCCCCGGGACGGCAGCCAGCCTCCCCACGTGCTGGTTCTGAAGCCCAAGAAGCCCAAAGAGACCGAGGATACGCGCTGGGAGCGCCCTGAGCTTCTCATCTCCTCGCCGGCTGATCTGGAAAGCGCCTCCGCCCCCAGAGGGGAGGAGTCCAGGAAATCCGGCGGACGCCGCCGGAGCAAGAAGGACTCCGCCCCGCAGGAGAGCCAGCAGGCCAGCCAGCCCAAGAGCTCCAAAAACAGCAAAAACCGCTCACAAAAGCCCAATCCCCAGAAAGCCAATCCTCAGAAGGCCGCGGCCCCCAAGAGCGAAGCGGCCGGCGAAAAGACCGAGAGCACCGGCAAATCCCGCTCCCGGAAAAGAAACCGCGGTCCCCGGCCCCAAAAGCCTCAGGACGGCACCCAGACACCGCAGCAGGCAGTTCCACAGGAAAAGAAAGCGCCAAAATCTCAGAACCGCCCTGCGTCCTCCCAGTCCTCTAAAACCGAGGGCAGCGAACAGAAACCCCAAAAACCCAGAAGCAACAACCGCCGCCGGCACAAGCCCCGCCCCAAGACAGGCGGAGAGGGCTCCGGCAGCGCGCCCAACACAAACGCATAAAAACCAGCGCCGCGGAGCTTTTCCGCGGCGCTGTTCACCTTTTCAAAAGAGTAATTTGTTTTTTATTGTCCCACCAGCTTTTCAGCCCTTCAGGGGCTTCTTTTTGATCTGGGCATACCGGCGGGGATACTGGGGCGGTGTGGACTTGACCTTTTCCACAATGACCGCCGCATGGGTCACCTCCGTGCCGGGAATGGTATACCGCCATATATCCCGCACTCGACCCCCCAGCGTCTTGATGGCAAACTCTGCCTGGGTCACTTCCTCCCGGCACTCCGGTCCTTTCATGGCAATGAACAGACCGCCCTGCTTCACCTGGGGAAGGCTCAGCTCCGCCAGAACCACAAGATCCGCCACCGCCCGGCTCACGGCGATGTCAAAACTCTCCCGCAGCTGCGGAAGCTCCTCCACCCGGCCCCAGATGCAGTTCACATCCCGGATGCCCAGCATCTCGCAGGTGTTTTTCACAAAATCCACCTTTTTTCCCACGCTGTCAATGGTGGTCAGCTTTAAATCCGGCTGCAGAATGCGCAGAGGCACACCGGGAAAGCCCGCGCCGGAGCCCACATCGATGACCCGGCATCCGGCAAAATCCGCCGCTTTCAAAAGGGCGGCGCAATCCAGAAAGTGAAGCTTTGCAGCCTCTGTCTCCTCCCGGATGGCCGTAAGGTTCGTGGTCGCGTTGACCCGCAGAAGCTCCCGGCCATAGTCCCGAAGAAGCGAAACCGCTTCTTCTCCCGCCTCAATATCCAGGGCCTTGAGCCCCTCCCGCAAAATCTGTTCCATGCTGTCTCCTCAAAAAGAAACGGGCACGCCCTCCGGCATGCCCGTTTTGTGTTTCGTCAAATGCAGACCGTTTTGGTCATTGTAGCATACTTTCTGCCCCGGTTCAAGCCGCGGTCATGAAGCAGTGGTCACCGATCCAGACAACGCATTCATAGCCTTCGCCAAAATCAAACGTGGCAAAGTAGGTGGCGCCGGATACCACATCGCAGCCCTCCAGCGCGATCTTCGCGGCGATCACCGCGCTCTCGCTGGGTTCCATATAGATCATGCCGTTTGCCACGACCTCAAACTGATTCTTGGCAAAGATCACATCGTATATCGTATCCTGACCGTCAAACTCTTCCGAAGCCATGCGGTTGAGAACCACATTGCCCACCGCGATCTGACCTTCCAGGGACTGGTTCCCCGCCTCGGCATAGATCACACGGCTGAGCCAATAGAGATCGGTCTCATTGTAATAGGCGTCGCCGCTCTCCGGAAGGAAATATTCCTCCGTCTCCACGGTCATGATCCACTGAACCCGATCCCAGACCACCGTGACGCCCAGACACCCGGCCAGAGCCTCCACCGGCAGCCGCAGCTGGCCACCCACAGAGGGGATGCCGCCGGCCACATAGAAATATCGGCCATTGCAAACAAAGTAGTCCGCGCCGACCTCTGCCTCGATGACCACGTCTTCCGCGCCCAGGGCACGAAGGAATTCCTCCCCGCACACAAAAGGCACCCCGTCGATCATCACGCAGGTACAGCCTGCCTCCCCGTTCACATACAGGGGGAGCACGTTCCGGTTATCCGTTACCTCGGTCTCGGTCACCGTTGCCTCGTCGAAGGTTTCGTCCACGATCACAAAAGTCGCTTCCGGAGCCTCTATCTCCCCGGAGGCACCGTTGTTTTCTTCCTCCCGGGCAAACACGACGCCGCTCATGACGCCAACCGCAAGGCAGAGCGCACACAGCACAGCCGCCGTTTTTTCAAGCCATCGACTTTTCATGGTTCTGCCTCTCCTTTGTTCAAGTATCCGCAAAATTTGCAGGATTCGTTTCATCCGCATTCATTTTGGGGTACTTCAATTATATCGAAGCAAAAACCGCGAAAACAATCGGCATTCTGTCTAAAAGACAGCTTTTTAAACTGGAAATTGTGACAAATGCACAACTAATTGTGCTTAATTTGCGTATTTACGCCAAAATCAAATCAATATCTTGTGTTTTCGAATTGGAAATAATTTCCAATAATTCGAAAAATCGACAAAACTTTCCAATTAACAAGCTTTAATAGATTTACAATAACAGGTAATTATGTAAATAAGAATTCAATTTTTCTTTCAAATTATGTCAACTGCTTTAGCGCCTGTGCCAGCTGGTCCGGGCAGGATGTTCCCTTTCCGTTGCAGCTGATGCCCTCCATACGGGAAATGGCCTCCTGAACACTCATCCCCACCACCAGGCGGGAAATACCCTGCAGATTTCCGTCGCAGCCCCCCACTATCTCCACACTTTTGATGATTCCGTCCTCGGCCTCCACGGTCATCAGCCGGGAGCAAACGCGCTTGGGTTTATAGGAAATGGTCATAAAATTCGAAACTCCTCTCGTTATTTGCTTGACATAAAATTTTCTGGGCAAAAACTTTCATAATTTCAACACGCCCCGCATATATTGTATCGATACCATCGAAAGGGGGCTTCTCCATGAAGCTCAGGCAGACCTCCGTCGTTCTGCTTATGCTCCTGTTTCTGTTGCTCGGTCTGCGCACCGGTGCCATACCGGTTCTGGCCGAGGATACTGTCCCGGAGGGCGAAGCGCGTTCCGCCGCCGTGATTCTGGCGGAGGACCCCGGTGAAATTCCCGCAGAGACAACCGCACCGTCTCCCTCCCCTGTCCCCACGGACATGCCGCTTCCCACGAGCACACCGGCCGTCACCGAAACGCCCGCTCCCACAGCGGCGCCGCCCACGGTCACCATCCTGGAGACCACCATCACCTCGGACAGCATGGTGGACAACGATACAGATTATATCATAGACCCGGAAGCATTTCCCGATGCTTTTTCCTCCCTCTCCCTGCCGGCGGAGGGTTACCAGATCCTCATCATACATACCCACGGCACGGAAGCCTACACCCCGGACGGAACAGATGTCTATGAGGAGAGCGACGAATACCGCACCACCGACACCAACTTCAGCGTAATCCGGGTGGGGAGGGAACTGGCAGAGGCCCTGCGGGCCTACGGTCTGAATGTGCTCCATGACGAAGGACTTTACGACTATCCCAGCTATACCAGCTCCTATGTCCGCAGCGGAGAAGCCATCCAGGAATATCTGGAAGCCTATCCCGGCATCGCGCTGGTCATCGATCTGCACCGGGACGCGCTGGGGGACGGCGATACCATATATAAAACCGTGACCACGGCGGAAGGCGCCCGGGCCGCCCAGATCATGTTCGTCATGGGCAGCGATGTCAATCTGGAGCACCCCGCCTGGCGGGAAAATCTCGCTCTGGCCCTCACGCTGCAGAACACCATATCCGCCCGCTATCCGGAGCTGATGCGCCCCACAAATCTCTGCGCCTACCGCTATAACCAGCAGCTTACCGCGGGGAGCCTTCTCATGGAAGTCGGCACCGCCGGAAACACACTGCAGGAATGCATCACCGCCGTGCAGCTTTTTGCCGACGTCATCGGGCCGCAGCTGGCCGCCTGCATCGCCCCGGCATAAGAATCCGGTCCTCTGTCTATAATGAATCTGTACCTATCATAATAATACAGCCGGGGAGATTCATCAATGAAAATTCAGGATATTATGACCGACAACATCATTGCCGTAAGCCAACATGAGCCCGTATCCCATGCCGCCCGCCTTATGAAGCGCCACAATCTGGGCGTGCTCCCGGTTTGCGACGACCAGGGCCGGCTGCGGGGTATTTTGACGGATCGGGACATTGTGACCCGCTGCATCGCCGGGGAACTGGCCCCGGAGGACACCAAGATCCGGGAGATCATGACCCGGGGCCTGCGTACCTGCTCCTCCCAGGATGACATCCGTACCGCCCTGGGCTGCATGACCCGGGAACAGATCCGCCGCCTTCCCATCGTGGACGACGGAAAACTGGTGGGCATGGTGAGTCTGGGCGATCTGGCGCGCCGGAGCGGTCACTCCATGGAGGCCGCCGAAGCCTTTTCCGGGATCACCGCCAACATTCAGCGTCGGGAATAAAAACAGAACTGGGAAAGGCTCTTGCCTTTCCCGGTTGTCTTTATCCGATATCGGCCATGCCGCCGTCCACGGACAGCGCGTGTCCGGTAATGTGGCCCGCCTCATCGGACAGAAGCCAGATGACCGCCTTGGCCACATCTTCCGTCTGGCCCAGCTTGCCCATGGGGATGGGAGGGCCGTTGTCGTCCCGGGAGGCTTCGCCGCCGGTGGCCATGGAGTTTTTCATCAGCTCCGTGCCCAGCGTGGGGCCGGGACAGACCGCGTTCACGCGGATGCCCTGCCGGGCGAATTCCAGCGCCGCCGTGCGGGTCACGGCCACCACAGCCGCCTTGCTGGGGCCATAGGCACCGAAGTTGGGCGCCATGCGCAGCCCGCCCACGGAGGCCGTATTCACGATGGAACCGCCGCCGGTCTTCAGCATGGCGGGGATCTCGTGCTTCAAGCAGAGGAAGGTGCCTCTGGCATTCACTTCCATGGTCTTGTCCCAAATATCTACGGGAAGCTCCGTGAGACCGTAGAAGGGCATACGCACACCGTCGGGCCCAACGCCGGCGTTGTTGAAAGCGCCGTCCAGCCGGCCGTATGTCTCCAGCGTAAAGGCCACCATGGCCTCCACCTGGTCCTCCTTGGACACATCGCACCGGCAGAAGACGGCCTCGCCGCCCTTTTCGCGGATGAGGCGTGCCGTTTCTTCGCCGCCGGCCACGTTGCTGCCGGTAACGCAAACAACCTTCGCGCCCTTGGCGCCCAGCTCCAGCGCCGTTTCCCGGCCCATGCCGGTGGCCGCGCCGGTGACGATGATTACTTTGTCGTTCATCCAAAATCTCCTTATTCGTCTCTGCGGCTTTCCGCCGCAGTTGGTTTCTACCTTCTTTTTTAACACAGATGGCCATTTTTGGCAAATACTATTATAATTTATAGGACACAAACGCCTGTAAGGGCTTTTCGTATTGACGATTTATGGTATACTGGAAAAAACAACTTTATTATAAGGAGCGATACTCCATGAGCAGTATCCTTATCATCGGCGGCGGTGCCGCCGGCATGTCCGCCGCCGCCACGGCCGCCGAGGCCGGTCTCCGGGTCACCGTCCTGGAAAAGCGCAAATACACCGGCGGCAACGGCCAGTATGCCGAAGGCGTCTTCGGCGCAGGCAGCCGTCTGCAGAAGCGAAACAACATCGACGCTGACCCCGCCCAACTTTTCCGTCAGGCCATGGAATACTCCCACTGGCGGTCCGATGCCCGGCTCACCCGGGCCCTCATCGACGCCTCCGGCGAGACGGTGGACTGGCTGTGCGACATCGGCGTGCCCTTCTCCCGGGTGCTTCACCACATGCCGAACCAGAGCCCCGAGGTCTTCCACATGGCCTATCCTTCCCCCACCGGCGCCCGGGTCATGGCCACTTTGAAGGAGCGCTGCTCCCGGCTGGGCGTCACCATCCACACCGAGGCACAGGTGACCGGTCTTCTGGTCACGGACGGCGCCGTTACCGGCGCAAACGTCCTGCTGGGCGGCATGGAGCATACCTTCTCCGCCGACTGTGTGCTCATCGCCACCGGCGGCTTCGCGGGAAATCATGAGCTTATGCGCCAGATGATCCCCGGCTGCAATCCGGAGGATTACATGCATCTCAAGGGCATCCCCATGAACGGCGACGGGCTTCATCTTGCCAAAGCGGCCGGCGCCGCCATCTGCAAAGACATCGCCATCGAGGGCTGCGCCCCCGTGTTCCGGGGCCGGAGAGAGATCACCCCTCTCATCCGCCGGCCGGATGTCCTGTGGGTCAACGCCTTCGGCCAGCGCTTCTGCGACGAGACCATCTGCGATGACTTTATCCACGGCCAGAACGCCGTGGCCCGCCAGCCGGGCAAGATGTGCTGGGCCATTCTGGACGAAAGCGCCGTCCGCCGGGCCTTCGAATCCCTTCCCGGCATGATGGCGGAACTCTCCGAGACCAAAAATGGCATGGAGTCGCTTTATGAAGCTCTGGAAAAAGAGCTGGAAAACGGCCGCATCTTCAAAGCGCCCACCATGGCAAAGCTGGCCTCTGCCGCCGGCATCGACAGCGACGCTTTTCTGGCGGAGACGACCCTCTACAACGCCGACTGCGAGCGTGGCTTTGACAGTCTTTTCGGAAAGGACCGGCGCTTTATGCAGCCGCTGACCGAGGGACCCTTTTATGCCATCCCCGCCGGCATGGACATCATCACCACCCACGGCGGCATCCAGACCGACAGCCGCATGCGGGTTCTGGCGCCGGACGGCACCCCCGTCCCCGGCCTTTTTGCCGCCGGCATTGACATTTCCGGTGTGGACAGCGCCGATTACAGCGTCATGCTCTCCGGTCACGCCTTCGGCTTCTCCCTGGCTGGCGGGCGCATGGCCGCCATGGAAATGGCACGTCAGCTGGGTGCACCCCAGAAGTATTCCTTTCTGCGGGGAATATTCACTCACTGAAGAAAAACCCCGGAATTTTTCAAAAATATTCACAAATCCGTGAATAAACCTATTGATATTCATTCCATTCCGGCGTACAATCCATTCATTGAACATAAATGCAACACGGAGGAAATCACCATGTCTGATATCAAAAAAGTCGTCCTCGCCTATTCCGGCGGTCTGGACACCTCTATCATCATCCCCTGGCTGAAGGAAAACTACGACAACTGTGAAGTCATCGCCGTCAGCGGCAACGTCGGCCAGGCCGACGAGCTGGAAGGTCTGGAGGAAAAGGCCCTCAAGACCGGCGCTTCCAAGCTCT
>CAZQFN010000031.1:0-13606 GCA_964592685.1 uncultured Oscillospiraceae bacterium | reverse complement strand
AGGAATCCGGCGAGCTGGAATTCTGCCACAACCCCTTCTCCATGCCCAACGGCGGGCTGGAGATCCTGGAGGCCGCCGAGCGTGGCAAGGTGGACCCCCTGGACATCTATGCCTTCCAGTATGACCTGGTCTGCAACGGTGTGGAGCTGTCCTCCGGCGCCGTCCGCAACCACGATCCCGACATCATGATCAAGGCCTTTGAGATGGTCCGTCTGGGCGAGGAGGACGTGAAGGCCAAGTTCCCCGCCATGTACAACGCCTTCACCTACGGCGCGCCCCCCCACGCCGGCATCGCCCCGGGCGTGGACCGCATGGTCATGCTTCTGGCCGGCGAGCCCTCCATCCGGGAGATCATTCCCTTCCCCATGAACAAAAACGCTCAGGATCTGATGATGAACGCCCCCTCCGAAGTGGAGCAGAAGCAGCTGGACGAGCTGCACATCGCCCTGAATCTTCCCGAAAAGGAATAAACCGATATTATGTACGCACGCATTCGTTCCCTGGGCCTCAAAGGGATCGGCGGCTATGAGGTGGAGCTGGAGGTATACATCACCTCCGGCCTGCCCCGGCTGGACATTGTGGGCCTTCCGGACGCCGCCGTGAAAGAGGCGGGCGACCGGGTCCGGGCCGCCATCAAAAACAACGGCTATGACTTTCCCGTCAGCCGGGTCACGGTGAATCTGGCCCCGGCGGACACGAAAAAGGCCGGCACGGTCTATGACCTGCCGGTCCTCCTTGGCATCCTTGCCGCCACGGAGCAGCTCCGCGCCCCCAAAGGGGGAGACGTGTTTTTCGGCGAGCTTTCTCTCACGGGGCAGCTCCGGCCCGTGGCCGGCGCGCTGCCCATGGCGCTGGCCGCCCGGGCCGCCGGCGCGGAGCGGCTGTTCGTTCCGGCGGACAACGCCCCCGAGGCCGCCTATGCCCAGGGTCTGGCCGTCTATCCCGTGGAAAACATCGCCCAGCTGGCCGCCCATCTGAACGGCGAGACCCTCATCGAGCCTCTGCCGCCCCGGACCATCCGGCCGGAGGAGGGGCTTTTCCCGGATTTCCGGGATGTGAAGGGCCAGGAGAACGTAAAGCGGGCCATGGAGGTGGCCGCCGCCGGCGGACACAATCTTCTCATGGTGGGCCCTCCGGGCGCGGGAAAATCCATGCTGGCCAAGCGTCTGCCCGGCATTCTGCCGGACATGAGCCGGGAGGAAGCCCTGCGCACCACGGCCATCTGGTCCGTCTCCGGCCTCACCGACCCCAAAAATCCCATCGTCTCCCGCCGGCCCTTCCGGGCCCCCAACCAGACCGCCTCCCGCCAGGCCCTGTCCGGCGGCGCCGATCTGAAGCCGGGCGAGATGAGTCTGGCCCACAACGGCGTGCTGTTTCTGGACGAGCTGCCGGAATTCCACCGGGACGTGATCGACCTGCTCCGCCAGCCGCTGGAGGAGGGGGAGATCACCATCTCCCGGGCCTCCGGCTCCGCCACCTATCCCAGCCGCTTCATGCTGGTTTGCGCCATGAACCCCTGCCGCTGCGGCTGGTACGGGCATCCCTCCCGCCGCTGCCGGTGCACGGAGCGCTCCGTCCATGACTATCAGGCCAAGATCTCCGGCCCCCTGCTGGACCGCATCGACATCATGGTGGAAGTCCCCGCCCTGGAGTATGACGAGCTGGAGGCAAAGCCCAACGGGGAGCCCTCCGCCGCCATCAAGGCGCGGGTGGACGCCGCCCGGGCCGTGCAGCGGGAGCGCTTTTCCGCCCTCGGCTTTGAGGCAAACGCCCGCATGACCCCCGCCGCCATGGAGGCATACTGCAGGCTGGACGAGGCGGGCTCCGGTCTCATGCGCGCGGCCTATGACGCCCTGGGCCTCACCGCCCGGAGCTATGACCGCATCCTCCGGGTGGCCCGCACCATCGCGGACCTGGCCGGCAGCGAACATATCGGCCCCGACCATCTGGCGGAGGCCATCCAATACCGCACATTCCAACTGAAATGAGAGTGTAAACTATGACTGAAATGACCGCGCCCGTGCGGGACATGATCCTCCTGAAGGAGGGAGAGGTCGTCCTCAAGGGCCTGAACAAGCGATATTTTGAGCAAAAGCTCACCCAGAACATCCGCCGCCGTCTGAAGGACTACGGTTCCTTCAAGGTGAACGCCCTCCAGAGCGTTATCTATGTGGAGCCCCAGAGCGACGACGCCGACATCGACGGCGCCTTCGAGGCCCTCCGGAAGGTCTTCGGCATCATGACCCTCACCCGGGCCATCGCCTGCGACAAGGACCCGGACGTGATCCTCCGCACCGCCATGGAATATCTGGACGAGGAACTCCGCGCCGCCAGAACCTTCAAGGTGGAGTCCAAGCGCTCCGACAAGGGCTTCCCCATGACCAGCATCCAGCTGAGCCAGTATGTGGGCGGCGAGATCAACGAGGCCTATGACAACCTCACCGCCGATATGCACACCCCGGACGTGATCGTCCATCTGGAGGTGCGGGACAGAGCCGCCTATGTCCACGGCCGGCCCGTGCCCGGCGCGGGCGGCATGCCCGTGGGTTCCAACGGCACCGCCGTGAGCCTCCTCTCCGGCGGCATCGACAGCCCCGTCTCCACCTATATGATGGCAAAGCGGGGCCTTCGCATCATCCCCGTGCATTTCTTCTCCTTCCCCTATACCTCCGAGCTTGCCAAGGAAAAGGTCATCGATCTGGCCAAGATCCTCACGGGCTGGTGCGGCCGGATGACCGTGGAGATCGTCCCCTTCACCCACATCCAGGAGGAGATCCGGGCCAAGTGTCCCGAGGAATACTTCACCATCATCATGCGCCGCTTCATGATGCGCATCTCCGACGAGATCGCCAAAGCCAACGACTGCGGCGCCATCGTCACCGGCGAGAGTCTGGGCCAGGTGGCCAGCCAGACCATGGAGGCCATGCACTGCACCGGCAGCGCCTGCTCTCTTCCCATCCTGCGCCCCCTGGTGGGCATGGACAAGGAGGAGGTCATCCGCATCTCCCGCCACATCGGCACCTTTGACACCTCCATCCTCCCCTATGAGGACTGCTGCACCGTGTTCACCCCCCGCCATCCCAGCACCCATCCCAAGCTGGAGAAGGTTCTGGAGGCGGAGGCCGCTCTGGATGTGGAGACGCTGGTGCGGGAGGCCGTCATGAACCGGGAGTTTGTGAAGCTCAACCACCGGGGCGAGGAGAAGCCATGAACTGCGAGATCCTCTCCGTCGGCACGGAGCTCCTTCTGGGAAACACCGTAAACACCAACGCCGCGGACCTTTCCGTCATGCTCTCGGAGCTGGGCATCAACGTGTTCTGGCATTCCGTGGTGGGGGATAACCCCGCCCGTCTGAAGGAGAGCATCGCCCTGGCCCGCAGCCGGGCGGACCTCATCCTCACCACCGGCGGTCTCGGCCCCACCTACGACGATCTGACCAAAAACATCATCGCCGAGGCTTTCGGGCGCAAAATGGTCTTCCACCCGGAGGAGGACGCCTTCATCCGGGACTGGTTCCGGAAAAATTCCACCAGGCCCTACACGGAAAACAACACCCAGCAGGCCTGGCTGCCGGAGGACTGCACCGTCTTCCGGAACATCTGGGGCACGGCCCCCGGCTGCGCCTTTGAGCAGGACGGCGTCCATGTGATCCTCCTGCCCGGCCCGCCCCGGGAGTGCATCCCCATGTTCCGCCACTGCGTCATGCCCCATCTGCGCGCCCTCTCTCATGAGACCATGGTCTCCCATCAGATCAAGGTCTTCGGCATGGGGGAGAGCCGGGTGGAATCCCTCCTGCGGGAGAAGATGGAGCAGATGGCAAACCCCTCCCTGGCCACCTATGCCAAGCCCGCGGAGGTCATGCTCCGGGTCACCGCCAAGGCGGCGGACGAAGCCACCGCCGAGGCCATGTGCCGCCCGGTCATCGAGGAGGTCACCGCCCTTCTGGGGGACATCGTCTACGGCATCGATGCGGACAGTCTGGAGGCCGTGGTCCTCGCCCTTCTCAAGGAGCGGGGCAAGACCTTTGCCACGGCGGAGAGTCTCACCGGCGGCATGATCGGCGCCCGGTTCGCCTCCCTGCCCGGGGCCTCCCAGGTCTTCCGGGGCGGCGCCATCACCTATTGCAACGAGGTGAAGGCCGCCATGCTGAGCATTGACCCCGCTCTCATCGAAGCCCACAGCGCCGTCTCCCGGGAAGTGGCCGCCGGGATGGCCATCGGCGCCCGCGGCGCCACCGGCGCGGATCTTGCCGTTTCCGCCACCGGCCTTGCCGGCCCGGACGGGGATGGCATCAACCCCGTGGGCACCGTGTTCGTGGGTCTCGCCGCGGAAGACGGCGTCTGGGTGCGGGAGCTTCACCTTGGCGCCCGGGGCCGGGACATGATCCGCGCCTCCGCCGCGAACCACGCCTTCGACATGCTCCGCCGGTATCTCACCGGCCTCCCCGTTATCACGGAATGATCAACAACCGGACACCCACCTCCCCCGACACCCATCGGGGGAGTTTTGTTATATGCGTCAAGCCCCCGTTCCCCCCAAAAAGAGAACTCCGTTCTCTTCGGAAGGGAGCCGGGAAGCGAAGCCCCCTTGAGGGGGTTTGGGGGTGCAGCCGCGCTGGGTTTTCCACATTGGCGAATGTTGAAAACCCGGCTTATCCTGGCCTCCGCTTCCCTGCCCTCTCCCTGGCTTCGCCTTTCCTTTCCTGGACTGGCCTTGCCTAACCTTGCCTTGCCTTACCTTACCTTACCTAACCTAACCTCGGTTGCCAAATCCCTCAAAACCCTCACACCATCGGAATGTGTTTTCTGCGGGATTTAGTGGCATCGGGCAGAAGTTTTCAACATAAAAGCCCCCACGGAAAAATCCGTAAGGGCTTCATTCTTTTTCCTCCGGCCGCGTATATTCGATCAACTCGCCAATCTCTGCTTGCAGATACTAGCATC
The DNA here is from genome assembly GCA_964592685.1 of uncultured Oscillospiraceae bacterium. GTDB lineage: Bacteria > Bacillota > Clostridia > Oscillospirales > Oscillospiraceae > CAJOIG01. Next base: position 8,663 of record CAZQFN010000031.1, on the reverse strand, counting down.
CGCACCCTTTGTGAGAGTGCGGATGCTATTTTATTCCGTCATTTCCCGGAGCCACAGATCGGCGATCTGGGCCATGCCGGAGCTGGTGGGGTGGCAGCCGTCGATGGCATCGTAGCGGAAATCGTATTTCGCAAGATCGGCCACCTTTGCGCCGGCCTTCGCCGCCTGGGCGCGGACAATGGAGCTGAAGGGCTCCACCGGCGTGGACGGATCCTCGCCCATGAAGAAGGGCTCGTCCTCCAGAACCTTCACGCCGTTTATCATGGTGGCGCACCAGATCTCCGCCCGGGGATAGGTCTCCTTCAGCCGGGCCAGCAGCAGCCCGTAGGCCGCCTCAAACTCCGCCGCGGGAACGCCGAAGCCCAGATCGTTGGCGCCCATGAAGATGCAGATCACATCGGGCGCGCCCAGCGCCGTCACCCGCTCCACGGTGCAGGCGCCCCGGCCCAGACCGTAGCCATCGGTGACGCAGGAGCCGGAAAAGGCGTTATCCGCCTCGAACACGCCGCCCAGCCCGTTCACAAGGCGCATCCACCAGGTATCCTCCACGCCGGAGAAGCCGCCCTTCGCGATCATCTCCCGGCCATAGAAGGTGTTGGGGTCCGTGACCGTCACGCCCTTGAAGGTGGAGATGGAGTCCCCCAGAAAGGAAAATTTCTTGCCTGTATAGTCCATGGAAATATCCTCCTTATTTCTCTTTCGCCTGCTTGAGGCTCAGGGATATGCGCTTTTTGCCCACATCCACGCCCAGAACCGCCGCGTCCACCACGTCGCCCACCTTGACCACCTCGGAAGGATGGCGGATGAACCGGTCGCAGACCTCGGAGATATGCACAAGACCGTCCTGATGGACGCCGATATCCACAAACACGCCGAAATCCACCACGTTTCGCACCGTGCCCCGGATGACCATGCCGGGCTTCAGGTCCTCCATGCTCATCACATCCGTGCGGAGCATGGTGGGGGGAAGCTCATCCCGGGGGTCGCGGCCGGGCTTCAGAAGCTCCGAAACGATGTCCTGCACCGTGGGCACGCCCACGCCGGCGTATTCCGCCGCGCGGCCCGCCCCAAGCTGGTCAAGACGCTTTTTCAGCTCCGACACCCGGCCCCCGGCCACATCCTTCAGGGTATAGCCGCAGAGCTCCAGAATCTTCTCCGCCGCTTCATAGCTCTCGGGATGGACGCCGGTATTATCCAGGATGTTCCTGCTCTCCGGCACACGGAGGAAGCCCGCGCACTGCTCAAAGGCCTTGGGCCCGATCTTGGGCACCTTCAGAACCTGCTTCCGGGTGGTGAAAGCGCCGTTTTCCTCCCGGTAGGCCACGATGTTCTTGGCCGTGGCGGCGGTGAGACCGGCGATGTGGGTCAGAAGCGAGGCGGAGGCGGTGTTCAGATCCGCGCCCACGGCGTTCACGCAGTCCTCCACCACGCCGCCCAGAGCCTCATCCAGCCGGTTCTGGGGCATATCGTGCTGATACTGGCCCACGCCGATGCTCTTGGGATCGATCTTCACAAGCTCCGCCAGAGGGTCCTGGAGCCGCCGGGCGATGGACACCGCCGAGCGGAGGGATACGTCATAATCGGGAAACTCCGCCGCGCCCAGTTTGGAGGCGGAATAAACGGAGGCGCCCGCCTCGCTGACCATCATATAGGCCACGCCGGGGAGAGTTTTGAGCATGTCCGCCACAAAGATCTCCGACTCCTTGGAGGCGGTGCCGTTGCCGATGGCGATGGCGGTGACGCCGTGCCTTTTGATCATGCGGGTGAGAGTGGCCCAGGCCTCGTCCTTTTTGTTGTGGGGGGGCGTGGGATAGACGACGCCCGTCTCCAGCACCTTGCCGGTGCCGTCCACCACCGCCACCTTGCAGCCGGTGCGGTAGGCGGGGTCAAAGCCCATGGTCACCCGGTTTTTCACCGGGGGCTGGAGCAGCAGGGGCTTCAGATTCAGAGAGAAGTTCCTGATGGCCTGCTCGCTGGCCATATCCGTGAGAGAGGAGCGGAGCTCCCGCTCCAGAGAGGGGAAGATGAGTCTGCGGCAGGCATCCTCCGCCGCCGCGCCCACAAAGGCCATGGAAAAGCTCCCCGGCCGGACCACCATCCGGCGGACCGCCTGGACCGCCGCGGCCTCCTCCATCTCGACGGAGACCTTCAGAAAGCCCTCCCGCTCGCCCCGGTTCACCGCCAGGACACGGTGGCTCTGGACACGGGACAGGGGCTCGGAATAGTCGTAATACTGCCGGTAGACGGAGTCCTCCTCCCCGGCGGCCACGGACACCAGCCGGGCCTGGCGCTGATACATATCCCGCAGACGGGTGCGAACGGCGGCATCGTCGGAGATGTCCTCGGCGATGATGTCCGAGGCCCCGGCCAGAGCGTCCTCCACGGTCTCCACGCCCTTTTCCGGGTCGATGTACTGCGCGGCCAGCGCCCGGATATCCCCGGTCTGGCCCGCCTGGGCAAACAGGGCCGCCGCCAGAGGCTCCAGCCCCTTTTCCCGGGCCACCGTGGCCCGGGTGCGCCGCTTCTGCTTATAGGGGCGGTAGATATCCTCCAGAGCCGCCAGCGTCTCCGCGGCGGCGATGGCCTCCTCCAGCTCGCCGGTGAGCTTGCCCTGGGCCTCGATGGCGGACCGTATCTCCTCCCGGCGCTTGTCCAGATTCCGGAGATAGGTGAGCCGCTCGGAAATCTCACGGATGAGCTGGTCGTCCATGGAGCCGTGAAGCTCCTTGCGGTAGCGGGCGATAAAGGGAACGGTGTTCCCCTCGTCCAGAAGCTTTACCACGTTTTCCACGTGGGTCTGTTTTTGATTGAATTCCTTCCCGAGAAGGGCGGAAAGCTGCTGAATGTCCTGCATAACATATTCTCCTGCGTGATTAGCTTTGGAAAATCCATTATAATGTGATATGATGGGTTTTGTAAAGAAGGTGAACGTTATGCACGAAAGAAATTACCCCCGTCTGACCATAACACCCAAGGGCGAAAAAGCTCTCCGGGGCGGCCATCCCTGGGTCTATGGGGACGAGATCACAGAGGACACGGGCCGCTGGGATAACGGCGACATCGTGGACGTATACTCCCAGAAGGGAAAATGGCTTGGGGCGGGCTATGGCAGCCGCAGCTCCAAGATCCGGGTACGGCTCCTCAGCCGGAACGGAAACGACCGGTTTGACGAGGCCTTTTACCGCCGCCGCATCCGCTATGCGGTGGATTACCGCCGGGCCGTCATGGGGGCCGACTTCTCCGCCTGCCGGCTGATCTTCGGAGAGGCGGATCAGCTCCCCGGCCTCACCGTGGACCGCTATGACAACGTGCTGGTGGCGGAAGTTCTCTGCGCCGGGACCGACCGGGTGAAGGCGCTTCTCTATCGCCTCCTTCTGGAGGAGCTGGGCGGCGAAGTCACCGCCGTCTATGAGCGCAGCGACAGCCCCCTCCGGGACAAGGAGGGTCTGGACCGCTTTGAGGGCTGGGCCCTGGGGGAGGCGGAGGGATTCGCCGTCATCGCCCAGAACGGCGTGAAATTCCGGGTGGATTATCTGAACGGCCAGAAGACCGGCTTCTTCCTGGACCAGCTCCGGAACCGGGAGGCCGTCATGCGTCTGGCAAAGGACAGGACCGTTCTGGACTGCTTCACCCATACGGGGGCTTTCGCCCTCCATGCCGCCATGGGCGGCGCGAAGCGGGTGACGGCGGTGGATGTATCCGCCTCCGCTCTGGAGACCGCCCGGGGAAACGCGGCGCTCAACGGGCTGGATCATGTGGAGTTTCTCCGGGCGGATGTGTTCGATCTGCTTACGGACATGGCCGCCCGGAAGCAGCGGGACTATGATTTCATCATTCTGGACCCCCCGGCCTTCACCAAATCCAGCGCCACGGTGAAAGCGGCTTTCCGGGGCTATAAGGAGATCAACCGCCGGGCCATGCAGCTTCTGCCCCGGGGCGGCTTTCTGGCCACCTGCTCCTGCTCCCATTTCATGACCGACGAGCTTTTCCGCCAGATGCTGAAAGAGGCGGCGGCGGATGTGAATGTCAGCCTGCGGCAGCTCTATGTGGGCCGCCAGGGCCCGGATCACCCCATTCTGTGGGGCGTTCCCGAAACGGATTATCTGGAGTTCTATATCTTCCAGGTGGTATGACGGCGTCGGTTGAGAATTTCCGCGAACCATGCTATAATGAGAAAAAACCTTAGCCATCCCCGCCTTTCCGGCGGTTCGGATCCAGATAGGAGGCAGCCATGAGCCAGGATCCCCATAAAAACGACGATATGTTCCCCCAGTGGGATTTTTCCGACCCCGACTGGCTGCGGGATGATCCCGTAGTCTTCACCAAAGAGGAGCCCGACATCCCGGCCGAGCCCCCCGCGCCGGAGCCCGCGCCCGCGCCCATACCCGCGCAGGAACCCGCGCCGGAGCCTCAGCCGGCTCCCCGCCGGAGCGAGGCCCGGCCTCGTCCGGAGACCGCCCCGGCACGGCACAGTCAGCACAGCCAGCACAGCCGAAACAGCCGCGACTGGGAACAGCACCGCAGCAGCAACGGCCGCGGCGGTCAGGACCGCTCCCAGCGCAGCGGCAGCAAGCGCAATGTGGCGGTCATCGTGCTTATCCTTCTGCTGATCGGCGGCATGGTTTATGCCGGATGGCAGCTGGGCTCCATCCTTCTGGGATACAAGCGGGACCGCTCCGCCTATGAACAGCTGGCGGTGAGCGCCCTGATCTCCATCGCCGAGACGGATGAATCCGCCGCCCGGACCACGCCGGACCCGGAAGCCAGCCCCGACGCGGAAGCAACGCCGGAACCCGTTCAGTCCGAGATCCCCTTCACGGTGGACTGGGACTATCTCTCCTCCGTAAACTCGGACATCATCGGCTGGCTGTACTGCCCGGACACCATCATCAACTACCCCGTTGTCCAGTGCGACAACCATGATTATTATCTTTCCCACAGCTTTGAAGGAAATTACAGTTCCTCCGGCGCCCTGTTTGCCGACCGCAGCTCCGTTGTGGGCATCAACCAGAGCCATCTCATCATCTATGGCCACAACATGAAGGACGACTCCATGTTCGGCATTCTGGGCGACTATGTGGACGATGACTTCTATGAGGAACACCCCGTCTTCTATTTCCTGACGCCGGAAGGCAGCTATCGCGTGGAGCTCATCAGCGCCGGCGTGGTGGAATCCGTGCTCTCCAACTTCCCGGTCTATTTCTCCAGCACCAGCGAGTATGAGAGCTATCTCGACAAGATCACCTCCAATGCTTACTGGGTCAATTCCGACGCCGTCAGCTCCAACTATCAGCTTCTCACCATGTCCACCTGCACCTACGGCGGCGGCTACAACGACCCCCGCTTCCTGGTGCACGGCATGATGATCCCCATTGAATAAACGCCAATGCACAGGAGGGAGAGGGCCGTGTCCCTCTCCGCTCCGTTTTTAAAACCGAGGTGAATTTCCATGCCCCCCCTTGCAGCCAACACGGTGATGACCACCGCCGTGACGGATCTGATAAACGCCCTTATTCTTCTGCCCATGCTCCTGCATATGAACCGGTTCCTGCCCCATGACCACCCGGAAAGCCGGCTTTGGAAGCGGCTCATGGCCATGATCGCCCTGTCCAGTCTTCTGGGCTTTGTGCTCCACATCCGCGCCTGGGCCCGTGTTTCTCTGGTGTGCATCTGGGCCGTTCTGTATATCACCCTTCTGGACACGGTCCACGCCTTTCTCTCCCTGGCCATCCATACCCTCACCGGCGGCGACCGCCCCCAGAAGAAGGGCCGTCTGTTTCTCCGGGCGGCAGAGCTGATTTCATGGTGCGTGCTGGTCCTCTTCCTCCTTCTGGGCCGAAATCCCATCCGCCTGTTCATCCTTCTGGCCATCGGCTTCGCGCTGCCCGCGCTGTATGTCTATGCCCGGCTGGCCCGGCGGGGACACCGGGGCGCCCGCATTCTGCTGGCCGCCTTTCTTCCCCAGATCCCCGGCCTTGCGATGCAGCTGATGCGCCGGGGCGAGCTGGCTCTTCTCTGGCACTTTGACTTCAACGGACTTTACCATCTGTGCCTTCTGGTCAGCATCGTTATTTTTTATTTCTCCGCCCGACAGTGGAACCGGGATCCGGCGCTGCGCCGCTGAATTCTTCTCAAATGAAAATATCCCTCCCGCTTTGACGCGGGAGGGATATTTTTATGGGTCATTCAGGGGTTTTTGCGTTTTCGGAGGCGCTGCTCTCAGCTCCGGCGGCGCTTTCTGCTCATGGTGAGCACGGCGCCCAGAGCCGCGGCGGAAACCGCCATCATCAGGCTCCACAGAGCCAGACGGCTCTCGTCTCCGGTCTTGGGAACATCGGAGGGGGGATCGTAAACATTGACGAAGTTGACCTCTTCAACGCCGATCTCCGTTCCGGGCTCCTGGATCACCGCGAACCAGACGCCGGTCTCCAAATCCCCTTCCCCGGCGGGGGCGACCCACCACATGGCCTTGTCATAGGTCCAGTACGCGGGAACATCGGAGGCATCCTCCGAGATATACAGACCATGGAGGATCTCGCTGAAGTCCCGGGCCGTGCCGGTGATGACCAGCTCTGCCGAGGCGGTCTTCTGGCCCTTGGGAACGGTGATGGTGAAGGTACCGGACTCGGTGATGTCCTTGCCGTCCGCTTCGATCCGGAACGCCTTGGAGAGATCCTGGTCGCTCATGCCGTCAAAGTCCTGCCAGTAGGTCAGAACGTTGAAGGTGAAGGATGTCTTCTTGCCCACATTGTCGCCGGTGAGGTGCTTGGTCACGGGGATGGTCATGGTATAGACGGGCTCGGTATAGGTGTTTTCGAAGTACACCCCGCCCCGTTCGATAAAGTTATCCAGGGCGCTGTCCCGGTTGCGATACTTGACGTTGTGATCCTTGTCGATGATGATCTCCCAGACGTCCTCGTCGTAATCCCAGTATTCATCGTCCTCGCCGATCTCGGTGACCGCGAGATACTTCTCATCCGTCTGATCATCGTTGAGGCTGTTGAGGGCATCCAGATCCGCCGCCGTGCCGGTGATGACAACGGTCGTGTCCGCCTCGGTCGTTCCGGCGAAAACGGTGACGGTGAACTCACCGGACCGGGTGATGTCCTCCGCGCCGACCGCGATCCCAAAGTATTCGGACAGGGCAAGATCTTCATAGCCGCTGATCCGGAAGGTGAATTCCCCATCCTCGCGCAGCTCCCAGCTGTCCTTGGACATAGCCTTGATCACAGGGAAGGAGACCTCTTCCAGTTTCTCGGTATAGGTGTTGGTAAAGGCGATCGTCTCGGCTCCGGTCTCCACAAGCTCTTCCCCTTCCACCTTATAGATGGTATAGGCATAGGGATGGACGCTGGTGTCGCCCACGATTTCCCAGACAGTCTCGTCATAGGTCCAGAAACCGCTCTCGGCGGGGATGATCTCCCGGACGGTGATGGATTCCAGATTGGCAAAGGCCAGGCTGGTGCCGCTCAGCTCGATGCCGCCGTTATAGGTCCCGGCACCGTTCGTATGGATGTAGACGCCGTTTCCGATATCGTTCACCGCGCCGTCATACACCACGGCAATATCCGTGTCGCCGCTCTCATCCTTCCAGTTGAGGGTCACTTCCAGATCGAAGTACTGATCTCCATCGGGAGCCACTTCCCCGCCCTGAACAACGGTCTTTTCCAGATCCAGATCGATGACATGGGTATCATCGTTCTGCTTATAGGTGTTCACGAGCGCCACGGTCTCTTCGTCCTCTTCAAAGGCGAACTCTGCCAGGAAGACATGATCCTCGATCTCTTCCTCCGTGAGCACCGCGCCGCTGCAGGTGATCTCCACGCCGGTCAGATCATAGTGGTTGATCATGAGGCCCGCCTCGGAGATGGTGTATGCACCATAGGGCAGATCCTCAACGATCCAGGTGACATGATAGTCTCCGTCGCCATCTTCGTCGGCATAACTGCCGTTGGCGAAGGTCAGCATCTCGATCTCCTCATATTTGCCGGAGATTTCCTGCCAGAGATGAATGGTGTAGGTGTGGCCGAGAGCCTCTTCCACCAGAGCATTGATCTCCGCTTCGGTCAGCGCCGCGCCCTGATCGTCGGAAATGTTGAAGTCCTTGGTGATGATCAGATCACCGCTGGGCTCGGTATAGGTGTTTTCAAAGGTCACAGCCGCTGCGGTTTCTGTGCCCGCAGAAATCTCCACGCCGTATTTTCCGGTCGCTTCGTTCTTGACCAGTTCAACCGTCCATTCGGTCTCATCGTAAGTGATGGTTTTGTCACCGGTGTCGGATTCTCTCACCACCACGGGGAAGAAGGCCTCCAGATCTGCCGCCGTACCGGTGATGGTCATGGTGAACTCACCCTCGGTCTCGCCGGCCGGGATCGTCAGGAACGCGCCGGTATTGTTGTAGTCCGCACCATCGACCACATTCTCTCCGGTGTAGCTGTAGCCAAAATCAGCAGACAGCGAACTCACATCCTCCGCACCGAAGATGAAGTGGAACACCGTATCCTCGGGGAGAGGATCGCCGGCCACCGTCTTCACGACAGGGATCTCAACCTCGTACAGAGGCTCGGGCGTGGGCTCGGGTGTGGGCTCGGGCGTGGGCTCGGGTGTGGGCTCGGGCGTGGGCTCGGGCGTGGGCTCCGGCGTAGGCTCGGGCGTGGGCTCCG
>CAZQFN010000030.1:0-13966 GCA_964592685.1 uncultured Oscillospiraceae bacterium | reverse complement strand
CGCCGCTCTTGGTGATGATGGACTGGGTCTGGAACTCCTGAGAGCCGTTGCTGCTCAGAGTCAGGGGGACGACCTCGAACACGACCTTACCGGCATAGGTGCCGGCCTTCTGGGTCATGACGACGCCATCCACGGACATGATGACGCAATAGCCTTCGGCGGCCTCATAGCCGGCGCCTTCGGCAATGGTCAGACCGCCATCGTAGGTGACGGACTCGGCGATAACAGTCTTCTCGTTCAGCACGGCGGCTTCGGCGCTGGGTTCGCCGGAAGCGAATGCGCCCATGCTCAGCGAGGCGATCATGGCGATCGCAAGGATCACGGAAAGGATCTTCTTCATAACGTTCTGGGTACCTCCTCATTTTTTTGTAAAGGGTGATTTCCCCTCTTAATAGATAGTTTAATGTTTAACTTAAGTGATGTCAAGCGGATGTTGGCGGTGAAAAGAACAGAAAAAAGCTCTCCGGATTTGGAGAGCTTTTAAAAGAAGTGCAATCAGCGCCGGGCGATCAGCTCGCCCAGAAGGTTTATGCCGGTCTCCAGCAGAGCCTCGCCCGTATACATGGGCAGGCGGGCGTTCAGGTCGATGACCTTCCACTGGCCCCGGTGGAACATGGCCTCCACCTCCAGCATGCCGGAAAGACCGATGGCCTGGGCGATGGTTCCGGCGGTGTCTGCCAGCGCCTCCGCCTCCGGAGCGGGGGAACAGGCCGCGCCGGTGCGGTGGCGGCCGTCAAAGGAGAGCTTTGCGGGGGCATAAGCGGTGTAAGCGCCGGGTGTGCCCAGCACGATCTGGGACCAGACGGGGCCGTCCAGCTCCTCCTGGGTCACGAAGCCGGCGTTTACTGCGCCGCCCACTTCGCAGAAATCCTCCGTCACCCAGATGCCCATGCCGAAGCTGCCTCGGTCGGGCTTGACGAGATAGGGCTCCGAGCCCCTGGGGAAATATTCCGGGATGGCAACGCCGATGGAGCGGAGAAACTCATCTGCGGCCAGCCGGGAGGACGTCCTGTTCCAGGCGGCAAGGTCAAAAAGCAGGTGATCTCCGGAAAGGCTTTCCAGCACGGTCTGGGATTCCGTGGCGGGAAGGATATAATCCGCTTCGGGCAGAACGGCTTTTGTAATGTCGATGTTCAAGAATTCATCGGCCAGTGCCTTGGCAGGGCAGGCGGCGTTCTTGTCCGCCAGAATAACATGGAGGCCGGCGGCTTTTGCCAGTTTGGCGGCCTGGACGCCCAAAGCGCCGCCGCCGAGAATGAGAATGGTCATGGCAAAATCTCCTTATCCCTGAAGGCCGTTTTCCTGGCGCTCCATGTTCTCCACGACCACATCGAAAATGTCGCCCAGAGAGGAGGCGTATTCCAGTACCTTCCAGGGGACATTTGTGTGGAAATGGATCTTGATAAGGTCTTCGTCGCCCACGGCCAGCAGGCAGTCGCCGGGGATGTTTTCGGAAATATAATCGTAAATGGCGTCTTCGTCCAGATCGTGGCCCTCAATGAGAAGCTGCGTGTCAAAGCGGAATTCCAGCATGGGAAAACCCTCCTGTGTTCAATGAATTTCTGTGGAAAAGTTTATCACACAAGACGATGCGCCGTCAACTTATGAAAAACACCCCGGCTGAAACAGCCGGGGTGCGGGTATATCGGGTGTTGCGCGGGAATGGTATCAGCCGTTTTCCTTCCCGGAGAGCATCACGTTGGTGAGGATGCCCAGGATGAGAGCGCAGGCGATGGAAGTGACGGTGACCTTGCCGAAGGAGAGGGTCATACCGCCGACGCCGGCGATCAGGATGACGGAGACGACGAAAAGGTTGCGGTTTTCGTTCAGGTCGACGTTCTGGATCATTTTCAGACCGGACACCGCGATGAAGCCGTACAGAGAGATGCAGACGCCGCCCATGACGCAGTTGGGGATACTGGCCAGGAAGGTGGCGAAGGGGCCGAAGAAGGAGATCACGATGGCCAGGATGGCGGTGGCGAGGATGGTCACAACGGAGGCGTTGCCGCTGATGGCCACGCAGCCGACGGACTCGCCGTAGGTGGTGTTGGGGCAGCCGCCGAAGATGGCGCCGACGATGGAGCCGATGCCGTCGCCGAGCAGGGTGCGGTGCAGGCCGGGATCTTCCAGCAGGTCGGTGCCGATGATGGAGGAGAGGTTCTTGTGGTCGGCGATGTGCTCGGCGAAGACCACAAAGGCCACGGGGATATAGGCCACGGCGATGGTGGCGACATAGCTGGCGTCAAGGTCGGCCACACCCTTGAGTGCTTCCACAAAGGTGAAGCTGGGGATCCACTGGATGGTGTTGAACAGCTCCAGATTGATGACCAGAAGCGCGGCGTTGCCGGTGGCGCGGCCGATGAGCGTGAATACCAGGGAGACGACATAGCCGGCGAGGATGCCGATGATGAAGGGGATCATCTTGAGCATCTTCTTGCCGAACACGGAGCAAAGCATGGTCACGGCGAGGGTCACAAGACCGCAGATCAGCGCCACATAAGAGCTGCCGCCGGCGGTGGCGGTCATCAGATCGCCCACGGCGTTGCCGGACAGGCTCAGACCGATGATGGCCACGGTGGGGCCGATGACAACGGGGGGCATGAGCTTGTTGATCCACTTGACGCCGCAGAACTTGACTGCGATGGCAAGGACAACATACACCAGTCCGGCGAAGACCGCACCCAGGATCAGGCCGAGATAGCCGACCTGGGCGCTGATGGCGCCGGCGAAAGCCGTGGCCATGGAGCCGAGGAAGGCGAAGGAAGAGCCGAGGAACACGGGGCTTCTGAAGCGGGTGAAGAGGAGATAGACCAGGGTGCCGGCGCCCGCGCCGAACAGGGCGGCGGTCTGGCTCATGCCGTTGCCGATGATGGCGGGCACCGCGATGGTGGCGGCCATGATGGCCAGCAGCTGCTGGATGGCGAAGAGAATGATCTGTCCGAACTTGGGCTTGTCTTTGATTCCGTAGATCAGATTCATGGGGAACCTCCTTGGTTCAAATTTTTGATATTTTCCAAACAAGAATCTACACGTCCCGCGCGTAAAATTCAACGCCAAAAGGTTACAAAATTCGGCTTTTCTTCTGCTTCCGGTAATTTCTCTTGACCGGCGGGAAACAGCATGATTTAATAAGGTGTGAGAAAACCATAACAAACCAAAGGAGAAGAACACATGAAAAAGATCATAAGCCTTATTCTGGCTCTGGCGCTGTGCCTGAGCCTTGGCGTGACGGCGCTGGCTTCCGGCGAGGCCAGCGGCGACCGGGGTGCGGATTCTTCCTATCCGACCTTTGAGGAGACGGTGGGCCTGACGGCCATTTCCGTGGACCACGCTGATGTGAAGACCGCAAACGACGCGGACGCTTCCTGGACCACCTTTGCCGGTTCTCTGGAAATGGCCGAGGGCGGCGTTATCAGCGATAAGCTGGTTTCCGGCGTGAAGATCGTGGGCGCGGACTATTCCCAGGCCGCGGAGGACTCCGACACCGACAACGGCATCGCCTGGGCCGGCGCGGAGGACAAGATCATGTACATCGGCAGCGCCGAGGATTTCTATGATGTGGAGATCGCCGGCGAGAGCCAGGGCTTCAACTCCGTCATCGTCCTCACCGGCGAGGAGCAGGTGGATGACGCCGTGGAGGGCAACGACGCCGTGGGCGTTCTCATGGACGAGGGCAACTTCCTGCTGGAGAACCTCTATATCGAGACCGACGGCATGCGCGCTCCCGCCATCTATAACATGAACACCGAGTCCGTTGTGGTGGTGAACGACTGCTTCTTCCTCACCAAGGGCGCCGCCAGCTGGCACCCCCTGTTCACCCTGCTCACCGCTTCCACCCGTTCCGCCCTGCTTTTCGGCGGCGAGACCTATTTCTACAATGACACCATCGTCACCCAGGACTGGGGCTGCCTGAGCCAGGAGGGCCAGGCCTCCGGCACCCGTACCTACTCCGTGAACTCCTATCTGGAGGCCTATCGGGGCGGTTACGGCGCCTATGTCCTGAATGCGAACTTCATGGACTTCTACGGCACGGAGATCCAGGCTACCGACTATGCCATCTTCCTGTGCAGCGCGGCCACGGCCGTGATCGGCGATCTGGAGACCGGTCTTGCCAATGAGACCGTCGCCGCCAACATGGCGGAATTCGGCGTTGCCGCTGCCGAGCCCATCACCGAAGACGGCAAGAGCATCATTGCCGCCACCATCAACGCCATCGTGGTCCACACCAACGGCGTTACCAACGGCGTTGCGGTCTGCGATGTGGAGAATTCCATCGTCACCACCGATACCGAAAACGGTCTGCGCGCGGTCGGCGCCACCGGCGAGGAGATCAATCTGGACATCTCCTACCGCTGGAACGACTCCGACGAGGAGACCAAGTTCAACCAGGGCGAGAGCTGGTTTGCCATGAACAACATGTGGGGCTCCGCCACGCTGATCCGCTCCATGGGCGCGGAGATCACCTTCCGCAACACGGAGATCTATCCCTCCAACGGCGTTCTGCTCCAGAGCATCATCGCCTATGACCCCAACGGCGGCACCTCCATGTACCGCGGGGCGGGCGAGGATGCCGTGAACGGCATCCATGTTGTCTTTGCCGACGGCGATTACACCGGCGATATCCTCCATCAGGACTATCACCGCGCCATGGCGATTGATCTGGAAAATGCCTCTCTCACCGGCGCCATCCAGAGCTATACCATGCAGGCCTGGAATGACCTCTGGACCACCGAGAAGATGACCGCCGACCTGACCGCCGCCGGTCTGGATCCCGCTGCCCTCACCGAGACCCGCGCCGATGCCATCCGCGCCAGCCTGGTCATCGACGAGAGCTATGACGGCGACACCGTGAAAAACGGCGTGGCCCTCACCATCGGCGCCGGCAGCACCTGGACCGTCACCGAAACCTCCAGCCTTGCCAGCCTCACGGTGGCGGACGCCGGCACCATCATCGGCAACGTGACCATCTATGCCGGCTGCGATACGGCTTCCGACCTTGCCTATTTCGACACCACCGGCGCCCAGGTCGTTGAGACCCTGGAGCCCGGCGTCACCTACGAGGACGTGGTCATCGTGGTGAACGAGGCCTCTGCCGAGCCTTCTGCGGAGCCTTCCGGCGAGGCTTCCCAGGGCTGATGCTTTGAGAGAGCTTTCCGCCGGGCTGGCAGAGCTTCTTCTGCCCTGGTATGAAAAAAACGCCCGTCCTCTGCCCTGGCGGCAGGACGTGACCCCTTACCGGGTATGGATCTCGGAGATTATGCTCCAGCAGACCCGCATCGAGGCGGCAAAGGGATACTTTGCCCGGTTCATGGCCGCCCTTCCCGACGTGGAGGCTCTTGCCTCCGCGCCGGAGGAGCAGGTTCTCAAGCTGTGGGAAGGGCTGGGCTATTATTCCCGGGCCCGAAATCTCCACAAGGCTGCCAAGGTTCTTATGGAGCAATACGGCGGGGCTCTCCCCGCCGATGCCCGGGCTCTCCGGGCGCTCCCCGGCATCGGCGATTACACCGCCGGCGCCATCGCCTCCATCGCCTTTGGACTGCCGGAGCCCGCGGTGGACGGAAACGTCCTTCGTATCTGCGCCCGGCTCACCGCCTGTCCGGACAGCATTGCCGAGCCCCGGGTGAAAAAGACCTTTCAGGAGGCTCTGCGGGCCCAGTATCCCCGGACCGGCTGCGGAGAGTTTACCTCCGCTCTCATGGAGCTGGGGGAGACGGTGTGCCTTCCCGGCACGCCGGACTGCGAGCGCTGCCCTCTGAGCGGGGTCTGCGCCGCCTGGGAGAGCGGGACCCGGACGGAGTATCCCGTCATGCCGGAAAAAAAGCCCCGGCGCACGGAAAACCGCACGGTGTTCCTTCTTCTGAGCGGCGGCCGCGCGGCGCTTCGCCGGCGGCCGGACAAAGGCCTTTTGGCGGGGCTTTGGGAATTTCCCCATGTGGAGGGCGTTCTCTCGGAGGAAGAGGCGCTGGAAAAGGCCCGGGCCTGGGGCTGCGAGCCTCTGGATGCGGAGCCCTGCGGCCCGGCGGTGCATATCTTCAGTCATCTGGAATGGCATATGACCGGCTGGAAGATCCGCTGTCAGAACGCTCCGGAACTCTTTGTCTGGGCGGACGGGGAAGCCCGCCGGGAGACCTATGCCGTGCCCACGGCATTCCGCCACTATAAAAAGCAGCTGTAAAACGAAAAAAGACGAGGGACAGTTCCCTCGTCTTTTCAATTTTTCATGCATCAGAACAGCCACTGGTGATACAGCCCGACGCCCAGCGCGATGATCCACAGGCAGCCGGCGCCATACAGCAGGGGCTTGTTTTTGGGTTTTTTCAGACGGAAATCCACCACGAACGCGATGGCTGTCAGAAGCATTACGGCCGTGAGGAACAGGGGAAACCACTTGAAACTCAGGGGGCGGAACAGAAAGACGGATGGTATGATCCAGGCGGAGAAGGTCACGGGAAGGCCCCGGGAGCCGGTCTTGTCCCCGTCGGAAGTCTGCTGGCGGATCTGCTCGTGGACATTAAAAAAAGCCAGACGGATGACCGCCGCCAGAACGAACAGGGAGGCCACGACGATGGAGAGGATGCTGCGATAAACGGAGAGCAGCAAAACGGCCGGCAGAACGCCGAAACTCACCAGATCGCAAAGGGAGTCGATCTGGATGCCAAAGACTTTTTCCTCTTCGTTTCGCTTTGTGGCCCGGGCGATGGTGCCGTCGAACATATCGCACACGCCGCAGATGAGAAGACAGATCAGGGCGGCCAGGGTATTGTCCACCATGGCGCAGCTGCAGCCGACCACGGCGGAAATCAGGCCGATGTATGTAAGGATCACAGAACGGTTGTAATATCCAAGCATGGTGCATCTCCCAAGAGTCCAAAGAAATACAGAGACGGAATGTGAAGTCTCTGTGAAGTGGGTGTGAAGTATTATAACACACTCTTTGTGGGATGACAACCTTCGATTCTTTGTGATATAATAACCCTCGTTTTCCACAGAAAAAGAAGAACCGAGGTTATTTGCGTTGAGATCGTCCCTGAAGAATTCTTTCCTTCTCGTCCTGACCGCCCTGATCTGGGGCGTGGCCTTTGTGGCCCAGAAGGACGGCATGAACTATATCGAGCCCTTCACCTATAACGGCGTCCGGAACACCATCGGCGGCGTCTTTCTGCTGCTGATCCTGCCGTTGATGGATAAGATCCGGGCCGGCCGGGAGGATTTTGAAAAAGGGAGCCGGAAGAATATCCTTTTGGGCGGCGTGCTGTGCGGCCTGGTGCTGTTTGCGGCATCCAATCTCCAGCAGTTCGGCATCGCCCTGCAGAGCCCGGAAACCAACGTGGGCAAGGCGGGATTCATCACGGCCTGCTACTGTGCCTTTGTGCCGGTGATGGGTCTGTTTCTGCGGAAACGGTCTCCGGCGCTGGTCTGGCTGGGTGTGGCGGTGGCCGTGGCGGGATTTTTCTTCCTCTGCCTCATGGACGGCATTGTTGCCGGGCGGGGGCTGGGCCTTGAGAGGAGCGATCTTCTCCTTTTGGCCTGTTCCCTGTGCTATGCGGTGCATATTCTGGTCATCGACCATTTTTCCCCGCTGGCGGACGGCGTGCGTCTGAGCTGCATCCAGTTTCTGGTGTGCGGCGTGCTGAGTCTTGTTTGTATGGCCATATGGGAGGAGCCGGTCCTGAAGAATATTCTGGCCTGCGGCGTGCCCATCCTCTATGCCGGCATCATGAGCAGCGGCGTGGCATACACGCTGCAGATCATCGCCCAGAAGGGGGTGCAGCCGGCGGTGGCAAGTCTTCTCCTCAGTCTGGAGAGCGTGTTTTCCGTGCTGGCGGGCTATGTGCTCATGCCGGGCTCCGGCCTCTCCGGATGGGAGCTGGCGGGCTGTGTTCTGGTGTTTGCGGCGGTGGTCATGGTGCAGCTGGCGCCCCGGAGCCGGAAAGAGATACTTTGAAAAATTTTACCATATGCGCGGAGCATCGCTCCGCGCATATTCTTTTGTTTTTGGACAAAACTAGCTTCGATACGATCGAAAAGGAGTCGTTATTATGGTCATAGACAGAATCGCACTGATTCTCGCCATCGTTGGCGGTCTGAACTGGGGCAGCATCGGTCTGTTCCGGTTTGACCTGGTGGCCTGGATCTTCGGCGGGCAGACCGCACTGCTCTCCCGGGTGATCTATACCCTGGTGGGTCTGGCGGCGCTGTGGTGCATCTCGCTGCTGTTCCGGTCCCGGGATGAGGCGGACGAAGAGGCGTAAAAGCGCCTGTCGGAGCGACTGCTTTCCCGGGGGTGTGTGCCCCCGGGAAACGGTCTGTTTTCCGCCTTCCGGCGGATACATACGTTCTTTCGTCCGGTTTTTTGCCGCTTTTTCGGTATAGTATAAACAATATACCGAAGAAGGAGGTGCCGCGTATGCAGATCCGATCCCGCGCCCGCCGCACGGCGGAGGCGATCGTGCTGCTGGATGTAAATGAGATCGCCCCCAATCCCTTTCAGCCGCGGCGGAATTTTGACCAGGAGGGACTGGATGAGCTGGCGGAGAGCATCCGCCGCTACGGTGTGCTCAGCCCGCTGTCGGTGCGATGCCGCCGGGGGGAGTATGAGCTGGTGGCCGGGGAGCGGCGGCTGCGGGCCTCCAGGCTGGCGGGGCTCCGGGAGGTGCCGTGCATATTGCTGGATGTGGATCCCGCCCAGTCCGGCGCCATTGCCCTGGTGGAAAATCTGCAGCGGCAGGATCTGGATTTTGTGGAGCAGGCCCAGGGCATCGCCCGGCTGATCCGGCTTTTCGGTCTGAGCCAGGAGGAATGCGCCCGGCGGCTGGGGATGAGCCAGTCCGCCCTGGCGAACAAGCTGCGTCTTCTGAAGCTGCCGGAGGATGTTCTGGCGAAGCTGGTGGAAGCGGGGCTCACGGAGCGTCACGGCCGGGCGCTGCTCCGGCTGCCCGGGGAGGAGCTGCAGCGAAAGGCCCTCTCCGTTGTTCTGGAAAAGGGCATGACGGTGGCGGCTGCGGAGGCCTATGTGGAAACACTGCTGGAGCCGCCGGCGCCGAAGGGTCCGGAGGGGAACACCCGGTTTGTGATGAAGGACGTGAGGGTGTTTATGAACAGCCTCCACCGGGGTGTGGAGCTGATGCGCCGGGGCGGTGTGAACGCGGAGGTCTCCCGGACGGAGACGGAAGGGGAGCTGACCGTCACCATCCGCATCCGCCGGTAGGAGAACAGACTTGCAATGGCCGTCGGCGCGGAGTACAATAGCTTGCATGATATTGTAAAGAAAAAGGAGTCGGGGCCGTGAACCGTGGCGGACTGATAAAAGACTATACTTCCGGGCCCATCGGGCGGCAGCTTCTGGTGTTTGCCTGGCCCTTTATGCTGTCCAATCTTCTCCAGACGGCCTATAACCTGGTGGATATGGCGGTGGTGGGGCAGTTCGTGGGCGCGGCGGGGCTATCCGCCGTGAGCGTCGGCGCGGACATCCTCCATTTGTATACGTTCATTGCCATGGGCTTCTGCAACGCCGGTCAGGTCCTCATCAGTCAGTATGTGGGCCTTCAGGACCGGGAATCGGTGTCCAGAATGGTGGGCGTCATGTTCACGTTCGTTCTGGGGCTGAGCGTGGTGGTGGCCGCCGCCGGCCTTGTGTGCACGGGATTCTGGCTGAACGTTCTCAATGTTCCGCCGGAGGCGCTGCAGTATACCAGGGAATATATGATCTGCTGCACCGTCGGTCTGCCGTTCATGTTTGGGTATATGATGGTGGCGTCCATGCTCCGGGGCATGGGCGAGGCCAAAAAGCCCATGATCTTCATTGCCATTGCCTCGGTGCTGAATGTGGTGCTGGACGTGGTGCTGGTGGGCCTTGGAATGGGGCCTCTGGGCGCGGCGCTGGCCACGGTGATCGCCCAGGGCGTGAGCTTTATCGTCTCCGTGATCTATCTGTGGAAAAAGCGGGACGAGCTTGGCTTCCGGTTTGAGCTCTCCCTGCTGGTGCCGGACGGGCATAATCTGGCTCTGCTGCTGAAGCTGGGCGTGCCCATGATGATTCAGACCTGCGCCATCAGCATTTCCGCCCTCTTTGTCTCCAGCCACATAAACGCCTATGGCGTGGTGGCTTCCGCGGTGACCGGGGTGGGCGCGAAGCTGTCCTCCATCGCCAACATCGTGGCCATGGCCCTCAGTCAGGCCGGCGCCACCATTGTGGGCCAGAATTTTGCCGCCCGGAAGTTCGACCGGGTCAGGCGTCTGGTGTATACGACCACCGGCGTGGCCTTCGGGTTTTCGGCGGTGCTGTCGGTCATTGTGATCGCCGGGCCGGAGATGGTGTTTTCTGTCTTCAGCCAGGACCCTGAGGTCCTGGCCATGAGCCATGCCTATGTGCTGATCGCGGTTTTGAATTTCATCAGCTGCGCCACCCGCGCGCCCAGCACGGCGCTGTGCAACGGCATGGGCTTCCCCATGATGAACTTCATTCTCGGCATTGTTGACGGCGTGGTCATGCGCATCGGGTTGTGCATCCTTCTGGGGGAAGTGTTCGGCCTGGGGATCCGGGGCTACTGGCTGGGCGGCGCCCTGGCGGGCTATGCCTTTGTCATGGTGATGGGGCCCTATTTCTTCTCCGGCAGATGGAAAAACCGCGCGCCGGCCACGGCGGGCTGAAAGGAGCGGGACATGATTCTGGTGAGCGCCTGTCTTCTGGGCGAAAATTGCAAATACAGCGGCGGAAACAACCGCCGGGAGGAGGTTCTCCGTTTTCTGGAGGGGAAGGACTATGTGTCCTTCTGTCCCGAGCAGGCGGGCGGCCTTCCTACGCCCCGGCTCCCCAGCGAGCGCCAGGGTGACCGGGTGGTCAGCAGCGCCGGCGAGGATGTGACCGGGGCCTTCCGCCTGGGGGCGGAGCGGACCTGGGAGATCTGCTGCCGGGAGGGTGTGGAGCTGGCTGTTCTGAAACAGGGGAGCCCCTCCTGCGGCAGCCGGTGCATCTATGACGGAAGCTTCTCCGGGAAAAAGGTCCCCGGCCAGGGTGTCACGGCCGAATTCCTGCGCGCCAAAGGCCTCCGCGTTATCAGCGAGGAGGACGTGACGGCCCCGGGGATTAACGATGTTTAATACATTGTTGAAAATGTTGACTTTTTAACATGAAAAATTTATAATGTTTCCATCACAATAATGGAGGGACATACCATGAAAAAGACTCTTGCACTGATTCTTGCCATGATGATGCTGTGCGCTCTGTGTGCCTGCGGCGGCGGAGAAGAGGCCGCTCCTGCCGAAGTCGCTCCCGCTGTGGAAGCTGCTCCCGCTGCGGAAGCCGCTCCTGCTGCGGAGGCCGCGCCCGCGGAAGGCGAAGCTGCCGGCGATGCTTCCGGCGAACCCACCGGCGAGCCGATCGCCGAGCTGTTCGATGCTTCCGGTTATTCCAAGGATCTGGAAGGCTATAAGGCCTATGCCATCGACGCGCTGAAGAGCGATCCCAGCGCTCCTGCGGATATCGTGGATATGACCGTTGCGGCGATCGAAACGGTTACCGACGGCAATGCTTCCGATTTCGAGATGATGATCAATCAGGGCCGCATCCTGTCTTACGACGATTTTATCAACGGCTGATTTAAAACAGATGCATGGAAACGAGCTCCCGCCTTCGGGCGGGGGCCGTTTTTTGTTGAAGATTAATTTTTTTTAATACTTTTGTAACATGTTGACTTTTTAACACGATGTACCTATAATGTAGTAGCCTTAATAATTAATAGGAGGAATATACACAATGAAGAAGATTCTTGCTCTTGTTCTGGCTATGGTCATGGTTCTGGCCCTGTGCGCCTGCGGCGCCAAGGAAGAGGCTGCCCCCGCTGCGGAGGCCGCTCCCGCTGCTGCCCCTGCTGAGGCTGCTCCCGCTGCGGAGGACACCTTCGCTGCCTGGAAGGAATACGCTGCTACCATCGCTTCCGCCGGCGCTCCCACCGAGGAGGAGAAGACCTCTGTTGCCGAGGCTATCCTTGCCTGCGCTACTTATGAAGAGGTTGCCGCCATCTCCCAGATGGAAGTTCTGCTCACCAACAGCGTCATTCTGTCCTATGACGCCTGGGTCGAGGCCGGCATGCCCGAGGCTGACATCTCCAACGTTCAGGCCGGCGATCCCGGCGCTGGCTCCACCGAGGCTTCCGGCGAGGCTTCCGGCGAGATGGCTGCCTGATTTAAATTCAGCTGCACACAAAAATCCCCTGCTTCGGCAGGGGATTTTTTGTCGCTTCCCAAGAACCGAGCGCAGACTTTTGTAAAGGATTTATATTAATCGCTTGACAAAGCCTATGTGCGGCAGGTGCCGGCCGTGTGAAAAACCGGATAAAAATCCCGGCGGAGCTTTTGCCCCGCCGGGATACTGCGTTATGGTGTTTTTTTCAGCCGCCCCGGGCTTCTTTTTTGAACTGATAAAGAAGGTTCAGCGCCTCCAGAGGGGTGATGGTGTTCAGATCAAGAGCGGCGATTTTGTCCGCCAGGGCGGAGGAGGCCACGTCCATGAAGCTCACCTGCTCCTCCATGGGTTCTGCGGTCTTGGAGACGGGTGTCTTCACGCCGCCGGCCTCCAGCTCGGCCAGATACTGCTTTGCCTTTTTGATGACCGGATCGGGAACGCCAGCCAGCTTGGCCACTTCGATGCCATAGCTGTCGTCGGCGCTGCCGGAGACGATCTTTCGCAGGAAGATGAGGGTGCCGCCCTGCTTCTTGGCGGTGATGTTATAGTTTTTCACGCCCTCCAGCGTGCCCTCCAGGGCGGAGAGCTCGTGATAGTGAGTGGCGAACATGGTCCGGGCGCCCAGCTTTCGCCTGTCGGCGCAGTATTCCAGCATCGCTCTGGCAATGGCCATGCCGTCAAAGGTGGAGGTGCCCCGGCCGATCTCGTCCAGAACCAGAAGACTGGCGCCGGTGGCGTGGCGGAGGATGTTGGCCATTTCCGCCATCTCCACCATGAAGGTGGACTGGCCGCTGGCCAGGTCGTCAGAGGCGCCGATGCGGGTGAATACCCGGTCCACCACGCCGATGGTGGCGGAGCGGGCGGGGACGAAGCTGCCGATCTGGGCCATGAGCACGATGAGGGCCGTCTGGCGCATATAGGTGGATTTACCGGCCATGTTGGGGCCGGTGATGATGGCCACCCGGTCGGTGGAGTCGTTCAGGAAGGTGTTGTTGGGGACGAAGAGGGCATCTTTCTGGGCCATCTCCACCACGGGGTGGCGGCCCTCCCGGATGTCCAGCGTGCGGGATACGTCGATCTCTGGCATGGTGTAGTGGTTGCGGCTGGCCACCTCCGCCAGAGAGCAGACGGCGTCCAGCTCCGCCACCTTGCCCGCGGCGGTCTGGACCCGCTCCACCTGGGCGGCCACCCGCTCCCGCAGTTGGGAAAAGATGGCGTATTCCAGATCCGCGATGCGGTCCCGGGCGTTCAGAAGGGTGTTTTCCAGTTCCTTCAGTTCCGGGGTAAAATAGCGCTCGTTGGAGACGAGGGTCTGCTTGCGGATGTAAGTGTCCGGCAGGGGGACGTCCCCGGCGGAGCGGGGCACATCGATGTAATAGCCGAAGACCTTGTTATAGCCGACTTTCAGCTTCTTGATGCCGGTCTGCTCCCGTTCCCGGGCCTCCAGCTCCGCCACCATACGGGCGCCGTTGTCCCGGACGTTCCGCAGATAGTCCAGCTCCTCGCTGGCGCCGGGACGGAGAATGCCGCCCTCCCGGACGGAGAAGGGGGGATCGTCGGCGATGAGGGAGGCGATGTCCGCCTGCAGATCGGACAGCGTGTCAAGGGCGGCCGTCTCCCGGAGGAGGGCGCTCTGGGCGCCGGAGAGAAGCTCCGTCAGACGGGGCAGAAGGGCGAAATAGTTGGACAGGGCCAGAAGATCCCGGCCGTTTGCCGTGCCGTATACACAGCGGCCGATGAGCCGCTGGATGTCGCCGATCTCGTGGAGGGTGTGGATAAGCT
>CAZQFN010000029.1:0-14143 GCA_964592685.1 uncultured Oscillospiraceae bacterium | reverse complement strand
GCGACGAGACCACCGGCGACGAGACTACCGGCGACGAGACCACCGGCGACGAGACCGCCGACGATGAGACCACCGGCGACGAGACCACCGGTGACGAGACCGCCGACGATGAGACCAGCGACGATGAGACCACCGGCGAGGAAGTGACCACCATCAACTGGTCCAAGGGCACCGAGGATCTGGTGCTGACCTTTGATTACCGCGTGTCCGAGCTGAAGCTGGCCAATCCTCTGGTGGAGGGCACGGATTACACCGTCAGCGGCGACGGCAACAGCACCGTCAATGTTTTCGCCACCATGCTGAATGGCTGGAACAACGGTGTTTATGAGTTCATTGCCGTCCATCCCGACGGATCCACGAGCTCCCGGCGCGTGAGCATTTCCGGCGACTATGTGGTGAACACCGATACCCCCGATCCCACCCAGGAGCCTACGCCTACGCCCACTCAGGAGCCTGAGCAGGACGAGGCTGCCGTGCTCAACTGGTCCAAGGGCACCCAGGATCTGAAGATCACCTTTGAGAATCGTGTGTCCCAGCTGAAGGCCGGCGGCAACACCCTGGTGGAAGGCTCGGATTACACCGTTACCGATGAGGGCAACACCGTTACCATTCTCTCTTCCATGCTCAACGGCTGGCCCAATGCCAAGTACGCCGTCACCGCTGTCTATCCCGACGGATCCCAAGATACCGTGTATGTGAGCATCAGCGGCGAGTATTCTGCTCCTGCGGAGGAGGAAGATACGAGCGGGGAGGAGACCGCTCCCACCGCTACGCCCAAGGCTACCGAGACCCCCGGCAGCACCCCCAACACCGGTGACGACGCTCCCATTCTGATGTATGTCATCATTCTGGTCGTTCTGGTGGTCGCTCTGGTGGTGGTCCTGGTCATGACCGGCAAGAAGAATAAGAAGAAATAAATCCCTATAAAATGAGGCAGAGCTGACGATCGTTCGTCAGCTCTGTTTTTTGCTGTCTATGCCCAAAAGCCATTCCACGGAGACATTCAAAGCCTTGGAAAGGGCCACCAGTTCGATGTCGGATACGGGGCGTTTCTGCCCCTCCAGAAGGGAGAGGGCGGGGATGCTGATCTCAATGCCGGCCACCTGGAGCCGGGCCAGAAGCTCGTTCTGCTTCATGCCCTGGCGCAGCCGGGCTTCTGTTACCCGCGCGCCCACCAGATTTCGTTCTCCCAGCGCCAGCTTCCGCGTTTTCATGGATCTTTCCCCCTGCCAATTTATACCATCTATGTACTTAGCAGTATACGGAAAAGATTTATTGACATATTTGGTAATACCAAATATAATCAAATTTAGTAATACCAAATTTATGCGCTTGGAAAGGAATGTGTCGCCATGAGGAGAAGTAAACGGTTTTTGAGCGTCTTGCTGGCGCTGGTGCTGTGTTTGTCCATGCTGCCGGTGAATGCTCTGGCGCTGGAGCTTCCGGCGCTGGATGTTCTGGAAGATGTGATCGCGGTGGTGGAAGAGGAAGACGCGGTTGAGGATGCGGAACCTGCGGAGGTGGAAGAGTCTGTTGAAGAAAGCGAGGAGCCCCGGCCTGCGGAGGAATCCACTGGCGTGGCGGAACTTTTGGGACTACAGGTGTCATCCTCAGTCTTAATGGCAGGATCAAAACTTACGTTGAAGGGAAGTGATTTTACCAGTAATATTTATCTGGCAGCAGCGCTTCAAAAAATACTTGATTCGTTTCCTCCTAGAAACGGAAGTGGTACCACATTTAATTTGGGTAATTATTATACGGATCCTCTGACGGGGGAAAGTGTAGATTATTCAGATGGAACAGAATGCTATGCTTATGGTGATTGGTGTCTTTATATTCTTACGGGGAAAGAACAAGTTTGCAAACCGATAAATATTCCTGAAAAACAGCGGTAACATCTTCATATTATGATGTTGTGTATACATCTGGGTGTAGTGTGTCATCGTTTAAGAAAAATTATTTGTCTAGCTTGACACCTGGAACGGTAATTCGAATTGGGGATTATGAATCGTCTAAATTACATACGATTGTTTATTTGGGACAATACTCGGGAAAATACTATTATATAGATTGCAATTGGAATAATTCAAATGTGGGTGCCAATCAAGTTCAGTATTTTACATCCGATGCATCTTCAAATGAATTTAATGCGAATGCGAGCAGCACTTATTCCAAAGTGTACTATTTTGTGGAACCAAATATTAACAATATTCGTCGAGATTGGTATGATTCTCTTACTTATCTTGGTAGATGTGATGGTCCCTATCCCTCTTATCTTACATTGAAAACAACCCAGGCGACGACCTTGAAGAAATATCCTTGCAGTAAAGGTACGGATGCCACTTCCACGGATATCTACAGCGCGAAAAAAGGAGAAACACTAACGGCTTACGCATTGTACAAAAACACCGTTGGTAACTATTGGTATGAAGTCAAATCTCCGGAAGACGGATCGACTTGTTATGTTTATGTAGGGAATACGGAAGTTGTCGATGTATTGTATTCGGATCTGAAGGTGACAAACTTATCAGCACCTTCCAATCATACTGCGGGAGAGTCCTTTTGGCTGAAAGGAACTATAAAATCCACATATAATAAGCTGGCAAAGGTGTATGCATTTGTCTATTATGGGAACGCAAATGTGGGAACAGCGAATACTGCCATTTCTAATAGTGATAGTGCAAATTCATATTCCTATGTAATTGATGGGAGTGATTTGGATGCGGGAATGGCATTTAGAAGCTTGAGTGTCGGAGACTATAATTTTGTGATAAAGGTCGGGACACTGAATTATGCTTTTAATGGCACAACACATGAAGACGTTGGAGAGACAAGAATCTTAACAGAAAAAGCATTTACAGTAAGCAAAGCGAACGCAACGACCTACACGGTGACATTTAATGCAAATGGCGGAACGGTGAGTACAACCAGCAAGACAGTAACCAAAGGCAGTACATATGGCACTCTGCCTACGCCTACGCGCACGGGATATGATTTCTCGGGATGGTACACAAGCGCTTCCGGGGGTACAAAAGTCACATCTTCCACAACGGTGTCCATAACGGCAAATCAAACGCTGTATGCCCACTGGACAGCGAAAACTTATACGATTTCTTTTAATGCCAACGGCGGCACCGGAGCTCCGGCTGCGCAGACCAAAACTTATAATGTGACCCTAACGCTGAGTAGCACAATTCCTGTCCGAGAGGGGTATTCCTTCCTGGGGTGGTCTACCAGCAACACGGCGGATACGGCCTCTTTTAAGGCTGGTGGCAGCTATACGGGGAATGCCAATGTTACATTGTATGCTGTGTGGGAAGCTGTTCCTGTGATCGATGAAAACACACCACAAATTGTCGTATCCAACGCTTCGGCGGCTCCCGGTGGAACAGCTGAGATAACGGTCAGTTTGCAGAATAACCCGGGCATTGCCAGCTTTGAACTTGAGGTCGTTTATGACGAAGCGAAACTGAAATGGACAGGGGTCACTCAAGGTAATCTGAGTGGAAACTGGGATGTCGCGGTTGGCGAGAACGCTCTGTGGGTGAACGCGGAAGATTTCACCGAAGACGGTGTGATACTGACGCTGAGTTTTGAGGTTCTGGAAGGTGTATCGGGAGAGGCTTCCGTGAGTGTTACCTATGACAGCGGAGATATTTTTGATGCGAACGAGGAAAATATCAGCTTTGAAGTGGTTGCCGGTACGATCGTAATAAAGAGCCATGTTCCCGGCGATGTCAATAACGACGGAGCTACCAACAACAAAGACCTTCTGCGCCTGATGAAGCATCTGAAAGGAAAGGATGTTGAAGTCAACAAGGCGGCGTTGGACATAAACGGTGATGGATCCGCCAATAACAAGGACCTGTTGCGTCTGATGAAGTACCTGAAGGGTAAAGCGGTCGAGATTTATTGATCTGGTATGCATCGGATGATAAGGAGAAAAATGATGAAGAAGTTTATATCTTTTGTTCTGCTGGTTCTGATGCTCGCCAGTATGATGTCTGTCGGTGCAATGGCTGCGGGAACGCCGACAATCGAGGTATCCAGCGTGGAAGCGGCGCCTGGTGAGACGGTGACGGTTTCTGTCAGTCTTGTGAACAACCCTGGTATTGCCTGCTTTGAACTGGCAGTGAGCTATGACACGTCCAAGCTGGAATGGACTGGCGTTACAAGCGGTGGACTCGACGGCAATTGGGATATTGCTGTCGGGGAGACGGTCATGTGGGTGAATGCGGAGAACTATACCCAGGATGGCGAGATATTTAATTTGACCTTTAAGGTTCGTGATACGGCGTCCGGCTCCGCAGAGATCTCGGTTTCTTACGAAGTCGGCGAGGTGTTCGATGAAAACGAGGCTGATGTGGCCTTTTCGGTGAGTGCTGGCGGCATTGCCATCCGGGAAAAGGGCGCCGACATGAACGGCGATGGCGATACCAACGTACTTGATCTTGTTACACTGATGAAGCACCTTGTGGGGCTTGTAGACCTGGAAATTTCCGTGGCCGATGTGACTGCGGATAATAAGGTGAATGTTGTGGACGTTATCCGCTTGGCTCGTTATCTCGCGGGAGATGACGTGGAACTTTATTAAACCCAATAACAGCAAAGCCGCCCATCGGTCCGATGGGCGGCTCATTGTATGTTCGGTTATTCTTCCGCAGGAGCTTCTTCCTCGACGACAGGTTCATCCTCGACGACGGGTTCATCCTCGACGACGGGTTCATCCTCGACGACGGGTTCAGCCTCAACGACGGGTTCGGCCTCGGCGACAGGCTCAGCCTCGGCGGCGTGTTCATCCTCGGCGGCGGGCTCAGCCTCGACGGCGGGTTCTTCCACGACGATGGGTTCGGCCTCAACGACGGGTTCAGCCTCGACGACAGGTTCGTCCTCAACGACGGGTTCAGCCTCGATGACAGGTTCGTCCTCAACGACGGGTTCGTCCTCAACGACGGGTTCGTCCTCGACGACAGGCTCAGCCTCGGCGGCGGGCTCTTCCTCGACGGCGGGCTCAGCCTCAACGACGGGTTCGTCCTCGACGGCGGGTTCATCCTCAACGACGGGTTCATCCTCAACGACGGGTTCCTCTTCGACGACGGGCTCTTCCTCAACGACGGGCTCTTCCTCAATAATGGGTTCTTCTACGACGACGGGTTCGCTGAAGATGTCCTCGGGGGCTTCTTCCGCGATGGGCTCCTCAAAGAACTCGGCTTCGGCCTCGTCCACCACGGTCTCGAAATCGGCATCCCCGGCTTCGTTCCCGGCGCTCTCCACGATTTTCAGCGCGGCGATCTCCTCCTCCATGGCCTCGATGAGGGCGAAGGAAGCGGTGATGTCGGCGCAGACGTCCGACAGCTCCTCGGCGGGCGAATCGCCGAAGGCCTCATAGTACAGGCGGCCCAGCTCGGCATAGGCCCGTTTGATGGTGTTTTCCTCGCCGGAAATATCCAGATTCAGTTTTGCGATGCGGCTGGCCTGCTTGGTTTTCTTGGCGGCAAAGACGGCAAAACTCTTGGCTTTTCCAGCGGCGGCGCTTGCAAACGCGCCGGCTTTTTGCTTGAAATTGCGTTCAGACATAGGGATTGCCTCCTTTATATAATTCTTCTTGATGATATTTTACTCTTCCGAATCGGTTTTGTCCACAGAAACAGGAGGGGTTCCGGTATTTTCCTCCCCTTCCGCCGATTCTTCGGCGGGGGAAGCTTCTTCGGTGGTATCTTCGGCAGCGGGGTCCGCTTCGCCTGCGGCCGGAACGGCGGCCTTGTTCACCCAGAGCTTTTCCGGGGCGCATTTGCCGCTGCGGAGGACGGCGATGAGGATGATGGCGGCGGCCAGAACACACGCGCCCGCCAGCAGCTGAGAGACCCGGATGTTGGTGGCGCCTATGTAGAGGGAGTCGGTGCGAAGGCCCTCAATCCAGACGCGGCCCAGACCGTACCAGCCCAGATAGTACAGGAAATACTGGCCGTCGAACTTGCGGGCGGTTTTCCTGGAGAGAATGTGCAGCCCCACAAAGCCGATCGCGTTCCACAGGGATTCATAGAGGAAGGTGGGGTGAACATAGATGGTCTGGCCGTTCAGAGTCAGCCCCATGCGGCAGAAGATGTCGGTCTCATAGCCGTAGGCCTCCCGGTTCATGAAATTGCCCCAGCGGCCGATGGACTGGCCGATGAGAAGACCAAAGGAGGTCACATCCATGACGGCCATGGCGGAGATCTTCTTCACCCGGCAGACCACGATCACGGTGATGACGGCCGCGATGATGCCGCCATAGATGGCGAGGCCGCCCTCCCAGATGGCGATCATATCCAGGAAATTGTCGTAATTACCGTAGAAAATGACGTAATAGGCGCGGGCGCCGATGATGGCGATGGGTACGGCGAAAAGCAGCACATCGGTCAGATCGTCGGCGCTGATGCCGAACTCATGGGAGCGATGGAAGCAATAGGCCACGGCCAGCAGAAAGCCGCAGGCGATGATGACGCCGTACCAGTAGATGTTATAGCCGAAAATGGTGAAATGGTTGGGGGGGCAGATGCTCCAGGCCCCAAGCATGGGGAAGGAAATGGCAGCGGATGACATGGGTCAGGCCTCCTTGGGATAGATGATGGACAGCGCCATGCGCTCCGGAACGAGATTGTCCCGGATCCAGGCGGTGATGTCTTCGGGTGTGATGGATTCCATCAGCGCGAAAGCGTCCAGCGGCTGGAAGCCGGTGAAGCAGCCCTCGGCCAGACTTACCGCGAGACCGCGGAAATTGGCCAGAGCCCGGATGCGCCCGCCGTAGCTGGCGGTCTTCTGGCGATGGAAAAGGGCCGGGTCCACCCCTTCGCGGGCGATGCGGCGGATCTCCTCAAACAGGGCGGTCTGAACAGCTTTGGGGTCTTTGGATTCGCCCTCGAAGACCACCATGCCTACCCCGGCGGCATAGTCCACATCGCAGGAGAAGGTGGCGTTCAGAAGCCCCTCGCTGTAATGCTTCAGATAGAAGGGGGAACTGCGGCCGCAGAGGCACCGCAGAGAAAGTCCCGCGACGACCCGATCCCGCAGTGCGTCCGGCCCGGTCTTCATGGGGCCAAGCTTGGCGCCGGTCATGAAGATGGGGGCGGCGACCTCCATATGCTCCTCTGCCAGCGGCTTCACAGGCGCAAGCCCCTCCTCGGGGCCGTAATCCCGGCCGGGGAGAGTGGCGGGATCCGGGGGCAGAAGCTCCCGGGCGATGGCTTCCACCTGCTCCGGGTCCACATCGCCAACCACGCAAAGAGCCATGTTGGAGGGGTGATAAAAGACCTTGTGACAGTCATAAAGCGTCTGGGGCGTGATCCGGGCGATGGACTCCACCGTGCCGGCCACGGAGTCCTTCAGCGGGCTTGTGGCAAAGAGGCAGTTCATCAGATTCACATAGAGAACATAGTCCGGCTCGTCCTCGCACATGCGGATCTCCTGGCCGATGATGCCCTGCTCTTTCTGAACGCTCTCCTCCGTGAAATAGGGCACGGAGACGAAGGAAAGGAGTGTGCGGAGATTTTCCTCAAAGGCGCGGGTGCATTCAAAATGATAGGCGGTCATGGCCTCGGAGGTGAAGGCGTTGGGGTTTGCGCCGGTGGCGTTCAGGCGCATGAGAGCATCCCCCTCCGGCGTGTCGAACATCTTGTGCTCCAGATAGTGGGCCACGCCCGCGGGCGTTTGGACGGGAGCGCCATCCAGGGTGAAATTCCGGTCGGCCCCGCCATAGTTCGCGGCAAAGACGGCAAAGCTCTTGCGGTAGCCGGGCTTGGGGATGACATAGATGGGCAGTCCGTTGGGGAGGACCGTGGTATAGAGGGTTTCGCCGATGGCGGTGTAATCAGTCTTCTTCATCCTCGTCCTCCTTCGTTCCTTTCAGGAAATAGACCATGTCGCACTGGATATCGGCCGCGGCGGCGACCACGTCGTCCCGCGTGACATCCTCGATGAGGGCGGCCAGCTCGTCCGGCCCGTATTCCAGACCCAGCATATTCTGGCTCAGCCAGAAGCTCTCCAGCGTGCCGGCGCTGTCGGATACGGACAGGAGGCTGCTGGACAGGGAGGCCTTGGCTGCGGAGAGCTCCTCGTCGGTGATGTCCCCGGCCTTCACAGCATCCAGCTGACGGAAGATCTCCCGGAGGGCGGTGTCATAGTTTTCCACCTCAATGCCGCTGAAGACGAACATGAGGCCCTTGTCCAGATCCATGCCGGAGCCGGCGAAATAGCAGAGGCTCAGCTTTTCCCGGACGTTCACAAACAGTTTGGAGGATACGCCGCCGCCGAACACGGCGTTCAGCACATGGAGGGCGGGCAGATCCGGATCCTCCATGCATTCGCCCAGCCGGAAGCCGATGGCCAGCTTTCCCTGGGTCACGTCCATCTCCTCGGTGTAATACCGGGCGGACTCTTCCAGCGTGTTCATGCGGATATCGGTGCCGAGATCAAAGTTGATATCCCCCCGGGGGAGAGTCACAAGAGCGTCCAGCAGGGCGTGTTCCACCCGCCGGGGCTCGGCGGTGCCGCAGTAGAAGATCTCCACCGGGGAAACGGAGATGAGTTCCCGGTAGTGCTTTGTGAGAGCCACATAGCCGATGTCCTCGGCGGTCTCCTCCGTGCCCAGGGCGTCCACGGCGTAGTCCTCCGCGGCGCACATGAGCTCGATCATCCGCTGGCGGCTGTATACCATCTTGTCGTTCACCCGGGCGCGGATATCCTCCAGAAGCTTTTCCTTCTCGCTCTCCACATAGGCCGGGAGGAACAGGCCGCCCCTTGTGTTGGGGGAGAGAATGACCTCGCCCAGAAGGCCGGCCACATCCTCCAGCAGCGTGCTGCTCTTTTCGGGAAGCCAGGCGTCATCCACAAAATCGGCCCAGAAGCCAATCACCTGGATCTCGCCCTTCTTCCGGACGACCGGTTCCAGCCGGGCGCCGTAAAGGCTGTCCAGCTGTCGGGCCAGGGCATCCATATCCGGATAGCGGGTGGTGCCCCGGCGCAGCACACAGGGGATGAGCGCGTTTTTGGAAGCGTCTTCCCGGGTGAGTGGCGTGAGAAAATTCACGCTCAGAAGTCCGGTTTTGAATTTATCGGTACGCAGGCAGGTGAGAAACACCCCCGGCAGGATTTCCTTGCGAAATTCCAGCATGGCGATCACTCCATTTCTCTTTTCCATGGATTCCCCTCCATTGTACCATAGGTTCGATCGTTTGAACATTAAAACTGTGTTAAAAATCTGTATACAGATTTCATAACCGGTCAGGAGATGGTGACTTTTCCGAAACGAACCTGAATGTGCCGGCCGCAGATATCGGCTTCATAGCCATCCCAGCCCGCGGGCAGCCGGGGCTGCACGACGAGATGACCGTTCCGGAGGGTGATGCCCAGAAGATCCTCCAGCACCACCCGGAAGAACCAGCCTGCCGCGCCGGTATACCAGCTCCAGTTGGCCTCGCCGTAGTGATCCTCGTTTGCGGAAACGTCCGCCGCCAGCACATAGGGCTCCGCGCCCCACTGGCTGGGATTGTGGCGGGCGGGGAGCAGATTCAGCAGAATCTTCGCGCCGTCTTCGGTGAATCCCTCCTTCAGAAGGGCGGAGGCCAGCCACACTGCGCCGTGGGTATATTGGCCGCCGTTTTCCCGGAAGCCTGGGCCGCAGGCGCGGATATATCCCGGGTCCCGCCCCCGGTCTTCAAAGGGCGGGGCGAAAAGCTTTGTGATGCCGTGGGCCTCGTCGTAAAGATGCTCCACGCAGGAGCGGAGGGCTGTGCGCACATGAGCCCGGTCTGCCTCCGGGCAGAAGGCGGCCCAGCTCTGGGCCACGGAATCGATGGCGCAGGCGGGGGAGCCGGCGGAACCAAGAGGGGCGCCGTCCTGCCACCAGCCCCGGAGATACCAGCAGCCGTCCCAGGCCCGCTCAGCGGCTTTTGCGTATTGAGCCGCGGCTTCGGTGTATTTGCCGCTGTCCGGCTCGCCCAGCTTTTCCAGAAGCTCACCGAACCGCCGGGACACGAAGACGAAGAACCAGGTCAGCCATTGGCTCTCGCCGCCTACCTGATCCATGCCGTCGTTCCAGTCTCCGGAGCCGGTGCGGAGAAGTCCGTGGGGACCGTGGCCCCGGGCCAGAACGCAGTCCAGCGCCCGGCGGGCGTGGTCCAAAGCGGGGCTTTGGATGCCCGTGGCCGGGGGCACGAAATAGCGGTCTGTCTCCTCCGGCCGGAGGGGCGGCGCGTCCAGCCAGGGGGCTTCCGCCCGGCAAAGCTCCATGTCGCCGGTTTTTTCCGTGTATTCGCAAAGGGCCCAGGGAAGCCAGAGAAGGTCATCGGAGCAGCGGGTGCGCACACCGTGGGGCCCGTCGGGACCTTCGTGCCACCAGTGGAGCACGTCGCCCTCCCGGAACTGACGGGCGCAGCAGGTGAGGATGTGTTCCCGGGCCTTTCCCGGGGCGATCAGCAGAAGGTTCGTTGTGTCCTGAAGCTGATCCCGGAAGCCATAGGCCCCGCCGCTCTGATAGAGACTTGCCCGGCCCATGACCCGGGAGGTGAGGGCCTGATAGGTGGCCCAGCCGTTCATCATCCGGTTCAGATCCCGGTCGGGGGTTTTGATGTGGACGCGGGAAAGCGTGGCGCGCCATCCGTCCCGCACCCGGATGAGCTCCCGGGCGGCTGTCTCCGGATCGCAGAGAGCCCGCAGCTGCGCCTCTTCTTCAAAACCGCATGCCAGCACCGATACCCCGCCGCCTTTCCAGAGCGCGCCGAAGCAGGCGTGGAGCCCGGTGCCGGTGCGGCCGTTCAGAGAGCCCTCCAGCCAGGCGGATTCTTCGGTGGTGAAGCCGGAGAGTTTCTGGCTGCATACAGCCCGGAACACCCGTCCGGGCCAGAGGGAACGGGGATTTTCCGCCGAGAGGCAGCCGCGGTCAAAGGCGGTGATCACATGGGCCGCGTCCATGGGGTCCGGGGTCAGCGCCAGCGGGAGATGCCAGCCGATGTGGGCGCCTTCGCCGCCCTCCAGAAGAAAGACGCGGGCATTTTTGTCCATGGGGACAAAGGCGGTGAGTCGGATATTTTCATGCTCCCAGCGGGTCCAGCCGAAGCCGTTTACCACCCGGCAGGGGGCCTTTCCGTCGGCAAAAAGGCTTTGCCGCCCCCGGGGCGTGATCAGATCCAGTGTCTCCCCCTGACGGGTGGCAAGGGGATCGTTCGACCAGGGGGAAACGGGATACTCCCGGGCGTTGTCCAGCCACATATGGCCGGTGCCGCAGTCCGCGGCGATATACCCGAAGCGCCCGTTTGTGAGCACGTTGCTCCAGGCCCGGGGCGGCAGAGGCGGCGTCTCATAGCTCACCGCTCCCGCGCCGGGCCATGTGAGAGCCGGCGCGGTCCGACCCCGGTCTATTGCCGGGCAGACAGCGGGGAGACGGGGGACTTCCGCCGTTGCTGGCTCCGTCTGTATCACAGAGGCCGCCTGGACGTCAGGACTTGTAAGGAAGTGCACGCCGCCCTTCTGCCCCTCAAACATGGAAAGACCGTATTTTTCCAGATACCGGCGGAGCGCGTCGGTGTGGGGATGGAGATAGTCCCCGGCCTCTCCCGTGGCCAGCACCAGATCAAAGGGCAGACCGCAGGCTGTGAGCAGGGCGTGGCGCTTGATGAGCCGCCGCGCCTCGTCCGGATCCTCGCCGATGGGGAGATAGAGAATGGGCAGATCGCCGGAAAGGCCGTGGCGCCAGAGTTTTTCCCGCGTGGCGCCCTTTCGGGTCTCCACCCGGGGGCGGACAAGACTTCCGCAGAGGGCGAAGGCGGCTTTGATGCCTCCCTGGGCCATGCCCAGCAGAGCGGCCATGGAGCCGGCCATGTCGGCGGTGCTTCCGGTAAGGATGCGCCGGGCGCCGGTGTAGGCCTCTTCCCGGCTGCGGCCGAAGCACAGGGCCAGGGCGGTGCACCCACCCTCCGGCAACCGGGCGGTCACGGTGACGGGATCGTGCATCTGCCAACCGGCGCTGTCCTCCAGGGAGAGACGGGTCGTGGCCGCAAGGCAAAGCCAAAGCTCCGGCAGTCCGCCCCGGCTCAGCCGCCGCACAAAGACGGCACCGCCCCGGGCTGTGACCTGCAGACCCAAACGCCAGAAGGCCGGGTGGGCGGCATGGTCCTCCGGTTTTGCCAGCACGGGCTCGAACCGGATGGTGAGCGTGCCGCCGCCCGGGCCGGTGACGCGGCGAAGCTCGCCGCATTCCCCGGAGGCCACCGCGGCAGAGGAGGAGAGGACGCTGCTGCCCTCTCCGGCGGTGAAGGTGACGCTGCCGCCGGTATACTGCCAGGGCGGGAAGAAGGCCTTCTGCCGGGTGGGGGTGACGGGAGCGCCGTTTACGGAAAGAACAAAGCCGTCCGGCCGATAGATGAGCAGCCCGTGGGCCGTGGCCCGGGCGGTGCCGTCCGCGCCCAGAAGAAGGGAATAGACCCCGTTGGAAAGGGGGAAGAAGGCGGGGGCTCCGGGATCATAGCCGGAGCCCTCCCAGAGGAAGGCGGGATGCTCGCTCCGGGGCTCCGGGGGCCGGGTGAGCGGGCTCCGGCTGCGGCGCAGCACGGCGCCGCCGAGGGGCACCCGCTCCGCCAGCAGAGGTGTGTGGGCCCGGAAAACGGGCTCGGCCATGAAATGGCGGCGCATGACACCCTTTCCCAGACAATTTGCGATGGCGCAGATGCTCATGCCCAGATGATGGCTCATGAAATTCTGAACCGGCTCGCCGCCGGGGGCGGCGCGGCCGGGGGTCATGTCCAGAGCGTCATAGAAACCGTATTTGCCCCACATGTCCATTTTTTTCAGCCGGCGGAGATTTTTCACCGCCGCCTTGGGATGGACGCAAAGAGCCAGAAAGCTGGCATAAGGGGCCGCTACAAGCTCCGCGTCCATGTCCCGCCGGAGGGCCAGCGCCCCGGCACCGTGGGCTTTATAGCGATAGTCCATGCTTCCGTCCAGAGAGAAAAAGGCGCTTTCGGAATAGCCCCAGGGAGCGCCGGTAACGGTGCCTTTCCGCCGCTGGGCATAGAGACAGAATCGGCCTGTTTCCCAGAGCATGGAGCCGTTCACAAAGGGGAGAAACAGCTCCGGCATAAGATATTCGAACATGGATCCGGACCAGCTGGCAAGACCGCGCCAGCCGTCCAGAGAGAGCTGAGCCCGGCTGAGAGCCTGCCAGTGGCGAAGGGGCACCTCCCCCCGGGCACAGGCCAGAAAGCTGGTGAGCCGGGCCTCCGAGGCCATCAGATCGTAGTGCCCCGGGGATACGGTGCCGGAGGCGGGATCCAGTCCGATGTGGAACAGGCGCTTCTTTTCGTCGTAAAGGGCAGCCAGATCGATCCCGTCCGCAAAGGCGTGGATACGCCGGGCGAGATCGCCGAAGCCACGGCTCTCCATGGCGTGGGCCGCGCAGAGGAGACTGGCGCAGAGATTGCCGCTGTCTACGGTGGACACATAGGCCGGCTGAAGAGGCACGCCTGTGGCGGTGTCATACCAGTTGTAGAGGTGGCCCCGCCACGTGGGAAGTCGCTCGATGGTTGATATAATATTTGTGATGAAAGACGCCGCCTCCCCCTCCGGGAGAATGCCCAGCTCCATGGCCGCCACGGCGGAAGCCATGGCCATGCCGATGTTTGTGGGAGAGGTGCGCCGGGCCAGACCCTTGGGAGGCTGTACCTGGAGATTGTCCGGGGGCAGCCAGTGATCCCGGGGGGAGCAGTGTTCCGCAAAATAACCCCATATGGCCTGGGCGGAGGAGAGAAGGAAGCGCCGGTCGGCGTCCGTCAGCTCGTTTTTCGGAGGATGGGGCTTTCCTATAGAGAGGCTGAAAGCGGGGGAGAACATCCAAACCACGCCCATGGCCTTGCCAACCGGCCCGGGGGCCAGAAGGAGCAGGAAAAGCCCCAGCGCAAGGGTGCCCCAGCCCGCCGGGGGCAGACCGCGGCCCTGACCGGACTGGGCCGCGGTGACCCAGGCGAGCATGTTTTTATGGCTCACACCCATGCGCCACAGAGCGACGCAGGCGGCGGAAAGACAGGTGAATCCCTCCCAGGGCAGAAACAGCAGCCGGGCCAGCAACCGGGTGAAGGATCCGCCCAGACCCCGGAGAACACCGCTCCGGCAGCGG
>CAZQFN010000028.1:0-14494 GCA_964592685.1 uncultured Oscillospiraceae bacterium | reverse complement strand
GCCGGCCAGAAGAATGACCAGCGAGGCTATGGAGAGCCAACTGCCCTCGTCCATGAAGGATGACCACCTCAACTTTACAAAATAGTAACCCTTATTATACCATGGGTTTAGACTTACGTCAACTTGTGCCCGGTGTTTACACATATTTAAATGGGTGCGTCCCGGAAGGGAAGCGGTGGCAATGGCCGGAAGGGTATGGTATAATGAGCCCATGATACGATTGATTTTAGGGCGGGCCGGAACCGGCAAAACGGCCCGCGTGTTTGAAGAGATCGCCCGCACGGGAGCCGAAGCGCCCGGCGGCGTCGTGCTTCTGGTGCCGGAGCAATACAGCCATGAGGCGGAGAGGGAGCTCTGCCGGGCGGCGGGGGACAGTCTGAGCCTCTATGGAGAGGTGCTGTCCTTCACGGGCCTTGCCCGAAAAGTGTTTTCCCAGTGCGGCGGTGCCCGTCCGGTGATGGACGGCGGCGGCCGCCTGCTGTGCATGGCCGTGGCGGCGGAAGCGGTGAGCGGCAGTCTCCGGGTCTATGGCCGGGGCCGACGGGATCCCCGTCTTCTGGACGGGCTCCTCCGGGCGGTGGAGGAGCTGAAGCTGGCCGGGGCCGACGGCGGCCTGTTGGCAGAGGCATCGGTCCGGGCGGAGGGCGCGCTGAAGGAGAAGCTTCAGGATATGAGCCTTCTGCTGGAGGCCTATACGGCGGCGGAGAGCCGCAGCGCGGCCGATCCGGCCGACGTGCTCCAGTCGCTGGCAGAGCGGATCGGGGCCGCGCCTTCCGCGAAGGCCCGGTTTTACATTGACGGCTTCTCGGACTTCACGGCGCTGGAGAAAAACGTCCTTCGGGAGCTGATCCGGTCCGGGACGGAGATGACCGTCTGTCTCACCTGCGCGCCGGGGGAGGAGAGCGTGTTCGCCCTTCCCATGGCCACGGCCCGGTGGTTCCACGCCGCGGCGGAGGAATACGGCGTGGAGTGCCGGGAGGAGTGGATGGAGCGGGAGGCGGATTCCGCCCTCCGGTATTTCTGCGATCACTTGTTTGATTTCGCCCCCGGGGATGTGCCGGCGGGGCAGGAGTCCCTCCGCCTTGTGAGCGGGGCGGATCTGTATGAGGAATGCGAACTGGCGGCGGCCTGGATGAGCGAGCTGGCCCGCCGGGGTTGCCGCTGGCGGGATATGGCCGTGGCTGTCCGGGGATTTGAGGATTACCGCACAGCGCTGGAAACTGCCTGCGCCCGGTATGATGTGCCGCTGTTCATGTCCGGCCGGGGGGATATCCTGCGCAAAAGCGTGCCCATGCTCATCGCCTGCGTTCTGGAGACGGTGAACCGCGGCTATGAATACGAGGCCGTGTTCGGCGCGCTGAAAACGGGACTTCTGCCCGTGACGGCGGAGGAATGCGACCGGCTGGAAAACTATGTCATTCTGTGGAACATCCGGGGCTCCATGTGGGACCGGGAGTGGACCATGCATCCCGAGGGCTACAACCGATCCATGGACGATGGGGCCCGGGAAATGCTCACGGCCCTGAACGGGCTTCGCCGCCGGGTCATGGAGCCGCTGAAGCGGCTGGAGCTGGCGGTGAAGAAAGCGGAAACGGCCAAGGATCAGGCACGGGCGCTGGGGGATTTTCTGGAGAATATCGCCCTGGCGGAAAGTCTGGAGACGCGGGCGGCGGAGCTGGAAAGCGCCGGCCGGCAGGAGGCTGCCGCGGAATATGAGCGCCTGTGGGACATCGTCTGCACGGCGCTGGAGCAGTTTGCCTCCGTGCTGGGGGACATGGCCATGGACGGGGAGCGGTTTGCCGCTATGCTCGGTCTCATGCTGTCCAAATACGACACGGGGGTCATTCCCGTGTCTCTGGACCGGGTGCAGGCCGGGGACATGGACGGGATGCGCCGCCGCCATACAAAGCATCTTCTGGTGCTGGGCGCTGCCGACGGGCGGCTGCCCGCCCCCGACGAAGGGGGCGGGGTGTTCACGCCGGAGGAGCGGGAAGAACTCACCGGTCTGGGTCTGGCCCTGGGCGATGCGGAGGAGGAGATGAGCCGGGAGCTGGGCATCATATACAGCTGCCTGTCCCTCC
This sequence comes from uncultured Oscillospiraceae bacterium, assembly GCA_964592685.1. GTDB lineage: Bacteria > Bacillota > Clostridia > Oscillospirales > Oscillospiraceae > CAJOIG01. The sequence continues at coordinate 12,413 of CAZQFN010000028.1, read as the reverse complement.
CCTCGGATACCCTGTATATGAGCTGGCCCCGGATGGACGCCGAGGGGGGCGAGAGCCGCCCCTCCATGATCGCGGAGCGGGCCCGGGCCCTTCTGGGGGTGGGGCCGGAGATCGGCGACATTCTGCGCGCCAGGACCTTTTCCCCGGCGGCGGCCTTCGCCCTGGGGGTCCAGGGCCGGGCGGGGGATGGGAATCTCTGGTGCCGGGCGGCCCGGGAGTATTTCGTCCGGGCCGGGGAGGAGGATGCTCTTGCCCGCCCGGTGAACGCCGCCCGAAGCGGGCGGGGGCAGCTGGGGCCCGCCTCGGTGCGGGCGCTCTATGGTGAGAAGCCCGGTCTTTCCGCCACCCGGGCGGAGAAGTTTGCCGGATGCCGGTTCGGATATTTCCTCCAGTACGGTCTGAAGGCAAAGCCCCGCCAGCAGGCGGTGTTCGATCCCCGGGATTACGGCACCTTCATGCATTCGGTGCTGGAAAACGTGGCCCGGGAGGCTGTGGCGATGGGAGGCTTCTCCGTCGTGACCGCGGAGCAAGTGGGGGAGCTTACCGACCGCTATGTGGATAAGTATATCCATGAGGAAATGAACGATTTCGCGGACAAGAGTGCCCGCTTCGCTTATCTCTTCCGCCGTCTGCGGGGCACGGTCCACCGGGTGACGGAGGATATGTGGGAGGAACTGAGAAACTCGGGATTCCGGCCTCTGGCGATGGAGCTGGATCTGACCAAAGCGGAGCTTGCGGATCCGGAGGATGAGGAGGCCGTGCCCCTCACCGGTCAGGTGGACCGCGTGGACGGCTGGGCAAAGGGGGACACCCTTTATCTGCGGGTCACGGACTACAAGACCGGCGTGAAGAAATTCTCCCTCTCCGATGTGTGCGAGGGCATGAATATGCAGATGCTTCTGTATCTGTTCACCCTTCAGAAACGAGGCGGGAAACTCTTCGAATATGAAAAGATCCTGCCGGCGGGGGTGCTGTATTCCCCTGCCCGGTTTGCGGCGGTATCCGCCGACAGCGAGGTGACGGACGAGGAGCTGGCCCTTCTCCGGGCGGATTCGGCCCGGCGCAGCGGCCTTGTGCTGGAGGACGAAGAGGTTCTGGAGGCCATGGAGCCCGGGCCGGAAAAGCGCTTCCTGCCCGTGAAATTCATAAAGAACGGCGGCTATACCGGCGCCAGCCAGGTGGCCACGCTGGAGCGTTTCGGCGCGCTGAGCCGCCACATCGACAAGACACTGTCCCGGCTGGCGGCGGAGCTGCGCTCCGGCAGCGTGACGGCGGACCCCTGGTTCCGCAGCGCCCGGGACAATGCCTGCGCCTTCTGCGATTACCGGGAGGCCTGCCTGTTTGACGAGAGCCGGGACCGGGTCCGGGTGCGGACCAATCTCACCCCGGCGGAGGCCTGGAAGAGGATAGAGGGAGAACATGAGTAAATTCGAACCGACCCCGGCCCAAAAGGATGCCGTGGAAGTAAGAGGATGTCCCGTGCTGGTGAGCGCGGCGGCGGGCAGCGGCAAGACCCGTGTGCTCACGGAGCGGCTGATGGCCCGCGTGCTGGAGGGGGAGGATGTGGACCGGTTTCTGGTCATTACCTTCACCCGGGCGGCCGCGGCGGAGCTGCGGGGCCGCATCCTCACGGAACTGAATGGGGTTATTGCGGAAAATCCCGGGGACCGGCGGCTCCGCCGCCAGAGTGCCCTGCTTTACCGCGCCCAGATCGGCACCATTGACAGCTTCTGCACCACCGTGGTGCGGGAAAATGCCCATCAGCTGGGCATTTCGCCGGGGTTCTCCATGCTGGATGAGGAGCGGAGCCAGAGCCTTCTGGCCCGTTCGCTGGAGGAGGTCCTGGACCGGGCCTATGAGCGGGTGGAGACGGAGCCGGGGCTGGCCCTGCTGATCGACAGCGTGGGTGCCGGGCGGGATGACAGCCGCCTGGGCGAGCTGGTGCGGTCTCTTTATAACCAGATGCAGAGCCGGGCCTTTCCGGAGGCCTGGGCGGAGGAGAAGCTGGCAGAGCTGGCGGCCCGGGATGTGACCGAGGCGGGAGAGACCGTCTGGGGCGCCTGTCTTCTGGAGGACGCCGCCGCGGAGGCGGAATACCGCAGCCGGGAACTGGAGCGGGCGCTGGAGATCATGGCCCTGCCGGGGAACGAGCCGCTGATGAAGGGCTACGGCGAAGCCTTTATGACGGTGGCGGAGATGTTCCGGGATGTGGCCCGGGCCAGCCGGGAGGGATGGGACCGGACCCGGGCGTTCCTTTCGGCGGACTTCCCCCGTCTTGGCAGGGTGATGAAGTTTCCCGATGAGGAGACGAAAAACCGGGTCAAGGCCGTCTGGGACGAGAGCCGCGCTGCCGCCAGAAAGCTGCAGAAGACCCTGGCGGGGGACAGCGAGAGCCTCCTGCGGGGCATCCGGCAGTCGGAGGAGCCCATGCGGGCGCTGATGAAGCTGGTGTTCCTGCTGAAAGAGGAATATACCGCCCGGAAGCGCCGGGCGGACGTCTGTGACTTTTCCGATGTGGAGCATTTCTGCGTGGATATTCTCTGTGACAGGCAGACCGGCGGGCCCACGCCTCTGGCGGCGGAGCTCTCCGCCCGGTTTGCGGAGGTCATGGTGGACGAGTATCAGGACGTGAACGCCGTGCAGGAGCTGATCTTCCGGCGTGTGAGCGGCGAGGGACGGAAGCTCTTCATGGTGGGCGATGTGAAGCAGTCCATTTATCGGTTCCGGTTGGCGGAGCCCACGATCTTCAACGGAAAATACGAAGACTTTGCCGACGGAACGCAGGGGAAACGGATCCTTCTGCGGGAAAATTTCCGCAGCCGGGCCTCGGTGCTGGACGCCTGCAACAGCGTCTTTGAAAAGATCATGTCTCCGGAGCTGGGGGAGATCGCCTACGACGAAAATGCCCGGCTGGTGCCGAAGGCCGCCTATCCGGCGGAGGGGGAGCGGAAGCCGGAGCTCTGCATTCTGGACCCCGGCGCCGTATCCGGCGAGGAGGAAACGCCGGACAAGATCCTGCTGGAGGCGCGCTATGTGGCCGGTCGCATCCGGGCCATGGTGGACGGGCGGGAGCTGATCTCCCACGGCCCGGAGGGGCTGCGCCCCGTGACCTGGGGGGACATCGCCGTGCTGCTCCGTACCCCCGGGACCACTGGGGCGGTATACCGCCGGGCGCTGGCGGAGGCCGGCGTGCCGGTGAACGCCCGCCAGGGCGGCGCCTTTTTCTCCCAGCCGGAGGTGAGCTTTGTGGTCTCCATGCTGGCGGTGGCGGACAATCCCCGCCAGGATGTGCCCCTCATCGCTGCCATGCGGGCCCTGCCCTTCGGATTCACGCCGGACGAGCTGACCGCCGTCCGCCGGGAGGCCCGGGGCGATTTCTGGGACGCGCTCCGTCTCCGGGCGGAGACGGACGAAAAATGCCGCCGGTTTGTGGATGTGGTGGAGGAACTGCGGGATCTGGCCCGGGAGGAATCCACCCAGGGTCTGCTGCGCCGGCTCTATGACGTCACGGGCCTTATGACCGTCTGCTCCGTGATGACGGATGCGCCCCAGCGCATCGCCAATCTTATGCAGCTGTATGAATACGCCCGGAAATTCGAGCAGGACGGGAACCGGGGGCTGTTCCGGTTTGTGGCCTGGCTGCGGGAGCTGAACCGCCGCGGACTGGAACCGCCGGCGGCCGCCGGCGGAGACGCGGTGCGCATCATGAGCATCCATAAGTCCAAGGGTCTGGAGTTCCCCGTGGTGTTTCTGGCGGACTGCGCCCACCAGTGGAACCGCTCCGGCGGCGGCCAGGTCCTGTGCCACAGCGAACTGGGCCTTGGCATGCGCATGACCGATGCGGATCGGGGCGTGAGCTGGCCCACTCTGCCCTGGCGGGCCATCGAAAAAAGAACAAAAACGGAAGAATTGTCCGAGCAGGAGCGGGTGCTGTATGTGGCCATGACCCGCGCCCGGGAACGGCTCATCATGACCTGTGTCCAGACAAAGGCGGAGGAGAAGCTGCAAAGTATGGCCGGCGAGCCGGACGGGCCTGTCAGCCCCCGGCAGCTGGCGACGGCATCCTCCCCGGCCCCCTGGCTCATCCGGGCGGCGGTGCGGGACGGCGGCAGGACCATGGACTGCCGGCTGGTGCAGCCGGAGACCCCGGAAACGGAGGGGGAAGAGGCGGCGGTGACGCTGCAGCCTGCCGACGAGGCGGCAGTGGAGACGCTGGCCGGCCGGCTGGCCTGGACCTATCCCCATCCGGCGGCGGTGACGCTTCCCTCCAAGCTGACGGCCACATCGGTGAAAATCCCGGCCGCCGGCGGGGACCCGGAATCGGCGGAGCTGGTGCGGCCGGAGCGGCTCCATGCCCGGCGGTTCCGCAAGCCGGAGCCGGGAAAGCAGGATGCGCCTCTCACCGGCGCGGAGCGGGGGATCGCCGCCCATCTGGTGATGCAGTACATCGATTTTGAAAAGACGGGGGACCGGGAGAGCGTTGCCGGGGAGATCCGGCGGCTGGAGCGGCAGGGCTTTCTGAGTCCGCAGCAGGCCGCGGCGGTCCCGCCGGAGGATATTCTGGCCTTTTTTCGCTCGGAACTGGGGCTGCGGCTGAAGAAAGCGGACCGGGTGGTCCGGGAGTTCCGCTTCTCCCTCCTGTGTCCGGCGGAGCAGTGGTTTGAAGAGGCGCCGCCGGGGGAGGAGATCCTCCTGCAGGGTGTGGTGGACTGCTGCATCGAGGAGGCCGGCGAGCTGGTGGTCATCGATTTCAAGACCGACGCCCGGGTGGAGCCGGAACGCTATACCGGCCAGCTGGGAGCCTATGCCGCGGCCATGGAACGCATTTTCCGAAAGCCGGTGAAGAGCGCGGCTCTGTGGTATCTGCGGAAAAAACAGCTTGTCTGGGCGGCGCTGCCGGAAAAACGCGGAAATACTTGAGAAAGTCAGGAAAAAACGGTTGCTTTTTCGCCCGGGACATGATACAATGCCGTTTGCGTCTTGTAACGGCGGGCGACCTCCGCACTCAAGATAGCTCTATGTGAGGTGTATATATCATGAAGGAAGGCATCCATCCCAAGTACTATCAGACCACCGTTCGCTGCGCTTGCGGCAACGTCATCGAGACCGGTTCCACCCGTGAGAACATCACCGTGGAAATCTGCTCCAAGTGCCACCCCTTCTACACCGGCAAGCAGAAGCTGGTCGACACCAGCGGCCGCGTGGAGAAGTTCAACAAGAAGTTCGGCCTGAAGTAATTTTTCTGATTAAAAAGCGCATCTCCCCGTTCCTTTCGGAGCGGGGAGATTTTTTATATTTCATATTGATTTGCCGGGGCCCGGCGGGACGCATATTCCCCTGTGGACGGGCGTAGGATACAGTGACGGACGGTTCACAACATGTTATCATGGTAACAACAAATTGCAAAATTTATAATTTAACAGAAAAGTGTTGGCAATTTCCGAATCTTATGTTACAATTCAATAAGCATTATCCATATTTGTAGATAAGGGAGACACAAATTATGAAGAAAATTCTTGCAATTGTTCTCATGACGATGCTGCTCGTTACTCCGGTCTTCGCGTCCGGTGAAGCGACGGCAGAGGCTCCTGCTGCTGAAGCTGCGACTGCTGTCGCCGCTTCTGTGGCTGAGCCTGAGTGCAACCACGCCTTCACGGTGGAGGTCACGGCGGAAGCCACCTGCACCGAGAAGGGCCTGCTGACCTATGCCTGCAGCAAGTGCGGTCTGACCTACACGGTCGAGACTCTGCCCACCGGCCACGCTCCCAGCGCGGTCGCGGCCACCTGCGATCAGGACGTGGTCTGCCTCAACTGCGGCGAGGTCATGGAAGCTGCCATCGGCCATGCTTACGAGTATCAGTATGATGCCGTGACTGCCGAAGACGGTTCCTATGTCAGCTATGGCACCTGGGCCTGCACCAACTGCGGTGACGTGATCGACGCCACCGAGGGCAATGCGGTCTACTATGCTCAGGAGACTGCTGCCGCCACTTCCGGCGAGGCTGCTTCCGCTGAGGTTTCCGAAGAAACCGCTGCCGAGGCTGCTGTTGAAGTCGCCAACCCCAACTATGACCCGGATGGTTACAACTGGGCCTCCATCTGCCTCACCCTCGCGATCATTATCGTGGTTGTCGGTGCCGTTCTGATGCTTTCCTTCGGCAAAAAGAAAAAGGTCGGCTAATCAGCAATTTCCGAAAAATCAACTCACTTAAAAACATATCCTAACTAGGAGGAAAGCATAAATGCTTAAGAACAAGAAATTCGCATTCTATGCCATTGCATTTAACATCCTTGGCATCATTTTCATGTTCATGTACTCTGGTCTTCAGAATGACCACTACAACATCATCACCACTTACAGCGCCTGGTCTGCTTCCCAGATCCAGATCGCCCGTACTGTCGCTGAGTTCGCCTGCATCGCCCTGACCTTCGTTTACGGTACTCTGTTCATGAAGTTCGGCGTCCGCAAGACTCTGATCCCCTGCATCATGCTCTGCGCTCTGGCTTGCGTGGGCATCACTGCTGCTAACGGTCAGCTCATCTCCGGCGGTGAAGGCATCTTCTGGCTGTTCAACATCTCCAGCTTCGTTATGCGCTGCTGCTGCATGTGCTTCCAGATGGCCGGCTTCCAGCTGGCTGCCAGCTGGTTCATCAAGTACCGCGGCCGTGTCCTGGGTATCATCACCCTGGGCTCCCCCCTGTTCTCCGTCGTCGGCGTCGGCGGCATGACCAACCTCATCGCTTCCGCCTGGAACGGCGACTACCGTTTCTTCTACATCGGCGTTTCTGTTGTTCTCGTTGCCATGGCTATCTGCACCCGCTTCTTCCTTAAGGACACCCCCGAAGAAGTCGGCCTGTATCCCGACGGCGCGGACACCGCTCCCCTTTCCGAGGCCGGCGAGGAAGAAGAGGTTCACCTGACTGTCAAGCAGGTCCTCTCCGAGAAGCGCGCATGGCTCCTCATCATCTCCTTCGGCGCTTTCCAGTTCATCATCAACTGCTGCATGAGCTCCATGGCTGCCCGCTATATGAGCCTGGATCCCGCTTTCCTTTCCGGCGCTTCCCCCGCTCCCACCGTGTGGCTGGCTGCTACCAAGTGGCTGTCCGTCGGCGCTATCCTCGGTATCTTTATGAGCTATGTCTTCGGCTGGATCGACGACAAGTTCGGTACCGTTAAGGCTTCTCTGCTCCTGGGCATCACCGAGCTCATCCCCGTTCTCATGCTTATGCTCATGCCCGAAGGCGGCAACGTCCCCATGGAGATCGCCTGGGGCTTCGGCGTTGCCTGCATGACCGGCGGCGTGCCCACCATGCATCCCTGCTCCGTTTCCTATGCTTACGGCCGTAAGGAATATCAGTCCGCCAACCGTATCATCATGGCCATCCAGCTCATCCCCTCCGCTTTCGCGGCTTACATGATGGCTGCCATGATCGAGAAGGGCAACGGCGTCCTGGCCTACGGTATCTGCCTGGTCGTCATCGTGATCGGCCTCATCGCCACCTGGATGATGCGCAAGATCCCCGATGCTATGGCTGCTGACCGTGACTTCGCCAAGAAGGCTGAAGGCTGATAACCCCCGCATTATAACCAAAGGAGAAAAAAGATAATGGGTCTTTTTGGAAAGAAAAAGGATGAGCCTGTCGTGGAGCCTGTCGCTCCCGTGGAAGAGGCTCCTGTTGCGGAAGCCGCTCCCGTTGAGGAAGCTGCTCCCGTGGTGGAAGAAGTTGTCGTGGAAGAGGCCGTTGTGGAAGAGGCTCCCGAGCTGACCGAGAAGGAAAAGGGTGTCGTCTACAAGGTCCGCATGAACTATCATGCCGGTTACGACCAGTATCGCGAGTGGCCCAACGGCGGCCGCACCATCCACGCCGGCGTGGGCTGGTTCCATCCCTTTGGTCCCAGCGAATACTACGGCATGGCCAACATCCCCGGCGAGATCTGCGAGGAATCCCTGCAGTTCCCCCTGGATGAGCACTTCTCCGAGTTCTGGATGAAGGAATTCGAGACCGACCTGTTCTGCATCTACCGTATGCCCGACGGCGACATCTACGCCTGGGACGGCATGTTCGCGGTTCGCGGTCTGGACGCCAACAAGTGCGTGGTCTACAATTCCGAGTATACCCGCCAGGACGTTCTGGTAAACGTCATCGTGGGCGGCACCGGCCGTTATGTCGGCGCCCGCGGCCTGCTCATCGGTACCGCTGAGGGCGGCGGCGACACCAAAGTCGTCGGCCAGATGCCCGATGGCAGCCCGCTGGAGCTTCCCGCTACCATCATGAAGGATCTGGAAGGCTACATGCGTCTTCCCGAATAATTCAAAAAACGTCTTTCTGGGGGCCGATGGAAGCATCGGCCCCTTTGAAAGGTTTTCCAGTTTTATTACAAAGTACTAATATTTCATTCACAGGAGGATATACCTACTATGAGAACGATTGAGTGCGATATCTGCGTAGTTGGCGGCGGCCTCTCCGGCCTGACTGCTGCTACTCAGGCCGCCGAGCGCGGCGCGGAAGTTGTCGTCTTCGAGAAGAGCGGCACTACCGGCGGCGCTGCCAACATGGGCATGGCTTTCTTTGCCGTTGAGTCCCACGTTCAGCGCGATCAGATGATCAACTGGACCAAGGACGATGCCTTCAAGTTCATGATGGAGTACAACCACTGGAAGGCCGACGCTCAGACCGTCCGCCGCTGGTTCAACATGTCCGCTTCCACCGTGGAGTGGGTGGAGAACTTCGGCGTTGAGATCCTGGGCGCTTACAAGTACTTCCAGGATTCCAACTGCACCCAGCACATGATCCGCCTCCCCGGCGCCAACAAGCCCGCCGAGCGTCAGGCTTCCCACATGGTCAAGCTCATGACCGACTACGCCAACTCCATGGGCGTTGACTTCCACTTCCGCACCCCCGCCCGCGAGCTCATCATGGGCGACAAGGGCCAGGTCCTGGGCGTCATCGCGGTGGACGAGAACGGCGAGGAGATCGAGTGCCTTGCCAGCGCCGTCATCATCGGCACCGGCGGCATCGGCAACAACGTGGAGATGATCAAGGAATACCTTGGCTTCGAGTGGGGCAAGGACATGTTCACCTTCCGTATCCCCGGTCTGGACGGCGACGGCATGAAGATGGCCTGGAAGGTCGGCGCCACCGAGGCTCCCATCTCCATGGAGGTCACCTACAACACCCCCGGCACCACCGACGTGTTCAAGACCCTCTCCGAGGCTATGCGTCAGCCCTCCTGCATCATGGTCAACATCCACGGTGAGCGTATCATCAACGAGCAGATCATGAACAACACCACCTTCACCGGCAACGCCATCAACAATCAGGCCGGTCACCGCGCCTTCTCCATCATCGGCCAGGACGGCATCGACTACATGAAGGAGCATGGCCTGGACTACATCACCTATCACCACGCTGTGAAGGACCTCAACAAGTGGGAGCACGAGAAGGAGCTGTTCTTCGGCGGCGCCAAGTCCGCTGCTGAGAACTCCGTCTTCGATGGCGTCATCGACGTGAAGTATGACGACGAGGAGAATCCCCAGGAGCAGAACTTCTACGAGTGCAACAGCCTGGAGGAAGTCTGCCAGGTCACCGGCATCGACTACAAGACCCTCTCCAAGACCATCGAGCGCTACAACAGCTTCGCCGGCGGCTACGACGAGGACTTCTGCAAGCCCGCTCGCTGGCTGCGCCCCATCTCCGGCGAGAAGTTCTATGTTGCCCGTCACTTCCCCTCCGGCTACGGCTCTCTGGGCGGCATCAAGGTCAACCACAACATGCAGGTCCTGCGCGCTGCCGACGACAAGCCCATCCCCGGCCTGTATGCCTGCGGCACCGATACTGCCAACGTGGTCTTCGGCGGTGAGTACTGCTTCTACAACCCTGGCTCCACCATGAGCTGGGCTCTGAACTCCGGCCGTATGGCTGGTATGGAAGCCGACGCTTACACCCAGTCTGACGATTTCGTGGAGTAATCCATCTTACTTTTGTGTCTCTTTGCCCCGGATAACTTCATATCCGGGGCATTTTGACCCCGTCTGTTGTTAAAGAAATCGCAAGCCCAAACCGACATCATGGAGAAAGGAAAGGAATATGAAGAAAGCATTATCTCTCATTCTTGCTCTGGCGTTGTGCCTGTCCTTCGGAGCGGCGGCATTTGCATCCGGGGAGGCCTCCGGCGGCGCCTCCGGTCTGACGGGGATGCTGTCCCTGGCGGGCTATGTTGTGGAAAACGATGGCAGCGATACCGTGAGCTTTACGGTTTACGGCGTCTTTGCCGACGGCGGTGACGCGGCAGCGGCCTATGTCATCGATGAAAACGCGGATCCCGGGGCGCTGACTTACACCGTGTATGCCGACCGCGGCATGACGGAAGTGGCGGCGGGCGTTTCCGCCTCCTGTGCGGACGGCGTTCTGACGCTTACCGGCGTTGCCACGGATGTGAATACGGCCTATTATGTGGGCAACGACTATCCGGCCGAGAGCCCTGTGGCCACGGTGCTCTATGTGGTGAACGACCAGTATGCGGCGGATGTGGTCTATGAGCTGGAGGACGGCACCACCATCGCCCTCAGTGAATATGCCCCCGGCATCGCTTCGGAGAGTGCCTCCAACATCTACATCGGCGCCAACACCACTCTTCTGACGGCGGAGGACTATGGTATTACCGATCCCGCGGATGCGGCCATCGCCAACTGGTGGCTGAGCTCCGGCATCACCAATGCCGGCATCACCCTGGATGAGTTCGGTGACACCTTCCACCGTTTCGAGCTTATGTTTGATATCTACCGGCAGTTCCAGATCGTTATCGATCAGGATACCACCGTTGTGAATGTGGGCGGCGAATGGGCCGATCCCGCGGACTCCAACCCCGCTCAGCCCACCAATGACCAGTACAGCGACGCCACCTCCGCCACCATTTATGCCGGCGTGTGGGACGGCGTTTACACGGTCATGAATGCCGATGGTTATCTGGAGAACATCCCCGGCGTCACCACCATCGGCGTGGGCGATCCCGTGGACGGGGAGACTCTCTTTGTCCTGCTCTATAATGCCTTTGTCTCCCCCTGGTCCCGTCTGAACGACGGTGGCAAGGCCATTGCTGCCGGTTTGAACGCGGCGGACAATGCCGGCAAGGCGGCCCAGATGAAGGCGGCCCTCGGCATGGACGATTGGGCCATCGAAAACTACACCACCCAGAAACTGGCGGTGCTGGACGTTCTGAAAGCAGTTGACCAGTATGTGGCCATGAAGGACGGCCCCGATGCCGAGCTGCAGGCGGCAGCCCAGGCGGCCGGCTACGCCATTGTGGACCAGGCTACCTCCGATATGGCCTCTCTCATTGACCAGCTCTCCGCCCGTGTCATTGAAGAGGATACCGTCATCAACGGCGAGGATATTTCCACCGACCTGCCCACGGCTCTCTTCGTGAAGGGCGGCAAGGTCTCCATTACCGACTCCACCATCGTCTCCTCCGGCTCCAACACCGACGCCGGAAAGACCGGCGTCAGCGCTCAGGATCTTCTCAGCGTTGCCAGCGGCATGCCCGCCACCTCCTCTGCCGGTTATAACATGACCACGGCCAACGCCTACTATCGCGAGGGCTTCGGCGCGGAGCTCGCGGCCTGGGGCGAGGATACCGTCATTGAAGTAACCACCACCACCGGCGAACTGGTCATCAGCGGCTCCGGCGGCGGCTCCATGGCCGGCGCGTTCTATAACAGCTTCGGCGCTTCCGTCCTGGTGAAAAACGCCGTGGCGTATTCTGCCGGCCAGCACCTCTCCAACACCGTTTACAACGGCACCATCCACTATCTGGATGCCTGCGCCATCGGCGCCGGCCGCATGTACAGCTCCGACTTCTGGGGCGGCAACGTGGTCTTTGAAAACACCGTTTCTTCCGGCGGCAACGTCACCGACGAACCCACCGCGGCCATCATCAAAAACGGCGTTTACAACGGCTCCGGCCAGATCCACGGCTATGCCACCATGTATTTCGAAAATGCCATCATCGAAAACGGCGGCTTTACCACCAAGAACAACACTTCCCTGATCAGCGACGCCTCCACGGTGACGCTGGTGAACACCGTGATGGATGGCTCCAGCCTCCTGAATGTTCAGCGCTCCTCCCACAACATCACCACTCTGGTGGATTCCAAGCTGAACCTTACCGGCGATCTGCTGGCGAAGCTCTCCAACGTATACAGCGGTGAGGAGCTTTACACCGCCGGCAGTCTGGGCGATGCCTTCTATGACGTCTTCCAGACCCAGGTGAAGCTCTATACCTACGGCATCAACGGCATCGATTTCGAGGGTGACGTTCTGACGGTGGACGTGGGCAAGGACCAGACCATGACCCTTTATGTCAGCGAGATCATCGGCGGCGAGATCGAGAACATCGGCGAGGGCACCTTTGA
>CAZQFN010000027.1:0-15104 GCA_964592685.1 uncultured Oscillospiraceae bacterium | reverse complement strand
AGGTCATGGTCATCCCCACCAACGAGGAGCTGGTCATCGCCCGCGACACCAAGGAGCTCGTCGAAGGCTGATTCCTGTTTTGATTTCATAAAGGCTCCCTCCAAACAAGGGGGCCTTTCCTATTATTATTTTAAAAACATAGATTGACAACGGGACAAGGGTATGGTATTATATCGTAGCCGCTTTGAAAGGGGTCGTATCAAGTCGGCCATGGCCGCCCCCGGGACAGCGAGCCCGAAAGGAAGGAAAAAAATTAATCCCATGAAACACGCAATCATCGAGACCGGCGGTAAGCAGTACCGCGTGGCCGAGGGCGACGTGATCTATGTCGAGAAGCTGAACGCCGAAGAGGGCGCCGCTATCACCTTCGACAAGGTCCTGGCCGTCATCGGCGAGGAAGGCAGCACCTTTGGCGCTCCCTATGTGGAAGGCGCTTCTGTGGCCGGCACTGTTGTCAAGCAGGGCAAGGGCAAGAAGATCCGTGTCTTCAAGATGAAGCCCAAGAAGGGCTATCGCAACACCAAGGGCCATCGTCAGCCTTACACCAAGGTTGAGATCGGCACCATCGGCTAATTAGATAGGAGGCGTAACTTAATGGCTCATAAAAAAGGTGGCGGCTCTACAAAGAACGGTCGCGACAGTAATTCCAAGCGTCTCGGCGCCAAGCGTGCCGACGGTCAGTTCGTCCTGGCCGGCAACATCCTCGTGCGTCAGCGCGGCACCAAGATCCACCCCGGCACCAATGTTGGTATCGGCGGCGACGACACTCTGTACGCCAAGGCAGACGGTATTGTGAAGTTCGAGCGCATGGGCGCCGACCGCAAGAAGGTCTCCGTTTACGAGGTCCAGCAGTAATTGTCTAAAAAAGGGGCGGTCTATCACCGCCTCTTTTTTCTTTATACTCGAAAAGGCAGAGCCTTCAAGAGTGATTTTTGATTTGCTTTTTGCAGATACTCTCCAAACAAGGAGGTACTAAATAATGTTTGTTGATAAAGTTACCATCACCGTCCGGGCCGGCAACGGCGGCGACGGCGCGGTGGCTTTCCACCGGGAAAAATTCGTGGCCTCCGGCGGTCCGGACGGCGGCGACGGCGGACGAGGCGGCAACATCGTCATCAAGGTGGACCCCTCCATGTCCACGCTGATGGATTTCCGCTATAAGCGCAAGTTCACGGCCCCCAGCGGCATGCCCGGCCAGGGCAAGCGCTGCTCCGGCAAGGACGGCGAGGACGTCATACTGCGGGTTCCCGTCGGCACGGTGGTAAAGGATAAGGAGACCGGCGCGATCATGCAGGACATGTCCGCCGCGGATACCTTCATCGTGGCCCGGGGCGGCCGCGGCGGCTGGGGCAACAAGCACTTTGCCACGCCCACCCGTCAGACCCCCCGCTTCGCCAAGCCCGGTCTGCCCGGCGAGGTGAAGGAGATCGTGCTGGAGCTGAAGCTGCTGGCGGATGTGGGGCTTGTGGGCTTCCCCAATGTGGGCAAATCCACCCTTCTGTCCGTGGTCAGCCGGGCCCATCCCAAAATCGCCAACTATCACTTCACCACCCTCTATCCCAATCTGGGCGTGGTATACGCGGGCGTTGGCTCCTCCTTCGTCATGGCGGACATCCCCGGCATCATCGAGGGTGCCAGCGAGGGCGCGGGCCTTGGGCATGACTTCCTGCGCCATGTGGACCGCTGCCGTCTGCTCGTCCATGTGGTGGACGTTTCCGGCAGCGAGGGCCGCGACCCCATTGAGGATTTCGAGGCCATCAACAAGGAGCTGAAAGAATACAGCGAGGAGCTGGCCTCCCGGCCCCAGATCGTGGTAGCCAACAAGTGCGACATTCTGGGCGACGACCGGGAGCCCATTGAGCGCTTCAAGGCCTATGTGGAGGAGCGGGGCTATACCTTCTTCGAGATTTCCGCCGCGGCCCACCAGGGTCTCAAGGAGCTTGTCTATACCGCTGCGGACCGGCTGAAGGATCTGCCCCCCGTGACGGTCTATGAGGCCGACTACGTGGCCCCGGAGGTGGTTCTCGGCACCGCCGACGATCTCACCATCCGCCAGGTGGACGATGTCTGGCTCATCGAAGGCGACTGGCTGGACCGGCTGGTGGCCCGGGTGAATTTCTCGGACTACGAGTCCCGGATGTATCTGGACCGCAAGCTGCGGGACGGCGGCGTTTACGACCGCATGGAGGCCATGGGCCTCTCCGACGGCGACATCATCAGCATCGCCGAGCTCCACTTTGAGTATTACGGCTGATCTTCATGGAGATTCGCACCATTCGCGGCAACACCGCGTATCTGGACACGCACCAGCTGATCGGCCTGTATATCACCGACGGACGGCACTGCATCCTTCTGGACTGCGGTCCGGCCGGACTGCGGGACGAGATCGAGCAGACACTGGCCGCGGCCGGGCTCACCCCGGTAGGCATTCTGGCCACGCACGCCCATTTTGACCACTTCGGAAACGCCACCTATTTCCAGCAGAAATATGGCATCCCCGTGGCCATTTCCTTCGGCGAGGCGGAGCTTTGCCGGACATTTCCGGCCGTCAAGAGCCATCTTTTCGTCTATTCCGCCGGAGAGATCATGTCCGACCCGCTGCTGAAGACCCTCCCCTGCAAGGTGGATCGGGTCATCATGCCCTATGAGGACGACATCTATTTCTGCGGCGTCCGCTTCCGGATCCTCCGCACGCCGGGGCACTCCCCGGAGCACGTGAGCATCATCACCCCCGACCGGGTATGCTATTGCGGGGACGCACTTATGTGCGGCCGCAATCTGGAGGGCGCGAAGCTCCCCTATGCCTACAACTTCCGCCAGAGTCTGGAGTCCATCGAGCTGTTCCGGGATCTCGCCTGCGACTATATGCTGGTGGCCCACAAGGGCGTTGTGAAAGCGCCCTTTGACGCGCTGCTGGATGACAACCGCCGCTGCATGGAGCAGCAGCTGCAGACGGTCTCCTCCATCATCGACCATCAGATGAGTCTGGAAGAGATCTTCTCCGCCGTGCGGGAAGCCATGCGCATCCGGGTGGACACACCCCGGAAGGCCGAAAACCTGGAGCGGTTTCTCCGCCCCTATCTGGAATGCCTTCTGGATGACGGCACCCACAAACTTTCCCTCCGCGGCACGGGCACGCTCTGCTACGAGCCGGTGTGACACAAAATTCCCCGCCGCATAGACTGAAATAAGCACAAAAGGCACATGCTACAAACCGGTAGCTGTGCCTTTTTCATTTATTCCCATGAGGTGATTTTATGTGTTCCATAGCCGGCATGATCGATCTTACCCGGGACATCCGGGACCAGGGCGACGCCTTCCGCGCCATGCGGGAGAGCATGACCCAGCGCGGTCCCGATCAAAACGGGACCTTCCTCGCCGCCCACGCCGCCCTGCTCCACAACCGGCTGAGCGTGATCGACCCGGAAAACGGCCGACAGCCCATGACCGTCTCCCGGGGCGGGGAGACCTATACCATCGTATACAACGGCGAGATCTACAACACCGATGAAGTGCGCCGGACGCTGACCGGCGCCGGATTTGACTTTGCCACCCGATGCGACACGGAGGTCGTTTTGAAAGCATACATCCACTGGGGCGACGCCTGCGTGGAGCAGCTCAACGGCATTTTCGCCTTCGCCGTCTGGGCGGAACATGCCCGGCGGCTTTTCATCGCCCGGGACCGGATGGGCGTAAAGCCCTTTTTCTATGCCCTGCGCCGGGGCGCCTTTCTCTTTGCCTCGGAGATCAAAGGCCTTCTGGCCCATCCGTGGGTGGAGCCGGAGGCGGATCAGGACTCCGTTCTGGAGCTTCTTCTCACCGGTCCGGGCCGGACGCCGGGCTGCGGCGTGTTCCGGGGCATCGAGGAACTGAAACCCGGCTGGCGGGGCTATTTTGACGGAAACGGTCTGCACACGGAACGGTATTGGAAGCTTCGGGCCCGGGAACACCGGGACACCCTCCCCGCCACCGTTGCGACCGTGCGTTGGCTTGTCACGGACGCCGTCCGTCGGCAGCTGGTAAGCGATGTTCCCATCGGGACCTTCCTCTCCGGCGGACTGGACTCCGGCCTCATCAGCTCCCTGGCCAACGATTACATGCGGGAGCGAGGGCAGGAGCTGGAGACCTTCTCCGTGGATTACAAGGACAACCGCAAATACTTCAAGGCAGGAAAATTTCAGCCCAACACGGACACGGATTACATTTTTTCCCTCCGGGACTGGCTTGGCTGCCGCCACACGCTGGTGGTGCTGGACACGGAGGAACTGGCAGACGCCCTCTATGACGCGGTGGATGCCCGGGATCTGCCGGGCATGAGCGACGTGGACTCCTCCCTGCTGCTGTTTTGCAAAAAGATCCGGGAGAAGGTCACGGTGGCCCTCTCCGGGGAATGCGCCGACGAGATTTTTGGGGGCTATCCCTGGTATCGGGACGAGAAGATCCGGGAGACGGAGGGTTTCCCCTGGGCCCAGTCCACGGTCTGGCGCGCGGGTTTTCTGCAGAATGACTACCTTCGCGGCACAGACCCACGGGAGTATGTGATGGAGCGGTATCGGGCTACCGTTCAGGACGCAGAGATTGGGGAGGGCGACAGCCCCACGGACCGGCGCATGCGGCAGATGATGCGGCTGAACACCGACTGGTTCATGCAGACCCTTCTGGACCGAAAGGATCGCATGAGCATGTTCAGCGCGCTGGAGGTCCGCGTGCCCTTCTGCGACCACCGCATCGCGGAATATCTCTATTCCGTTCCCTGGGAATGGAAAGACTATGATCACTATGAAAAGGGGCTTCTCCGCAAAGCCATGGAGGGCGTTTTGCCGGAGGAGATCCTCTGGCGAAAGAAGAGCCCCTATCCCAAGACCCACAATCCGGCGTATATGGCGCTGGTATCCCGGCGGCTGCGGGACGTCATGGCCCGGCCGGACGCGCCGCTTCTGCAACTTGTGAAGCGGGAGGCGCTGGAGGCCCTGCTCACCGACACCGGCACCCAGCCCTGGTATGGCCAGCTCATGACCGCCCCGCAGACCGTGGCCTATATGCTCCAGCTGAACTACTGGCTGGAGAAATACCGTGTGCGGTTGGTGTGATTGCCTTTTTCCGGCGGCCATAGTATAATATTCTCACTTTGAGACAGGAGGGCGCGCCATGAAACGAATACTTCTGGTTTTCGGCACACGACCGGAAGCCATCAAGATGTGCCCCCTGGCAAACGAACTGAATACACGGCCCGGAGTGGAGGTGCGCATCTGCGTCACCGGGCAGCACCGGGAGATGCTCCATCCGGCATTGACCGCCTTCGGCGTCACCGCCGACCATGATCTCGCCCTGATGCGGGAGGGGCAGGGTCTCCCGGAACTCACCGCCGCCCTTCTCCCCGCGCTGGACCGGGTCCTGGCGGCCGAACAGCCGGATGTCGTCCTTGTTCACGGGGACACAACCACCGCCTTTGCCGCGGCTCTCGCCGCCTTTTACCGGCGCATCCCCGTGGGGCATGTGGAGGCCGGTCTCCGCACCCATGATCTGAGCGCCCCCTTCCCGGAGGAATTCAACCGCCGGGCGGTGGACATTCTCAGCCGCTGGCACTTCGCCCCCACGGAACACGCCCGGGAGAATCTTCTCCGGGAAGGTACGGACCCCAGGACCATCTTCGTCACGGGCAACACAGTCATCGACGCGTTAAAAACCACCGTCCGCCCGAATTATACCCACCCCCTGCTGGACTGGGCCGGCAATCGGAAACTCATTCTTCTTACCGCTCACCGCCGGGAGAATCTGGGCGCGCCCATGGAGCGCATGTTCCGGGCCATCCGCCGGGCGGCAGACGACCATGGAGATGTCTGCATCCTCTATCCCGTCCACATGAATCCCGCCGTGCGCAAAGCGGCAGACACCATATTGGGCCATCACGACCGCATCCGGCTCACGGAGCCTATGGATGTGACGGATTTCCACAATTTCCTCAGCCGGTGCCATCTGGTGCTCACCGATTCCGGCGGCATCCAGGAAGAAGCCACCGCTCTGGGCAAACCCGTTCTGGTGATGCGGGATGTGACCGAGCGGCCCGAGGGGCTTGCCGCCGGAACCCTCTCTCTTGCGGGAACGGAAGAAGCCGCGCTGTATGAAGGGATCTGCCGTATTCTCACCGACCGCGAGACATACGAGAAAATGTGCGTCCCCTCCCCCATTTATGGAGACGGCAGTGCCTGCCGCCGCATTGCGGATGTGCTTTGCGAATAATCAAACCACACAAAAAGGACACAGGATTTCTCCTGTGTCCTCTTCATATATAAGGGTTTTCTTAGAAGATGGCGACAACAGCGCCCTCATAGGTCTCCTCGATGAACTCGCGGACAGCCTCGGACTGCAGGGCCTTGATGAGAGCCTTAACGTTGGCGTCGTTCTCGTTGCCGGCCTTGACGCAGAGGATGTTGGCATAGGTCTGGGCCGCATCGCCGGAAGCGTCCTCGATGGCGAGGGCGTCGGTGCCGGCGTTCAGACCGGCCTGGATGGCGTAGTTGCCGTTGATGACAGCGATGTCAACGTCGGGCAGGGAGTTGGGCAGCTGAGCGGCTTCCATCTCCACAATATCCAGGTTCAGGGGGTTCTCGGCGATGTCATGGATGGTAGCGTTGGAGGAGGCGTCGATGCCCTCATTGAGGGTGATGAGGCCCTCCTGCTGGAGCAGGAGCAGAGCGCGGGTCTCGTTGGAGCCGTCGTTGGGGATGATGACCTGAGCGCCCTCCTGGAGTTCGTCCAGAGAAGAGGTCTTGCCGGCATAGATGCCGAAGGGCTCATAGTGGATGAGCGCAACGCTCACAAGCTCGGTGCCGTATTCCTCGTTGAAGGTGTTCAGATAGGGCGTATGCTGGAAGTAGTTGGCATCCAGTTCACCCTCGTCCACCACGTTGTTGGGCTGGACATAGTCGGTGTACTCCACGATTTCCAGGGTGATGCCCTGCTCGGCCAGGATCTCCTTGGCCACAGCCAGGATCTCAGCATGGGGAGTGGGGGAAGCAGCAACGCGGATGACGTTTTCTTCGGTCTTGGCGCCGCAGCCGGCCAGCAGGCCCAGGCAAAGCACCAGCACCAGGGACAGTGCAAGGATCTTTTTCATGGTTGGTATCTCCTTTTTAAAAAAATTGTTTATGTAATGGTATTGCGAACGGTTAACGGATGCGCTTGTCGCACTTGCGGGCGATCACATTGCCAACACTCTGGAACACCTGCACCAGAACGATGAGCAGAATGACCGCGAAATACATCACCAGATACTTCTTGCGGTAGTAGCCATAGTTGATGGCAATGGCGCCGATACCGCCGCCGCCCAGAATGCCGGACATGGCACCGTAGCCGAAGATGGTGATGAGGGCGGTGACGAAATTGGCCACCAGAGCGGGCTTCGCCTCCGGGACAAGCACCTTGCAGACGATCTGGAAGGGGCTGGCGCCCATGGCCTGAGCCGCCTCCACCACGCCTTTGTCCACCTCCCGGATCGAGGTCTCCACCAGACGGGCCACAAAGGGGAAGGCCGCGATGGTCAGCGGCGCAATGATGGCCGGGGTGCCCACCGTTGTGCCCACCAGAAGACGGGACAGGGGCAGCACTACGATCAGAAGGATCAGAAACGGCACGGAGCGCAGAATATTAATGACAAAATTCAGAACCTGAAGAAGGAGTTTGGGCAGCGGACGGATGCCATTTTCCTCGCCGATCACCAGCAGAACGCCCAGCGGCAGACCGATGACGAAAGCAAAGACCGTGGGCAGAATGGTCATATACAGCGTCTCCCACAGGGACACCAGGAATTCATTCTGAAGAATGTTTACCAGAAGGGTCACATTTTCCTCACTGAACATAATCGGTCACCTCCTCGGCGGTCACGCCATTCAAATCTCTGAGATAGATCAGGGCCCGGGCCGCCTCGGTCTCATCCTCGGGCAGACCCAGAACCATGCTGCCGAAAACCTTTTCGCCGATGGTGCGGGTATCGGCGCTGACCACATTCAGGCAGACCCCCTGCTCCACGGCCAGAGTGGCGATAATGGGCTCTCCGGCGGCAGCACCGTTGAACACCAGACGAACCAGGCGGTTCACGGGAAGAACATGGATTTTCTCCCCCTCCGGCATCACCAGCCGGCGGCCGGCCTCCGTCCGGGGGTTGGAGAACACCTCCGCCACCGGGCCGCTCTCCTGGACCTCGCCGCCGTCCAGAATGGCCACATGGGTGCAGATCTGCTCCACCACCCGCATCTCGTGGGTGATGACCACCACCGTGACGCCCAGCGTCTGATTCAGTTCCTTCAGCAGAGACAGGATGGACTGGGTGGTGGTGGGATCCAGCGCAGAGGTCGCCTCATCGCACAGGAGAACCTGGGGATCGCTGGCAAGGGCTCTTGCAATGGCGATGCGCTGCTTCTGGCCGCCGGAGAGCTGCACAGGATAGGCATCCGCCTTGTCCGGCAGACCCACGATCTCCAGAAGCTCCCGGGCCTTTTTCTCCGCCTCAGCCTTCTTCACCCCCGCAAGCTCCAACGGGAAGCAGATGTTCTCCAGCGCCGTTCGCTGCATGAGCAGGTTGAATCCCTGGAAAATCATGCTGATGGATTGGCGGGCCTGGCGCAGTTTCCCGGCCGGGAGAGTCAGAAGATCCTGGCCGTTTACAATGACCTGGCCTTCATCGGGACGCTCCAGCAGGTTCATGCATCGGACAAGAGTGCTCTTTCCCGCGCCGGACAAGCCGATGATGCCGTAGATATCGCCTTTTTCAATGTCCAGATTTATATTGTTCAGGGCATGTACCGCCCCATCTCCGGTGCCGAAAGTCTTGGACAGGCCCCGGAGCCGGATGATGCTCTCGCTCATTCTCATTCCTCCGATAAAAACAAAATCGCCCTTGATATCATCAAGGACGAACGCATACAAACGCCGTGGTACCACCTTGGTTCACCGCCGCCTCACGGCACCGGCCTTGGAGAGTTCCATCAAACTCCTGCGCTGTTACGGGCGCGCCCGTCGCGGACTACCTATCGCCCGCGCGGCTCCGAGACCATGTTCAGCAAGCTCTCTGCACCCCTTCCCAGCTGCCGGGGCTCTCTGTGGCATAACCTTCCTGCCTACTCTTCTCTTCACTGCCTTTTGTGGTATTCAGTTTTCCTTCCCCACAGAGGAAGTTGTGCTTATTATAAGCACCATTTTTTCCTGTTGTCAACACTTTTTCTTTCCAAAAGCCAAAAAATCGGCCGGAACGCTGTGTTCCGGCCGAAATCTTTAAAACAGTCTCTGTTCAGTTGTCCCCAAAGCTGATGTTAATGCCGTCGCCGGAGGAGCCGGTGGGCAGGAACGGAGCTAGGGACTGGGCCATATCGGAGACCGGCATACTCTGCAGCCAGACCTTGCCCGGACCGGTGACCACCGTGTTGAACAGGCCTTCGCCGCCGAAAAACATATTCTTCGTGCCCTTGACCATCTGAATGTCCACCGTGCAGCTCTCGCTCATGGCCGCAAGATAGCCGGTATCCAGAACAATGCTCTGGCCCGCGGCCAGTTCATATTCCTTGCAATGGCCGTCGATCTCCACAAACACCACGCCGTTGCCGGAGACCTTCTGCATAATAAATCCTTCGCCGCCAAAGAAGCCCTTGCCCAGCTTTTTTTGGAAAAACATGGACAGATCCATTCCCTTTTCCATCGCCAGGAAGCCCCGCTTCTGGACAATGATGCTCTCGCCCCGAAGCTCAAAAGGAAGGATAGAGCCGGGGAAGCTGGAGGAAAAGGCGATCATGCCGCTACCGCCCTGGGGCGTATATTCATTCATAAAGATCGAGTCTCCGGAAAACAGCCGCCCCATGGCCTTTTTGAACCCGCCGCCGGCATTCGTTTCCATCTTCATATTGGGAGTCATCCAGCTCATGGCGCCCCGTTCTGTGCAGATCGTCTGCCCCGCTTCGGGATAGCAAATTACAACCGGCAGACTGCCGCCTTCGATCTGGTATCTGAGCATAATGAATTCTCCTTTATTCTTTAATTCTGGCAAAAAGCAGGCCCGGATCCGCCGACCGCGTTCCGTTCTCCTCGACCTGACCCCTTGCCAGTTTTTTTGATTATTGCGTAAACCCGGCTCCCTGTCAACACTTTTCGCGAAAAACGAAAATATCCCCAGCCCTTGCGGGCCGGGGATCAAGTTTTTCATATCACTCCACAGGCTTCATCGTGGGGAAGAGGAGAACGTCCCGGATGGAGGCAGAGTCAGTGAGGAGCATCACAAGACGGTCCACGCCGAAGCCAAGGCCGCCGGTGGGGGCCATGCCGTGCTCCAGAGCTTCCACATAGTCGTAGTCCACCTGGGCCTTGCACTCGGGATCGAGAGCCTTGCGGTTGGCCACCTGATTCTCGAAACGGAGGCGCTGGTCGATGGGATCGTTCAGCTCCGAGAAAGCATTGCCGAACTCGGTGGCGTTGATGAAATACTCGAAACGCTCGGTGAATTCGGGATCCTCGGGCTTGCGCTTGGCCAGGGGGCTGATCTCCACGGGATAGTCATAGATAAACGTGGGCTGGATGAGCTTGTCCTCCACGAAGGCATCAAAGAACTCCGCCAGAATGGCGCCGCGGCTGGGCACCTCGGGCAGCTCCACATGATGGGCCTTGGCGGCGGCGATGGCATCCTCATCGGTCTTCCAGTCATAGAAGTCCACGCCGGAATACTTTTTCACGGCCTCCGCCATGGTCAGCCGCTCCCAGTGGCCGAGATCGATCTCGTTGCCCTGATAGGGGATGACCAGACTGCCGCAGACATTCTGAGCCACCCGCTTCATCATCTCTTCCACCAGATCCATCATGCCGTTGTAGTCGGTGTAGGCCTGATAGAGCTCAATGGTGGTGAATTCGGGGTTGTGCTTGGTGTCCATACCTTCATTGCGGAAGATGCGGCCCACCTCATACACCCGCTCCATGCCGCCCACGATGAGGCGCTTCAGATAAAGCTCCGTCTCGATGCGCAGGACCATGTCCATATCGAGGGTGTTGTGGTGCGTGAAGAAGGGACGGGCAGAAGCGCCGATCTCAAAGGGAGTGAGGATGGGGGTATCCACCTCAAGGAAGCCCTTCTCGTCCAGATAGGCACGGATCTCCTTGAGGATACGGCTGCGCTTGACGAAGGTGTCCTTCACCTCGGCATTCATGACGAGATCCACATAGCGCCGGCGGTAGCGGGTGTCCACGTCGGTCAGACCGTGGAACTTCTCGGGCAGGGGGCGCAGACTCTTGGACAGGAGGGTCATCTCGCCGGCCCGGACGGAAATGGCTTCGGTGCGGGTCTTGAAGACGACGCCGGTCACGCCGACGATGTCGCCCACGTCCCAGGTCTTCACTTCGGCCAGATTCTCGGCGCCCAGCTCGTTGATGCTCACAAACAGCTGGATGCGGCCCTGGTCGTCCATAAGATCTATGAAACCGGCCTTACCCTGGAGGCGCTTGGCCATGATTCGGCCGGCCACGGAAACGGTGGTCTCCTCCAGCGTGTCGTAATTCGCTTTTATTTCTTCCGAATAGTGAGTGCGGGTGAATTTGGTAATGTGATAGGGATCGCAGTCCCGGTCCTGAAGCTTGAAGAGCTTCTCCCGGCGGACACGCATCTCATCGGACATGCCCTCGGGCATGGTCCGGTATCCTTCCGCATACTGGAACATATATCTCTCTTTCCTTTCGATCAGTAGCTAACGTCGAGGATCTTGAACTGGAGGGCGCCTGCGGGAGCCTCCACGGTGACCATCTCGCCGGCCTTGTGACCCATGAGGCCGCGGCCGAAGGGGGAGTCATCGGAAATGCGGTTCTTGCGGGGGTCGGCCTCCTGGCTGCCCACGATCTGATATTCGCATTCCTCGTTAAATTCAATATCAAGGACCTTCACCTTGCTGCCGATGCCGATGCCGCCGGTGCGGGCCGTTTTCTCCACGATTTCGGCGTTTTCCAGCAGGTTCTTATACTCGGCGATTTTGGAATAGAGCTTGCCCTGTTCCGTCTTGGCCTCGTCGTATTCGCTGTTTTCGGAAAGGTCACCGTAGCTGCGGGCTTCCTTGATCTGCTCGGCAACTTCCTTTTCACGAACGGTCTGCATGTATTCGAGTTCGCGGGCGATCTCCTCATACCGTTCTCTGCTCATCTTGTATTTCATCTCAGCCATGCTATACCTCCGGTCTGATAAATTACATTTAGTATCATATTATTATAGAATTCCAGAAAGCCCCTGTCAAGCACTCAAAACGTCGATTGCCCGAAGAATCTGGGGATCCTCCGCAGCCGTCAGCAGGCCGGCCGCGAACATTGTCTGCTCCTCCTCCGTGAGCAGGACCTCTTCATCGGGGGTAAGGCCCCCCGCCTCATAGAGATCCACCCGCTCCGGCGTGAGATACGAATACCGGGACACATGGACGGCGCCGCCGTCCATCAGCGGGATGGTCACCTGGCTGCGGGCTTTGCCGGTGGTCTGCTCTCCCACAACAATGGCCCGGTCATACTCCCGAAGCGCCGCGGCAAAAAACTCCGCCGCGCTGTAGCTTGTGGCATTCACCAGAACAGCCATGGGCATTTCAACACAGTTTTCATCGGATACCGTCACCTTTTCCCGGCCCATTTTGTCCGTCTGGATGAAGATATCCCCCTCCGGAAGAAGATAATCCAGAAGCTCCGTGAGCTCTGTCACTCTGCCGCCGGGGTTGCTGCGCACGTCAAACAGGAGACTCTCCGCCCCCCGGGCCATAAGGTCCTCGACCGCGGCGATGGTCTCCGCCCCCGCGCCGGCCCGGAAGTTCGCGATGGCCACATAGCCGACGTTCCCCTCCAGCAGCTCATAGTCCACGGGGCTATTATACACTTCCTCGCAGGACACGGAGATATCCTCCCGCGTCCCATCGGCCCGGAGGACGGTGATGACCGCCATCCCTCCGAAATCCGCCTGAATAAGCGCCCTGATATCCGTTGTGGTGCCGCCGGTCACATCCGTGCCGTCCACCGCCAGAAGGATATCGCCCACGACGATGCCCGCCCGGTCGGCCGGGCCCTCCGCCGTGACAGCCGCCACCAGGAACCCGCCGGTCTCCTCGTGAACGGAGATGGTCACGCCGATTCCCTGATACTGATTGGCGGAGAGATCCTTATAAGCCTCATAGGTCTCCTCATCCATATAATAGCTCCAGCTATCGCCAAGACTGTTCACCACCGCGGAAAGAGCCGCGTCTGTCATAGTCTCTGCGTCGCTCTCCGCGACGTAATTATTCCGGATGACACCCAATCCATTCCCGTAGCGAAAGGCCGCCAGAGCGTTTTTAAAGCCGCCACAGAAGACAACAAAAATCGATACAGCCAGGATCATACCCGTGAGCACGGCGATCAGAACCGGCAGAAAATCGTTTTTCCAAAAATCTTTATTCACCGATATACCTCAAAAATCCGGGCGACCGCAGCCGCCCGGATGGTGGTTCCCTGTGTTTACGCGTAGATATAACCCATACCCAAGGGGTTGATGGAATTGCGGTTGCTGTCCCAGACCTCGAAATGGATGTGATAGCCCGTGGACACGCCGGTGGAGCCCACATAGCCGATGGTCTGGCCCTGGCTCACATACTGCCCCGCGGACACGGCCCGGGAGGACATATGAGCGCAGAGGGTGTAATAGCCGTTGTCGTGGCGGATGACCACGTAGTTGCCATAGCCGCTGTCATACCCGGAGGTGATGACGGTGCCGTTGGCAGGGGCCCAGATGGCCGTATTGCCGGAGGCGCCGATGTCGATGCCGTTATGCCACTTGTAGTAACCGTACACCGGGTGGAGACGGTTGCCGTAATAGGAGGTGACCGTGGTGCAGTAGCTGGGCCAGAGAAGGGTCGTGCTGCCGCTGCTGCCGCTGCTGTCCACATTGGCGTCACCGCCGCTGTAATTATTCTGGTTCTGCTGGGCCTGGGCAGCCTCCCAGGCGGCGATCTCCGCGGCGCGGGCGGCTTCGTATTCCGCTTCCAGCTCGGCGATCTGGGCCTTGACCACAGCCTCCGCCTCTTCTTCCAGAGCCTGCAGTTCCTTCAGAGACTCGATATCGGCTTCCATCTCGGCGATGAGCTGGTTGGCGGCATCAATATCCGCCTCCAGCTGGGCCTTCTTTGTTTCCAGTTCGCTTTTCTTGGCCTCGTTCTCGGCGAACATCACCTCGGCCTCGGCCTCCAGATATTCCACGTTCTCCCGGGCGGCCACATAGGCCGCTTCCAGATCCCGGTCGTATTCCATGATCTCGTTCACCAGGTCCAGCCGGGTGAGCATATCGGAAAAGCTGGTGGCGTTGAAAACCACTTCGATATAGCCGAGGGTGGAGCTCTCCTCCATGGCGCGAAGACGGCTCAGCCAGCGCTCCCGCTGGTATTCCTCTTCATCCCTGGCGGCTTCCAGATCCAGCTGCATGTTGGTCACAAGACCGTCGATGATCTCGATCTGGTCCTCGATGACCTGGATTTCCTCCTGGGCCAGGAGATTCTTCTGGTCCAGAACGGCCTTTTTCTCCAGAACATTGGCCTTTTCATAGTCGATGTCCCGGATTTCGGCCTCATATTCTTCGATCCGCGCCTGGATCTCTTCCTGCTCGCCGGTGAGGGCGTTGATCTCCTCCTTGATGGAGGCGCTGTCGGCATAGGCCATGGAGCTGAGGGCCGCGGCAAACAGGCCCAGCACCATCAGCGCCGCCAGCACGATGCACGTGACGCGGACGAATTTTTTGTTATTGCGCATGAAAAACTCCTTGTATCACACCCGGAGATAGTTCCGGATGGCGATGGAACTGCCAAACACGCCGACAACGAAGCCGACGGCAAGATAGACCAGCAGAACGACCGTGCTGACAGAGGCAAAGGGGATCACGGACATGATGTTGCCCATCATGCCGGTCATGACCTTGTTCGCCACGATGTCATAGATGCCCCATTCCAGGAAGAAGGCCAGAATGCCGCCCAGAAGGCCGAGCACAAGTCCCTCCACCACAAAGGGGAAGCGGATGAACCAGTTGGAGGCGCCCACCATCTTCATGATGGCGATCTCCTCCCGGCGGCTGTAGGTCGCCAGCT
>CAZQFN010000026.1:0-15423 GCA_964592685.1 uncultured Oscillospiraceae bacterium | reverse complement strand
TGGATCTCCTTTCAGAGACCCACCATTTCTTGGGGGACGTTATTTTACAGCCCCACCAACTTTTTGACCATATAAAGATTTAAAACACGCGGCATTCATATGGATAAAACCGGATGCAATATACTTATGGAAAAGAGAGCTTTTCCATGTTCTTCCGCTTCAGCTCAAAGGATGAATGGACATAGCGGTTCAGCGTGGTCTTTACATCTGCATGTCCCAATATCTCCGACAGCGTCTTCACGTCAAATCCAGACTCGATGCACCTTGTGGCAAAAGTGTGACGCAGCGTATGAAAAGTGACATTGCTCAGTCCACACTGGGATGCGATCTGACTAAATTTAAACTGCATGCTTCGGGGTTCCGTGTGTTCCCTCCGCGGGGTTTGAATGACATATCCGCCGGGCATGCGAAACTGCGCCACATAGGGCTGCAAGAATCCGGGGAGAGGTATTTTCCTCCGGGAGGAACTGCTCTTGGGTGAACCGACAACAAGATCTGTTTTTCCGCTCTCTCGCTGCCGCAGCCGCTGCATGGTTTTGCTTACATACAAGCAATCGTCCGTAACATCCTCCCACTGGAGCGCGCAAAGCTCGCCAACACGGATGCCGGTGTACAACGCCAGGAGGATGCCGAACTTGTAAATATCCATTTCTTCAAGAAGGCTTGATGTAAGACAGCTTTGCTCCTCCTGCGTCAGCACCCTTGCTTCCCGCTTTTCCTCCCGCATCAGCTGAATCTTTGGCGCGGTGAAATCCCACTCTTCTTCTGCAAATTTCATGGCCAGTCCCAGGACAATAAGAATGTCATTGACAGTTTTCCGGGAGAGGTTGCCGCCGCCGATGCGACCGGTCTTTGAGCACTTCTCCGCAAATTCCTCCAGCAAGGCTCTTGAAATGCGTGACAGGGGAAAGTTTCCCAACTCCGGAAGAATATGATTGTGGGTAAGGGATTCGTATTTCTGGAGAGTTGACGGCTTTACCCGGGTATGAATGTGGGCCAGCCATCGGTACATCATATCGGATACGCAAAGGTCCTCTGCGGCGCTGCGCTTCTCCGGCAATGTCTGCAGCATCTGCCGCTGCTTGTCCTTTGCTGTGCGATAGCTGTGAGCATACAGAGAGCCGTACTTTTTCCGCCCATCGGGTGCGACTTCTTTCACATAGCGCGCTTCCCACCGTCCATCCTTTCTCTTATAGATGCATTCGCCTCTTCTTGGCATAACGTTTCCTCTCTTTCTGTGCAACATGCCGTGCATTAAATGCTCTTGACGATAAAAACTGACCACAAATGGTGGCGGAAGCGATATTTCTCCGACGAAAACAGAGAATTTTTTCAATTTGTTACCGTTTTGAGTTGACTTTTTCCTGATGATTCTATAAAATGCACGTGTAGTACTATCAAATTATCATCCGGTATCATTGCGTTTTCCGCTTCGTTTATGTGGTCAATAACTGGTTTTTTATCCTTTTTGCATTCACACCACCTTTTAAAAGTATAGCTCTTCCCTTTTCCCAATTTGTCACTATTTATTGAACAAACACTTTCTCCATCGTAGCATATTCTTCAAGTATTACAAAGGAGCATTGAGATTCTTTTCAGAATCCTCAATGCTCCTTCTTCGCAGAGAGAGCCCAATGTGCAAACATCCCGGGTTCTCTCTTTGTTTAGTTCAGCAGATAGATACCTAAATTCAAATATCCGGCAAATGCAACCCACACCAAATAGGGAAGCATCAAATATCCTGCCGTTTGCGAAATGCGATAAAATCGGCGGGCGGTTGCCCAAATAAGGCTCCATAAAATAACGAGCCAAATGAACGAAAACAAATAGAGGGACAGCCTGAAAAAGAAAATTGACCAGAAAAAGTTGACAGCCAACTGCAGTCCATACAGCCACAGTGCGTCTTTCGTGACCCGTTGTGGTTCTTCCGATGTGAGTACCAGATAGGATGCGATTCCCATCAAGACAAACAAAAGCGTCCACACCACCGGGAAGAGCCAGCCCGGCGGGGATAGAGGCAGCTTGTTGAGACCCGCAAACGCGGCCATACTTCCCTTGGTCAGCCACGCAGAGACTCCGCCTACCGCAAGTGGAATGGCAATGCAGATAATCAGTTTCCGTTTTCCTTGTTTCAAAAGAATCACCTCTCAGAGTCATTTTATGAGATTTCATATTGTTTCATGTGTATTTCTTAAAAAACTCGGTTGGAGGAAACTCAGCCATAAGTCTTTCGGTGAACGGCTTTTTTGGGGGGTAGAGCAGTCTGGTCGTGTATGTTCGCCAAAGTTTTAGCCAGAATATAGAGAAAGGGGGAATGTTGCATGCGTTTTCTGACGCTTTGCCTGACTGCATTGGGGTCATTTGGAGTATTGTTTTTGACGACCAAGCTTATCGGACACAAACAAATCTCCCAGCTGGATTTTTTTGATTATATTACGGGGATCACCATCGGTTCCATTGCGGCTGAAATGGCCACAGAATTGGAGGAGCCCTGGAAACCGCTCACTGCAATGATAATTTACGGCGGAGTTACACTGTTACTGA
Organism: uncultured Oscillospiraceae bacterium; assembly: GCA_964592685.1. Classification (GTDB taxonomy): domain Bacteria; phylum Bacillota; class Clostridia; order Oscillospirales; family Oscillospiraceae; genus CAJOIG01. The sequence goes on along the minus strand of CAZQFN010000026.1, from coordinate 12,879 downwards.
GCGTCATTTCCAACAAATTTCCAAGATCGCGCAAGTATCTCAACGGAACACCTACTATCCTCATGGATCACGGAAAACTGTACAGAGAAAACCTGAAAAAGGCCAGACTGGATTTGAGCGAGTTCATGGTCATGTGCAGACAGCAAGGATATTTCGATCTGACAAGCATCCAAACTGCTGTTTTTGAATATAACGGAAAACTTACGATCCTCCCGGTAAGCAGCCAGCGGCCTGCTACGCCCAACGACATGAATCTGGCTCCGGAACAGGAACTGCTCTTCACGGAGCTGATCATGGATGGCCGCATTCTGGAGGATAATCTGAAACGCATGGGACTGGATCTGACCTGGCTGGACAAGCAGTTGAAACAGCGCAACATCCACTCTGCGCAGGACGTTTTTCTGGCGGTATGCGACCGTAATCTGAAGTTTGTTCTTTATGAGAAAACCGCAACAAAAACCGATATTCAGACTCCCAAATTGTGACTAAAGAAGTGGCAAGCATACACCTCCCAGCCGTATATTCATATGATAGTGTAGGGGTGAGTCTCTCGTGAATTCATGTGAATTGACCGCATCCATCACTGCCATTGCCAATGCACTTGCCTGCAAGCTGACCGAGGATGAAATGGCTCTGTTGGGCTCGGCTCTGACGCAGCTCGGGGATACTCTGCTTACCATCGCGACACAACGAAGTATTTGCAACCATAGTAGTTAATAGATTTTTTGAAGCATGCGTAAGGCAGCCCGCTCGGCGAACCGCCCGCACCACTTCACTCAAAAACGGACCTTTGCAGAATCACCATTTCTGCAAAGGTCCGTTTCTTTATCTCCCCCGCCCTCAGTCGAGCCCATCCGGGTTGGGCGCGATCCGGCATAGCATGGCCCGGAGCTGATAAGTTCCCATGCACGGGTCAAAGGGCGGTTCCATGGTGGTCAGCACATTGGCATTCACCTCGAAGGCGCCGAAATAGGGCTTATCCTTCGCCTCCGGCATCCACCAGCCGATCTGGCAGTTCACCACGCCGGGCTTCATCCGGTCGGTCACCCGGGCCTTCTGGGTGATCCGGCCGCGGGGCGTCTCAACAAACATCCATTCCCCGTCCCGGATACCGTATCGGGCAGCAGTCTCCGGATGGAGCGTTGCCAACGGCTCCGGATTCAGCTTGCGAAGGGAGGGGATCTGCCGGTGCTCGGAGAGGAAGAACGCATTGATCCGGGTGCCGGTGGTCAGCACCAGGGGATATTCCTCCGCCAGCTCCGGCCGGCTTACCGGGCTTTCCGGCGGCTCCTGATACCCGGGCAGCGGGTCAAACCCAAAGGACTCCATCATCGTGGAATACAGCTCCACCTTCCCGGTGGGCGTGTTAAAGGGCTTTTCACCCCGGGCCGCGCGCTTGCGGTACTGCTCATATTCGATGGGCACCGCCACCCAGCCGGTCTTTCGCAGCTTCTCCAAAGTATAGTCCTCATATCCGGGGAAGGTACGCAGCCGGTCCAGCCGCTTGTCCAGAATCTCGTCCAGACGGTCCGCACCCCAGTCCTTTCCCATGCACCGGCACAGTTCCATGAAAATGGTCTCATCGGTCTTGCACTCGCCCAGCGGCGGCACCACGGCCTGCTGGCACAGGATCACATGATCCGCGCCGCCGGGGCCCGCGGTGAGGGAATCCACCTCCAGCCAGGAGCAGACCGGCAGCACCACATCCGCCAATAGCGCAGAGGGCGTCAGAAACAGGTCCTGGCAGCAGATGAAGTCCAGCCCCATCCAGGTCTCCAGCGTCTTGTGACTGTCCGCAAAGCCGATCAGTCCGTTGTTGCCGCACAGCATCAGCGCCCGCACGGGATAGGGTTTCCCCGTGCGCATGGCCTCGAACACCGTGGGGATATGGGCGGAGGAAAAGGGCTTGTGGGCACCGGCCAGCATTTTGTGGTGCTCGCCCAGACGCTTGGCCCGCTGCTCATCCCCCAGATGATCCTCCAGAAGCTCCGGCTCGTCCAGCACATGCATGCTCTCAATAAAGCCGCCCTTTTTGTCGATATTTCCGGTCACCGCCAGAATAAGCGCGATGGCCCGCACCGTCTGGAAGCAATTTGGTGTGTGCTCGATGGCACAGCCCCATTCCATGGACACGGTTTTCCCGCGCCCGACACAGCGGGCCGCGGCCCGGATCTCCTCTGCGGTCAGGCCACAGATCTCCCCGACGCGCTCCGGCGTATAGCCCGCGGTGCGCTCCTTCAGTTCCTCAAAGCCGTAGCACCAGTTTTCCACGAACTCGTGATCGTAAAGATCCTCATAGATCAGCACATGGAGCATGCCCATGGCCAGGGCGTCGTCCGTGCCGGGGCGGAGCTGAAGAAAATGCTCCGCATACGGCTCCAGATTGTTCCGGCAGGGATCTATGACCACCAGGCGCGTCCCTTTTTTCAGAGCGTCCAAAAAGCAATAGCGGCTCTCTCCGTCCGCGCCGGACACACTGGGGTTGCAGCCCCAGACCAGCATGATCTCCGGGGTGACATCGCTGTAATAATCCGCCGCCGGGGCGAATCCGAAGGTGGCCGCACCGGCATGGATCCGGGGAAAAAAGCACTGGGCCGAGCCCGGTTCAAACCAGTTCGGGGTTCCGATGGCGTTGGCGAACCGGGCCGTATAGGGCAGATGATGGCGGCCGGTTCCCTGAGCAATGGCCACCGCCTCCATGCCGTATTCCCGCTCAATACGCAGAAGGTTCTCCGCGATGATGTCATAAGCCTCCTCCCAGGTAATGCGCTCAAAACGGCCTTCCCCCCGCTCCCCGACCCGCTTCATGGGATGTGTGAGCCGGTCCGGGTGATACATCAGTTCCAGACTGCTGAGCCCTTTGGGGCACATACGCCCGGTGTTGAAGATCCCCTTGGGGTCGGGCTGAACCCGAGTCACCTTTCCGGCCTCCACGGTGACCTGCGCGATGCAGGAGCCGTGGCATATGTGGCACGCTGTGCGATAGATCTTTTCCATACAGATACCTCTCGGCGTTTTTCTTCAGTATAGCACACCCGCACGGGGGAGAAAACCGGCTTTGGCAGAAGATTTCCGAATCTCATATACTATACCGCATGCGTTTCGAGCCGTTTCCCCTGTCCCCTCCGCAAATCACCCGCAAAGCGATATAATTTGCACCGCTGTCCTTGATTTCTTTGTTTCGGGATGATATAGTTTTCTCAGATAGACAAACATTTATCAAACCCACTTTTTGTACGACACGTATCCTTCCCTCTCGGACGAAAAGGAGGCCGTCATCATGTCTTACACCCCCGCAGACTGGCCGGAGGCATCCCGCCTCACCGTTGTCGTGGGCCACTTCGGCAGCGGAAAGACCGAGTTCGCCGTCAACCTCGCCCTGCATCTGGCGGAGCGTCACAGCCCCACGGCGCTGGCGGATCTGGATGTTGTGGATCCATACTTCCGCTCCCGGGAATGCGCGGAGCTGCTGCGGGCGCGGAACATCCGCCTCATTTCCAGCTCTCAGACCTGCGCGGACGCGGATCTCCCCTCCATGCCGCCGGATGTAATGGCGCTGATGGACGATCCCGCGATTCACGGCGTTCTGGACATCGGCGGAGACGCCGCCGGTGCCCGTGTTCTGGCCCGCTACCGCCACCGTCTCAAGGACTGCGGCGCCCGCGTATTGTGTGTTGTCAACGCAAACCGTCCCCTGACGAACACGGCCGAAAAAACGATACGCTACCTCCGAAGCATTGAGTCCGCCGCCGGCATGGCCATCGGCGGGCTGGTGAACAACACCCATCTTTGCGACAAAACGGAACTGGAGGATATATTGACCGGCGCGGCCATGGCCGGGGAGGTATCCGCTGAGACGGGGATCCCGATCATCTGCCACGCGGTACCCGGAAGACTTGCCGACGTGGCCCACGGCCATGTGGCGCCGGTCTTCCCCCTTGAACTGTATATGAAAAAACCATGGGAATAAACCATTGAAAAGGAGACTTGTATATGGCAATCCATCTGACATTCCAGCGCGATCGATGCAAGGGATGCGGTCTCTGTATTTCACTCTGCCCCAAACACATCCTGACGCTGGACACCGCCGCGAATCTGAAAGGCTATCACCCGGTGGTATGCACCGACGAAACCACCTGCATCGGCTGTGCCAGCTGCGCAAAGATCTGTCCCGATTCGATCATCACCATTCAAAAGGACTGAACAGGAGGCGCTCCCATGAAAAGAGAAATCTGGAAAGGCAGCGAAGCAATCGCGGAGGCCGCGATCCGGGCCGGCTGTCGCGGATTCTTCGGCTATCCCATCACTCCTCAAAACGAGATCCCGGAATACATGTCTTTAAAGATGTCCGAAGCGGGCGGCGTTTTCATCCAGGCGGAATCGGAGCTCGCCGCGGTCAACATGGTCTACGGTGCCGCCGCCTCCGGCGTGAGAGCGATGACCTCGTCCTCCTCCCCCGGCGTCAGTCTGAAGCAGGAGGGCATCAGCTATATGGTCGGCGCCCAGCTGCCGGCGGTCATTGTGAATGTAATGCGCGGGGGGCCCGGTCTCGGCTCCATTCAGCCCTCCCAGAGCGATTATTATCAGGCGACCCGCGGCGGCGGCAACGGCGATTACCGAACCGTCGTTCTGGCTCCCTCCAATCTCCAGGAGGCCGTCGACCTGACCCAGGAGGCCTTTGACATCGCTGACCAGTACCGAAACCCCGTCATGATTCTGGCGGACGGCCTCATCGCCCAGATGATGGAGCCCATCGTATGGAAGGACTACACGCCCCGGGCTCTGCCGGAAAAGACCTGGGCCGCCTCCGGCCGCGGCGGCCGGGCGCACAACAATTTCATAACCTCCCTCTTCCTGGAGGCCCCCGCCTGCGAGGCGCACAACCTGGCCCTGGCGGAGAAATACGCCGCCATGGAACAGAACGAATGCCGCTGGGAGGAGACCATGACCGAGGATGCGGAGATCATTCTGGTGGCCTATGGCACCCCCGCCCGCATTGCCCGGACCGCTGCCGAAAATCTTCGCAAACAGGGCATCCGGGCCGGTGTTTTCCGCCCCATCACCCTGTGGCCCTACCCCTCCCGGCGACTGCGGGAGCTTTCGGAAAGCCCCACCGTAAAAGTATTTCTGACCGTTGAAATGAGTCTGGGCCAAATGCTCGACGATGTTAAGCTGGCTGTTTCCGAGCGCAGGCCCGTGAGGTTCTACGGCCGCAGCGGCGGCATCATCCCCACCGTCTCCGAGATCGAGCAAGCCGCCCGCACCGCTTATCAGGAGGTCATGTGATATGAAGACGATCTATGCCAAATCCAAAGGTCTGCAGGACACCGAGCTCCACTACTGCCCTGGTTGCAGCCACGGCATCGTCCATAAGCTGATCGCTGAGGTCCTGGAGGAAATGGACGCCGTGGAAACGGCCATCGCCGTCTGTCCCGTGGGCTGCGCCGTTCTGGCCGGCAACTACTTTGCCTGCGATACCATCGAAGCGGCCCATGGCCGGGCCCCTGCCGTTGCCACCGCCGTCAAGCGTCTTCACCCCACGCAGCCGGTGTTTACCTACCAGGGCGACGGCGATCTCGCCTCCATCGGCGCGGCGGAGATCGTTCACGCCGCCATGCGCGGGGAGAAATTCACCACCATCTTCATCAACAACGCCATCTACGGCATGACCGGCGGTCAGATGGCCCCCACCACCCTCATCGGCCAGCGCGCCACCACGGCCCCTCTGGGCCGCACCGCGGCCCAGGCCGGCATGCCCATGCGGGTAGCGGAGATGCTCTCCACGCTGGATGGTCTTGTTTATGCCGAGCGCGTGTGCGTGACGGACATTCCCCATCTGAACAAGGCAAAGAGAGCCATCAAAAAGGCCTTTGAAAAGCAGATGGCCGGCGAGGGGTTCACCTTCGTGGAGGTTTTGGCCGCATGCCCCACCAACTGGGGCATGGACATCGTGGAGGCCAACCGATGGCTGCTGGAAAACATGGCTGCCTATTATCCCCTTGGGGTCATCAAGGACACGGAGGTGCAGTGATATGAAGCGAGAGATCATCCTGTCCGGCTTTGGCGGCCAGGGCGTCATGTCCATCGGAAAGAATCTGGCCGAGGCCGGCATCGCGGAGGGGCTTGAGGTATCCTGGGTTCCCTCCTACGGCCCGGAGATGCGCGGCGGCACCGCTAACTGCACCGTGATCCTCAGCGATGAACCCATCGGCGCCCCCATGACGGAAACACCCTCGGAGATCATCGTAATGAACCGCCCCTCCCTGGCAAAGTTTGAACCCACGGTTGTCCCCGGCGGGGCCGTGTTCATCAACAGCAGCATCGTCCCGGACAAGGTCAGCCGCGGCGATGTCAAGGCATACTATATCCCCTGTGACCGGATCGCCGAAGAGCTTGGCAACGCCAAAGTCAGCAACATGGTGATGCTGGGCGCCTATATCGCCGCCACAAAGGCCCTCAAGCAGGAGACCATCGAGACCATGATCGAAGAGATGTTCGCGGGCAAAAAGGCAAACCTCATCCCGCTGAATCTGGAAGCGCTGAAGCAGGGCATGGCCTGCGTGCAATAACACTCACAGAAAACGGAGAACACATTTGAACACTTTTCATGAGCTTTGGAACCAAAAGCAGATGACCGCCGAGGAGATCGCGGCGCAGATCCGGCCCGGTTGGGTCTGCTGCACGGACATCTGTCTGGGCACTCCTTATGCCCTGCTTCAGACCGTGGGCGAATATCTTCGGGAGCACCGAATCGGGGATGTGACGCTCCACACCAGTCTGGACATACACCCCCTCGCCTGCTATCAGGAGGATATCGCCCCCTATTTCCACGGCGTTTCCTGGTTTTCCGGCAGTTGGGCAAAAACGGCGGCGAACCGGGGTCTCGGCGACATTCTCCCCTGCCACTACCGGGAAATGCCCGTATACGCCCGCACCCTCCCCCGGATGGACGCCTTCTTTCTGGAAGTCGCCCCCATGGACGAAAACGGCTTCTTCAGCATCGGCGTAAACGGCTCCAACACTCAGGCCATGCTGGAAAACTCCGCCCGCGTCTATCTGGAGGTCAACGATCACATGCCCCGCGGGCTGCACTCGCCGGCTGTTCACATTTCCCAGGTCACAGGCTTCTGTGTCCGCAGCGCGCCGCTCCCCATTGCCCCCCGGGTGCAGCCGGATGAGACCAGCCGCATCATCGGTGGTCTTATTGCGGAGGAGATCCCCAACGGCGCCACCTTCCAGCTGGGCATTGGCGCCATCCCGGAGGCCGTCGGCAGCGCACTGCGGGACAAACAGGGGCTCGGCATCCACACGGAGCTTCTCACCGACAGCATGATCGATCTCATAAAATGCGGTGCCGTGACAAACGGGAACAAACCCATCCATACGGGAAGAACCGTGGCCACCCTGGCCTACGGCTCCCGGGAGATGTATGATTTTCTCCACGAAAACGACCTTTTTGAATTTCCCCCGGTGGACTATACCAATGACCCCAGAGTTATTGCCCGGCACCCAAACTTCATGTCCGTGAACGGCGCCCTGTGCGTGGATTTTTACGGCCAGGTCTGTTCCGAATCCGTGGGCACACGGCACATATCCGGCACCGGCGGCCAGACCGATTATGTCCGCGGCGCGGTGGAATCCATGGGAGGCAAAAGCTTTATCGCCTTCACCTCCACGGCACAGGGCGGCACCGTGAGCCGGATCGGCTCCGTGCTTCCCCTCGGCTCCGTGGTGTCCACCAGCAAAAACGACGTGGACTGCATCGTCACGGAATACGGCATCGCAAAGCTCCGGGGAAAGACTCTGTCCCAGCGAACCAGGGCCCTGATCGCCATCGCCCACCCCGACTTCCGGGATTCCCTTCGCTTCGAAGCCAAAAAGATGAACATTCTGGTCTAGTCCCCCGCCTATGGCTCCTCATTCGCAAAAACGCCAACTGCGCATTCACTCAAAAAGCGCAGCCTGCATACCGCAACAGCAAGGGTGGCACACCAGCCGGCATGCCACCCTGTTTTGCACATGTTTCTCATCGCATTATGATCACAGCGTGATCAAAGGCCTTCCATTCCAGACGCTGACCGCAGCGGTCGCAAAAGGCTGTATACTCCCTTTCAAAGGTATTCAGGCACCGCGGACATCTGGGATAACACACCTTCCCCCGCCGGAAGTACACAATTTCCTTGACCTCCAGCGGGCAGCGGTAGCTTTGGGCGCTGGCCGCCTCCTCGTATGTATATCCGGACCATGCTCCTTTCTCCCTCATTGCTCTTCCTCTTCCCAAAGGGACACTATCCGAAGAAACAGCCGCGCAAAGGTCCGTCTCTTCTCTTCCGGCAACTGCGCCACCACCTTTGTCGTGCGGAACATCAGCAAAACCACATCGACCCGCTTTTGTGAAAACGCCCCGGACACCAGAACCATCGGATCAACTTCCAGCTTTCTTGCGATATGATCCAGCATGGACACGCTGGGATTTCCCGTTCCGTTCAGATACTCCTGCAAGGTGGAGCGGGAGATCTCCAGTTCTTCGGAAAACTCGGCTGTGGATTTATGCCGCTCGGCCTTAAAGGCCCGCATCATGTGCGCCACATTCTGCTGAATTCCCACAAGCTCCACCTCCTTTCGACATCATTATACTATCCCTCCGGGGATAAGTGGGTACCGTTATATCCGCAGACCGTACCGATATTCCGGTATGCACAATCCTGCCGCAGCACATTTCCCTCCCTGTTATACTCCATGTCTCGGGCCGTTTTCCAATTGTCATAGCTATACTCCTTTTCTGTTTCAGCGATCGCTGTATGCAGGAAAAACAGCATCCCCCATCCTCCTCGAAACCGGTCGGCCATGCTCCTGCGCAAAAAAGGGAATTATTAATATAAACAACTCAGCCCCGATTTTGCAACAACAAAAACAAAAATAAAAAAACACAGTCTGTCCAACCGGAAACAGACTGTGTCCTTTACTGTTTTGCATATTCTCATATCAAAGCGCTGTCATGGCGCAATGCTCTTCCAGAAGTTTTCTGACTTTCTTTCTGGCCCGGGACAGTTCCACCCGCACGCTGTCATGGGTGATGTGCAGAACCGCACCCATTTCACGGGTGGTCAGATCCAGGAAATACTTCCCCTCCAGAAGATAACGACTGCGCTCATCCAGAAGCGGCCAGACGGCTTCCAGCTGTGCCACGGATTCACGCCGGTAGAGCAGTTCTTCCAGATCATCCTCCGTATGAAGAGAATACCGTCCGCCCCACTCCTCATCGTCGATCGATTCCATGGGCTGATTCTTCTTCCCCCGAACCGCGTCCAGCGCCGTATGCTGTGCCGCCGTCATGATGTAGTTGACCAGTTCCCTCTCCGATGTCAGACTGCGCAGCTTCTTCACCTGCCGGACAAGTTTCATAAGACAGGTCTGGAACACATCCTCCGCATCGGGATGATCCTTGAGGATTTTTCGGATCTCCGCCCATATCAGCCGTTCATATTGCAAGTATACGTCCGTCATAAAGGTGCGGTCGCCCTCATCCTCTATGGCAAGGATCACAAAAGGTATCATATCTCTCTATTCCCTCCGCCTATACGATATTCGGACGGATGAATCCGCCCGCCAGACACCTTGTATGATTCTATCACAATTCCGACATATCGCCTAATATTTTTTTGTTCTTATGCTGTTTATCGCCCAGAATACCGCAAAATCCGGGCCCGACCCCTGACGTTTCATGAAAAACCCCCTCATCGTTTCTTTTTTGTATGAGCATGTCTGTATAAACGAGGTGTTCCTATGTTTCCCATCATTCTCCTTGCCGTTGAATCCCCGGAAGATGCCGAATTTCTCTGCAGGCTGTATGCCAACTGCGATCGTCTCATGTATGCCACCGCCGGCAAATTCACCGCCAACCAGCAGGATAAAGAAGATATCGTACAGGACACCTTGGTCAGAATTGTGAAATACGTCGCTTATCTTCGGAAACTTGACAGTTGCACTTTACCCTTCTCCGTTGTTATACTTACCAGGAACACAGCCATTAACTTCGCCAAGCACCGCAGCGTGGTCCAGAAGCATATCAGCCCATCCGGCTGGGATCCCGATGAGATCCCGCCCGGCAATGATGTTTCCACCGTGGAGGACATGGTCGCTCTCAGCGAGATGAGAAACAGTCTGGACACGATCTGGCCCAAACTCTCCCGAAACGACAGAATCCTCCTGGAAGGGCGGTATATACTTGATCTGAGCGACGAGGAACTGGCCAAATTTGTGAACTGCAAGCCCAGCAGTGTTCGTATGAAGCTTACGCGAGCCCGCCGGAACGCTCTGGCGGAGATGAAAAGGATTGATTATTGCTATGACCAACCGTGAACGCATCGAGGAAAACTATGAGGACGCTCTCTTTGCCATGTGGATGAACGACTTCGCCCGGCGGCGGGGCGAACAGCTTCTGGAGGAGAACGAGCGCCTGAAGAACGATCCGGAAGCCGCCGTACCAGAGACGCTCCAGCGCAAAAATCTGAATCTCATATACCGGGAGCTGCGCCGCAATTCGCAGCACTTCGCCTTCAAAAAGGTCGGCAAAGTCTTTCTGCAATTCGCCGCGACCGTCGCCATCATGGCGGCGCTGTTCGGCGCGGCCTATGCCCTGTCCCCGGAGTTCCGGGCAGGCACGCTGAATGTTCTCATGGATTTGGACGAAAGAGCCGCATCTTTCCAGCTTGTGAAGGATGAATCTGCCGCGCCTGAAATTTCTGCGTTTATGCCTAATGTGACGGTTGGATGGTTGCCGGAGGGATATGGCACTTTATCGCCTGTACAAGACCGCCTCCAAACCACCGTTGACTGCACCAATGCTGATGGTGATTTGATTCGTGTGCGGGTGTTCACAGAGTATCAGTCTCTTTATAGCATAGACATAGAGGAAACAGACACCTGCACTGATATCCTCATCCAAGCTCAGCCTGCGCTACTAGTGGAAAAGGACAGTATTCTACGCATCAGCTGGGCAGATAGTATTACTGGTACATACATTCTTGTAACCTCTTCAACGGTTGATGTCGATTCTTTGATTCAAGTAGCAGAAAGTGTCTCTGTCAGTTGGTAATGTATCGCATATGCGCATTTTACGTTTCCTTTTTACACTAAAAAAGGAGAACACGTTACAATGAAACAAAAAGCTATCTCTCTCATTGCTCTTGTGCTACTTCTGTCTTCCATGTTGATCATGCCTGTCAGCGCCGCAGAAGAAGTAACTGCTGTTTCCCCCCGCTATGTTAACATTATGGATTTCTATGTTTCCGTAGGTGTCAACAGCAGCGGCAAGGCCTCCTGCTACAGCTTCGTGGAGACTGCAAACACATCCTATACGATTTATCTCAATATAACTCTTCAGCGTTATGAAGATGGCTACTGGACTCCCGTAAAGACTTGGAGCGGCTCCGGTACCGGCGAAGTTACAATGGACAAATCCCGGTATGTTACCTCCGGCTACTATTACCGCACCGCAGCGTCTGCCACCGTATACACGTCTGGCGGCTCTTTTGTAGAATCTCAGAACATCTACTCCCAGAGCTACTACTATTGATCCCGCTCCAACAGAACCACAGCCGCCCGGACATCCGGGCGGCTGCCGGCATACGGCGTCGTTGATGCCAGACAGCAGGCTGTCTCAGAAGTCTTCATTCTGAGACAGCCTCTTTTTCTTTTCCCTGCCACTGTCCCGGGCAAAACAGGCTTGCAATGCAGCGCATCAAAATAATCATCAGACCCCTATTGACAATCACGCGATTGTGTGTTAAATTTATATCAACACAAGGAGGTGATCCGTATGGAATGGACCGTTCCGGGCACAGTGCTCACAGCGCACCGGGATCGGCCGGAAGCAGCGGAAGATATGATCCGTTCCATGTTTCTGGCCGGGGGCATGGTTCGCAGTCAGGTGGCCCGGGCCACCGGGCTGGAGGCCCACGCCGTGCAGAACTGGGTCAAGCGGGGGTTTCTGCCGCCCCCGGTAAACAAGCGCTATACCTGCCGTCAGTTCTGCCGTATCATCATCATCAATATGCTCAAGAGCGCCCTGCCCATGGAGGATATCTGCGGGCTTCTGTCCTACATAAACGGGCACCTGGACGACGAGTCCGACGACTGCATCGACGACAGCCAGCTGTATTTCGCCTTTCTCCGGGTAGCCGCCCGCTACCAGGGCCGGATGGAAAACGAGGAAGAGCTGACTCGCTGCATCCGGGAAAGTCTGGAAGAATACCGGGAGCCGGTGCCGGGAGCAAAGGCTCGCGTGGAACAGGTGCTGCACATCATGCTGCTGGCCTGGACCTCCTCCCGTCTTCAGAGCAAGGCGGAGAGCATGCTGGCAGAAATACACACAAAAGGAGAATAACTATGGACCAAAACGGAAATTACCGTTGGAAACCGGAGCCCACACCGGGGCCCCGGCCTTCCGGAAAGACAAAAGTCATAAACCCCAACGGTGGAAACATCAAAAAATACCTGCCCATCCTCATCGTCGCATTGGTGGTGCTTATCGGCATCTCCACCTGCTTCTACACCGTGGACGATAAGCAGCAGGCCGTTGTTACCACCTTCGGCAAGGTCACGGACGTGACCGACGCAGGCGTTCACTTCAAGCTCCCCTTTGGAATCCAGCAGGTGGAGAAGGTGGATGTAAATGTCTATCAGAAGATCGAACTGGGCTACCGCACCGCCTCCTCCGGCGAGAATTATTCCGTGGTGGAGGAAGAGAGCACCATGATCACCGGCGACTATAACATCGTGAACGTGGATTTCTTTGTGGAATACAAGATCTCCGACCCGGTGCAGTATCTCTACGCCTCGGATGATCCGGCGCTGATCCTGAAAAACCTCATCCAG
>CAZQFN010000025.1:0-15742 GCA_964592685.1 uncultured Oscillospiraceae bacterium | reverse complement strand
CATGGATGTACCTCACACGCTGGTGAAAAAGTTGCTTTCGGAAGGTCTGTTCGATGCGGTGGAGGTGGTTTCCGGTTCTCCCGAGGGGGAACTGATGACCTCTCTGGAGCAGTATCAGATCGCTGTGGATGCCGGCGCCACGCCGGATCGAATTGCCTATCTGGGGAGCACGGATTCTCATAATTACTCCATTGATCCGATTTGCGGCAGACATTTCACCATGGTGTTCGCGCGGGACAATTCCGAGCGTGATATCCTGGAGTCCATCCGGGAAAAGCAGTGCGTTGCGGTGCAGCTTGTTGACAGGAGCAATGCGCTTTGTTTCGGCCCGCTGCGCCTGGTGCGGTATGCAAAATTCCTGCTGAAAGAAAAATACGGGTTGATTTCCTGAGCAAGTTGACCCTGATGCATAGAGGAAGCGGCATGAGAAAGAAAATACTGGTTACCGGAGGCGCCGGATTCATCGGGACACACCTGTGCCGGCGGCTCCTCCGGGACGGACACGACGTTGTCTGTGCGGATAACATGTTCACAGGGAGCAAGGATAATATTGTTGACCTGATGAGCAGTCCCTATTTCGAATTTTTGCGGCATGATATTACCATGCCGCTGTATCTTGAAGTGGATCAAATTTACAATCTGGCCTGCCCTGCCAGTCCGATCCATTATCAGGATGATGCCATAAAGACTATCAAAACCTGTTTCCTTGGTGCGCTGAACACCCTTGGTATGGCGAAAAAGACTTCCGCGCGGATTCTTCAGGCCAGTACCAGCGAGGTTTACGGCGACCCCACCGTTCACCCCCAGCCGGAGACCTATAAGGGATGTGTCAATCCCATCGGGCCCCGCGCCTGCTATGACGAGGGAAAACGGGCGGCGGAGACTCTGTTTTTTGACTATCACCGTATGCACGGTGTGGATATTCGCGTGATCCGTATTTTTAACACCTATGGGCCGAATATGGCGCTGGATGACGGCCGCGTCGTGTCGAACTTCATCCTGCAGGCTCTGCGGAATGAGGATATTACCATCTATGGCGACGGCAGCCAGACCAGGAGCTTCTGCTATATTTCCGACCTTGTGGACGGTATGGTCCGCTTTATGAATTATGAGGGCGAATATTGCCATCTGCCGGTGAATATCGGAAATCCCCAGGAGGTCACCATCGCGGATCTGGCAGAGAGGATTATCCGGCTTTGTGGTTCGTCGTCCAAAATCGTGTTCCGCCCGCTGCCTACGGATGATCCCGTGCGCCGCTGTCCGGACATTTCCCGCATGAAGGAGGCTACCCGGTGGCGGCCTATGGTGGATCTGGAAGATGGACTTGCGGAAACGGTCCAATACTTCAGAAGTCAGGTGGAGCGGCTATGACGGAAAATTTGATTCATGTGGATCTGAAGGACAACGAAATCGGTTGCGGAGGGAAAATGGATACCCACCGCGCGCCGATCCTGCACCGGGCTTTTTCCGTGTTTCTGTACGATGGGGACAGAATGCTTCTGCAGGTGCGTCATCCGATGAAATATCATTCCGGCGGACTGTATGCAAACTCCTGCTGTTCTCATCCCCGCTGTGGCGAGACGTTGGAGCAGGCTGTGGAACGGCGCTTGGAGCAGGAACTGGGAATACGGGCCGAAACAGAGGAGCTGTTCTCTTTTGTTTACTGCACGGCGTTTGCCAATGGTCTTTATGAATATGAGCTCGATCATGTTTTTCTGGGGGAATACAGCGGTGAAATATCCTTCGACCCGGAGGAAATCGAAAGCATCGAATGGATATCGATGTCCGAGCTGGAGCGGAAGCTGGTGGAGAGCCCGGAACTGTTTGCTTCCTGGTTCTTGATCGCCGCGCCGCGGGTTTTGCAGATCCTTGCAGAGCGGGGCGTGCGGTAAAACCCGATTCAGAAGTACATTTAAAACGAAAGGCGGTCGCCTGTCTGCGTGGTTTTGCGCGGATGCTGCGCGGCCGAATGGTTGATTGGTGTGAAGTTTTCGGTTGTCATTCCGGCCTACAACGAAGAAGGATGTATCGCAAACTGTCTGACGGCATTGAATGACGGCACGGAGCAGCCTCTGGAGATCATTGTTGCCGACGGTAATTCCTCGGATAAGACCGTTGAGATCGCGCGGCAGCTTGGCGCGATCGTGGTGCCGAACGAAAAACGTCACGCCGCCGGCGGAAGAAATGCCGGCATCCAGGCTGCCCGGGGCGATGTCATTGCTTTTATTGATGCCGACTGCATTCCGGACAAGGACTGGCTGGCGGAGATCCGCCGCGCGTTTGAGCAGGAGGATATCGACGGCCTGGGAACTTACATTGAACCGGCGCCGCCGGCCAATCTCTGCGAGGAATTCTGGGGAAAGGTGTCCCTTCAGATCCTGATGTCATACGGCCCGGAGCCCTATTATGTGACGGAGAAGACCCTGAACACGGCGTTCATTACGGCCAGCTGCGCTTACAAGCGGGAGCTGCTTGAGAAGCTGGGCGGCTTCAGCGATTTCTTTGCCAACAACGCCGAGGATATCGATCTGTGCTGGCGCGCGCTGGATGCCGGCGCAAAGCTGAAGTATGTTCCCGCGGCAAAGATCCTGGCCCATTCGCCGGTCACCGTGAGGGGGATCCGCCGGAAGAGCTTCCGAAACGGTGTGTCCAGCTCCAAGCTCCAGAAGGTATACTCCACAAACAAGATAAGCATTGACAAGAATCTTTATAAGGCCCTGGGAAAAAATATTGCCGGTGTATTCCGGCGGGAGAGGTATGCACCCCTGTTTGTGGTGGAACTGGTGTTCCATCTGCTTGGCAAATACTATGGAAGCATACGGTATCATGTCATTAATCTATAACATTGGGAAGGACAGAAATCGGATTGTTTACGGATGAACTGAAGAAACTGAAGGAATTGTACGAGGGGGGGCTGTACGCGCCGGAGTTTTATGCGAAGCGAATCAAAGACGCATCGGTGTTTGACAGCTATGAGACCTTCTGTCAGATCCCTTTCTGTTATAAAGACGAGCTGCGCAGCAGCGACGCTTACGATCGTACCGCCTGTGCCAGAGATGAGGTCTATGGCATCTTTTCAAGCTCCGGCACAACCGGCGAAAAAACCTACTACGTTTACAGCAAGGAAGACAAGCGGGTCCACGAGGAATTCGTGAAGACCTTCTATACGGAACTGGGCATTGTTCCGACGGATCTGGGGGCGGTTTGCGCGCCCATTGACACGGGGGTTATGGCGCATACCATGATGTGGCAGTTTACCACTATGGGAGCGGGGTATGTGAATTGCCCGATACCGAGCCCGGAGAACATGGCGCAGACGGTCTCGACGCTGCCGGTGACCGTGGTGGCGACGCGGCCGGATGTGGTGTCGGCGGTAGCCGGCCATTCCGAGTGTGTCCGAAAGACCCGGGCCTCCGATGTACGGAAAATCATTCTGGGCGGAGGATTCCTCTCCAACGGGCGGCGCAGGCTCATTGAAGACTGCTGGGATGCCACCGTGTATAACATGTATGGCATGAGCGAAATGTTCGGGCCCATGGCCGGCGAGTGCAGGCAGAGAAACGGTCAGCATTACCTTCATCGCTATCTGATGATAGAACTGGTGGATGAGCGGACCGGCAGGCCGGTGGCGCCCGGTGAAGCGGGTGTGGCCGTGTATACCACGCTGTGGAACAAGGGATTCCCCCTTCTGCGCTATTGGACGGACGACATTATGCGCATTGAGCGCAGTGTCTGTGCCTGTGGGTCGGATAATTACAGACTCTATCATCTGGGACGCCTCGGGGACTGCATCCAGCGAAACGGAAAGCGTGTTTTCCCCGTAATGCTGGAGGAAATCACCATGAAATACGGGTTCTATATGGACTATCAGGCGATCAGTCGCCCGGATGGTGTGACGATCCGCCTTGAACAACCGCCGGAGGCAGAGGTTTCGCCGGCGATGCTTGCGGAACTCAATGCGCTCTTCGGCGAGGTTGAGCTTGAACTGCTGCAGCCCCGGGAGCTGGCGTATCCCGGGCATGGAAAACGGTTTTATACTGAGTGACAGGTGGATGCGTTGAATGGGAAACCGGCTGGAATATCTTGAAGTACAAATAACGGATAACTGCAACCTTAACTGCAAGGGCTGCTCCCATTGTGCCGGGCTTATGCCGATGGACAGCCATGTTCCGGTGGCGGTATTTTCCCGGGATATGCGCCGCCTGCGGGAGCTGATCCCCTGCATTGCAAAGCTTCGGATTCTGGGCGGCGAGCCTCTTTTGAATCCGGAGCTTACGGAATATCTGCGCATTGCCCGGGAATGCTATCCCGATTCGGACATCCGCGTGGTCACAAACGGGCTTCTCTGTCTGCGGACGGGGGAGGAACTGTATGAGGCGCTGCGGCGGTGGGATGTTTCGCTGGATATTTCCATGTATCCGCCCACGGAAAGGATCCGGGACCGATTGGAGAGCCTTTTTGAACGGCAGGGGATCCGATGGGAATTTACGGCGGAGATCCGGCAGTTTGCCAAGCGTGTCAATCTGAATGCGGATTCGGAGCCGGAGACGACGTTCTGGAACTGCAACAGCCGGGCCTGCAATTTTCTGCGTGCCGGCACGCTGAGCCTGTGTCCGGTGCCGGTAATTCTGGAATGGCTGGCGGAAAAGTATGGCTTTGCGGTGGATACCGCATCGGGGAAACTGGATTTGCACGATCCTGCGCTCACGGGTGAGTTCATTGTGGATTTTGTCAATCAGCCCAATGCTGTTTGCCGCTATTGCACGGATATGGAGTTTTTTGACTGGGTCGGAAACGCGCCCCAGAAGCTGGAAGACTGGATCGTGAAAGGGCTGCCCCGATGAAAACGATTCTTTTGATCGTCCCCCGGGAGGGGGACTATATACATCGCGAGGCGCTGATACCGCCCGGGATGGCCTATATAAACGGCGCTCTGCGGCATGCGGGGCTGCCAGTGGTGAGCTGCAACCTGAATTTTGCCGAAGGGCAGATTCAGGATATTCTGCGTGGCCTGATCCTGGAAAATGACGCGGGTTACATCCTTTGCGGCGGAACAACGTTCAATCACGAGGATATCCGCCGCTGTTTTGCGGCTGCAAAAGAGATCTGCCCGGGTATTGTGTGCATCGGCGGCGGGGCGGGGTATACCTCCGAACCGGATCTGTTTCTGAAAATGACCGGTGCGGATGTTGCCGTTCTGGGTGAGGGCGAGATTACCACGGTGGAGCTTATGCAAACTCTGGGCCGTGGCGGCGATCTTTCCCAGGTTCGGGGGATACTGTTCCGCGCAGAAGCGGGAAACGTCCGAACGCCGGACCGTCCTGTCGTGCCCGATCTGGACGACATTCCCTTTCCGTCCTATGAAGGATTGGGCATTGAGCAGTATTTCGAAAACGAAAAGAATTACGACACCTCGGCGCTGTTTGATTATTCTTATACGGATCAGCCCCGCGTGCTGCCCATGTTTCTCGGCCGCAGCTGCCCGTTCGGCTGCAAATTCTGCTTCCATACACTGGGGCGGCAGTACCGCAATCGTTCGCTGGATAATTTCTTTGCGGAACTGGATATGTGGATTGGAAAATACGACATAAACGGCATCCTGCTCATGGATGAACTGTTTGGCGGAAAGAAAGAGACCATTCTGGCCTTTTGCCGCCGGATAAAGCCGTATAACATTCCCTGGGTCGCCGAGATCCGTGTGGAGCTCGCAAGCTATGAGGTGTTGAAGGCTATGCGTGACAGCGGCTGCACCCATCTTCAGTTCGGACTGGAGAGTATGTGCGAATATGTTCTTGAGGACATGAACAAGCGCATCCGGCCCGGCCAGATCGAGCAGGCGCTCCGGGATTCGTATGAACTTAAGCTTCATGTGTTTGGAAACTTCATCTTCGGCGCGGAAGCGGAGGATATGAACTCCTTCCTGGTCACTTACAACTGGTGGAACCGTCATCGGAAATATCAGATCCGCCTTTTGAACATCATGGCCTATCCCGGTTCGGCGTATTTCAAAAACAGCGTGGAGCGCGGCATCATCAAGGATAAAGAGCGCTTTATCCGGGAAGGCATGCCGGAGATCAATATGTCCCGCATGAGTGAGTATGAATGGGACAAGATGCGCCGCGTGATTCGCATGACCTACATCGACAATGTGTTTTTCGGCCGGATCGTGGCGGTGCATGAAAAGGAAAATGATCTGACGCTTGATGTCCGCTGCTGTCATTGCCGCGAGATTTATCCGGTGGAGCATGTGAAAAAGGAAAAGCGCTTCTCCCGGAATAACATGGTCAGTGTTTGTCCCTGCTGCGGCAGAAACAACGGTTATAACTTCGATAGCTTCTCCGGCATCATGGGCCACGAGGTGATGAGCCAGTGGATCAGAAATCGCGCGGAGGGTGTTTCCTGCGGGCAGTGGCTGAAGGCTCGGGGATATAAAAAGATCATTCTTTGGGGTGCATCCGAGCAGGCTGAGCTTTTGGCCAAGGAATTGAAAGGACTGGTCGAGTTCGCGGCTGTGGCGGTCAGAGATATCTACCGTCTGTCGTCTTATTCCTATCTCGGCCGGACGATGCCCATCCTGTCCGTGGAGGAGCTTTGCGCGCAGCAGGCGGATGCGGTCGTGGTCACCGAAGTGTCCGAATACACCGCAAACGCGGAATATCTGCGGGAAAACGGCTGCGAACTGCGTATTGACTCCCTTGTGAACTTCGTGTTCGGCATGGAATATCATCTTGTGATCCCCGAAGGAAAAAGCTGCCGGGAAATCATGGAACCGGAGGATTGACACGGATCGATGGAAAAAGTGAACATCTTAGAGGAACAATTTGATATCGATGTCCTTGTGGGGCCGGACGGAAACGGTCTGCTGCAGAAAGAAGGCCCGGTGCTGTGGAAGCACGGCGGACGGCTTCTGGATCTTCGGGATGCTCCGCTGCTGACTGCGGAGCGGGAGAGAAGTATGCAAAAGGCTGATTATCAGGACGCCAAATTTATAAACCGGATACTCAGTCAAAGTGATTTTGCTGAAAAGAGACGGCAGGTGTATCACTATCCGGAACTTTTCCAGATCGAACACACGGATGTGTGCAACAGCCGCTGCATCATGTGCAATCACTATTTTACGCGCAACCACGGCTGCGGCTTTATAGATATGGAGGTCATTCGCCGGCTGGAAAAATATCTGCCCTATGCCACGAATATTGCGCTCAACGGCATCGGCGAACCGCTGCTTCATCCGCAGATCATGGAGCTTATGTCCATCTATGAGAAATATGGCATCCGCATGACCACCAATACAAACCTCTCGGTCATGAATCCGGAATTGGCAGCGATCATGCACAGGACCTTCAGCGATGTGCAGATATCCTGCGACGCGGCCGATGCGCAGACTTATGAAAGCATCCGGCAAGGTCTGCGCTTTGATACATTTCTGAAAAACGCCCGGATGCTCCGGGCGGCGGGCGAAACGGAGATCTGCATGGCCACGGTGGTGATGCGTCAGAACATCATGCAGCTTCCGGAAATCGTGGCGCTGGCGGCGGAGCTGGGCTGCAACAAAATGGTGCTGCTGGATCTGAACACCAGTGAGCTGCTGGAAAATGTGCAGGACAGCGTGAGAGCCTTTCCGCATACGGCTGACTATTATCTTGCCAGGGCCTGCGAAACGGCGGACAAGCTGGGGGTGCAGCTGCATTCCATCGACAGTGTCCGGGAACCGGAAAGCGGCGATATGGAGTCCGAAAAGGAACTGTTCCGCCGTCCCTATTATCCCGAACCGGAGCTTGCCGACCGGCTTTACAGGCTGTATGAGGAGCTGGGCTTTGAAGTCCCCGTTTTCACCGCGACGGACACCGACTACTGCACCGCCAGTATTTATGAGTCTGTGGGTTACTGTGAATTCATCGAAAACCGGCCCTTTATCAGTGCGGCCGGCGAGGTGTTCAACTGCTGCACCCGCCGGATGCACTCCATGGGCAATATGCTTCAGTCGGATTTTGAAAGCATCTGGAACGGCCCCGGCTATACCCGCATGCGCCATATTTTCGGCGTGGGGCGCCTGCCGAAATACTGCGCGGGCTGCACCTATCTGACCAGTAATCTTATGGTTGACCGGATCCGGGTTAAAAACATGGACGAGGCCTTTTACGAGAATATCTACGATAAGCTGCGGATGGATATCATTCGGAAAAACAGGGAGGGTTCACGGTGAAAAACTGCGATATGTCTGTGGTTATCCCCACGTTTAACCGCGCGGATCTGCTGGAGCAGTTGTTGCGGTCGCTGGATGAGGCGCGCCGTAACTATCGCTACGGACAGGCCGAGATCATCGTGATCGACAGCTCAAAGGGCGAGCAGCGGCAGAAAATTGAGGATGCCTGCCGTCAATATGACGCGGTGTTTCTGGAGGGGCCGGACTCTGTGCGTCAGAAGCGGAATATGGGGATCCGGCAGGCGAAATATCCCTATATCCTTTTTGAGGATTCGGATGTTGTCGTCGACAGGGAAATCTTCAACTGTCATGCCCGGACCTATATTGAAAGTGCCGGGGATCCCTCTGTGGGCGGCTCCTTTGGGCTGACGGTTTTTACGGGCGAGGATAATCTGACGTGGAATATCATTCAGTATACGACCTTGACGGACTCCTTCTCCTTTGCGGAAAAGTGGCCGTATCAGGACTGGACGATCGGCAACAATGTCAGCTTCCGCAAGGATGTTCTGGAGGAAGTGAACCTCTTTGAAGAGGCGTTTCCCTTTAAACTGGGTGCGGATGATCTGGATCTGAGCTACCGTATCACACAGGCGGGGTATAAGATCAAGTCCCAGCCGGCCGCCGTGTGTTATCACACCAAGGATACCTGGAAAAAATGGAAGCTGGTGAATGAGAGGGCCGGGCGCTGGGGGCGTATGGAATATCATATCTCCGTCCGGCATCCCCAGATATTCATCAATCGTTTTCCAAAAACCGAGTTTATATGCCCCTTGCTTTTGCTGCTCTTTGGGGCGGTGTCGGCGGTGACAGGATCATGGATCCCGCTGCTGTCCTGTCTGGCGGGACTCCTGCTGACCGGTGCGGGGACCTATGTGCTGGGAACGGCCGGAAGCAAAAAGAAAAATCCCTTCCTGTTTTTTGCGGCGGAGCTTATCAACATCCGTTATTACTACGGGCATGTGTGGGAAGCGCTGAAAAACGGGAGCCTGAACGGCATTTATAAGCAGATGTCCTTTTCCTCCGGCCAGACGGCTATGATCCTCGCGGCTGAGTCCAAGCGTATGATCATGCTGTTTGTGAATATGGCTGTCATGCTGCTGATGATGATTTTGTTTATGTGACGTCTGCGTGAAAGGAGGCCCGAAATGGATACGCTGAATGGTATAAGCATCGTTGTGGCTACCAAGGGCCGGGTGGCGCTGCTGGAGGAACTGCTGCAGGGCATTGCGGAAGCTCGAAAACGGTTTGATAAGCCCTGTGAGGTCATCCTTGTGGATGACTCCGTGCCCGAAGAACAGAAGCAGATCCGGGAACTGTGCGGGCGTTATGATGCGATCCTTGAAAGCTATACGAACTCCGTTGCCATGAAGAGAAGCCACGGCGTGGAGATGGCCCGCTATGATCTTATTCTGTTTTTGGATTCCGACTGCAATCCGGTGCCGGAAATTTTGAACCTGCATGCAAAAGCGTACAGCGATGCACGGGTCGGCGCCGCGGCTGGTCCGCTGGAATTTGTGGGGGAGGAAAACCGTTTCTGGAAATGTGTTACCCTTACACCCTTTTTGATTTGTTTTAAAATGCCCTACTGGGGCGATACGGTCCCCTGGGGGGCCACGGCAAACTTCTCTGTCCGGAAGGATGTGTTTGAGGAGATCGGCGGCTTTTCAAGTGATTTCCCCAATAAGCCCGGCGGTGAGGATGTGGATCTCGGTCTTGAGATCACCAAAGCCGGGTATATGATCAAATCCCTGCCGGAGGCAGTCGTGTATCACGCGAAGGCGACCTGGTCCACGGTGCGGCCGATGTTCCGCCGCGCGTGGTGGTATGGCTATGCCGATTACCATCTGGTTGACCGGCATCTGGACATGACCTGCGATGCTGTGCCGCGGCGCACGATGATCGCGCTGGGGATGAGTCTGTTTTTTGTTTTGGCTGCGGCGCTGCGGTCGCCGTGGATGCTGCTTGGTATTCCACTGTGGATCTTGCTGGATCTGCTCGTGATGGCGGCGATCATGTGCAGGGTCGGCTTTGAAAAGTCCCGGTTCGGCCAGCAGTTTGTGGTGCAGCTTCTCATCGTTGTGAATGAGCTGGGATATGTGTACAATTGTGTCAGACACGGGAAATTCCGCTACATCCGCAAGCAGATCGTGTATTTTGACAACCAGTTGAAAGGACTTATGACCAACGGTCATGTTACCTTCTGGAGATTTTTGATCGGGTATGGCGTCGTTTTGATGCTGATGGCCGGTTTTATGGGAGTAGGATTGATATAGAGTGAAGGCATTTCTGTCATTTTTTCGCGTAGAAGAGTGGTACGATTCCAAAATACCGTTTGCCATGGCCGCTTATCTGTACCTGTGCTGCTATGAAAACACAGTGTGCAGTCTGGCGGTTTATGGGGCGTATTTTCTGTTTTTTGTTGCGTATTTTGCGTTTAACTACCTCTTCAACGATTTCTGCGACATGGAATCGGACAAAAAGGCGGGGAAGATCAAGCCCGTCCACAGCGTCGGGCGTCCTGCGGTCTGCGGAGCTCTGCTCGTGCTTGTGCTGGCTGGCAATCTTCCTCTGTGGATGCTGATGGGGATGCGCCCCTCCTGTGTGGTCATGAGCGTACTTGTGTATCTGTTGGGGATGTCCTATTCATCCCGGTGGCCCCGGCTGAAAGAAAAAGGCATTTGGGGCGTGGTTATTTCCTCCTTTGCCCAGCGAAATTCGCCGATCCTTATGCTCCTGACGATCACCAACATACCGGCGGGAACCTTTGTCTGCTGGATGATCCTTGTGTTTGTGAACGGACTTCGGTATATCCTCATTCACCAGTATCTTGACCGGGAAAACGACAGCGCTGCCGGCACGCATACATTTGTGAGCGATCGGAATTTATCCATCCGGAAGGCTGTAATCGCGTCGCTCGTTGTTGAAAGCGTTTGTTGTCTGTGGCTGTTCCGGACGGAAATGGGCCGGGGCCTGTTCTGGGTGCTGGTGCTGTGCTATCTGGTGATTTGCGCGCTGAATCGGATCTTTGCGGAGAAAATCGCCCGGCAGTCGTTTCTGTATTCCTTTGTGTGCGTGCCATATGAGGATCTGTTTAACCTGTATATTCCGTTTTTGCTGACGCTGAAGCTGGCTTTGCGGCAGCAGGCGTGGCTGCTTCTGTGGCTGACGGTCCTTTATCTGGCGGCTCCGTTTGTACGCCGGATGGGCATGCTGGCCATTGCCGTGATCAAAACCGTGCGGGGCGAACTTGGGGAGGAGCAGCGATGAAAAAAGGCATGATCCTGTTTCCGCCGGAGTGGCTGCCCATCAACCCGTATGCTTCCATGCCCATGCTGGCAGGTCAGCTGCATCACGCGGGGTATGATGTGGTTTGTTGCGACGCAAACCTTGAATTTTTTGATTACGTTCTCCGTGAGAGCCATCTGAAAACGGTGCTGGAGCAGCTTCGGAATCGTCTGGAGCCGGAGGAGTATGCGCAGTTTCTGGCGGCCGCGGAACACGTGGACGATGCGGTCATCACGCTGAAAACCGGGCGCGGCTTTTATGATATCGAAACCTATCAGGGGGCCATGAACACAGTGGACACGGCGCTGCGGCTGGTTTCCGCAAAATACCCGGGGCAGACGCTGTCGCTGTATAATTTTGTGGATAAACGCTTCAAGTGGGAGTTTTCCACCTTTCGGGATATCTGCACGAACAAAGTCCCGAATATGTTTTATGATTATTTCATGACACAGATGGACCGGTGGCAGAGGTCCGGGATCGATTATGTGTGCGTGACCATGCCGTGCTATACCCAGATTATTCCGGCGTTTACCCTGTGCTGGCTGCTGAAGCAGCACACGGATATCACTGTGTGCGTGGGCGGCAACATCATCACGCGGCTGGGCCCGGGGATCCGCGGCAATCATGATCTTCTGGGTACTTTCTGCGACTATATCATGATGGGGGACGGAGAGCGGTCTATCGTCTCCTTTGCGGAACTGATGGAAGGGCGCTGCGGCGTTGCGGATGTGCCGGGACTTATGTGGCGCGAGGGCCATCACACGTTCATAAACCCGGTGGATACCCGCGATAACATGGGCGCCATTGCCCGCCCGTATTTCAAGGGCATGGATCTTTCCGCCTATTACTGCCCGGAAACCACCATGGCCATTGAGTTTGCCCGGGGATGCTACTGGGGCAGGTGCAGCTTCTGCGCCGTGGATGTGTCGGCCAAAAAATACTGCATGCGGCCCATGGAAAATCTGCTGGACGAGGTGGAGTATCTCGTCAACAAGCATGGCGTGCGCAATTTCGTGTTTGTGGATGAAGCTGTCCCCGTAAAAAAATACAGGGAGTTTGCCCAAGGTGTGCTGGCGCGGGGGCTGGAGATTCGGTTCTATTCGTTTGCCCGGCTGGAAAAGGCATATACGCCGGAAACCCTGCGGCTCTTGAAGGAAGCCGGTCTGTCCATTTTGTGGTGGGGCTATGAGTCGAAATCATCCAGGATCATGAAGCTGATGAACAAAGGCATTGATGTGGACGAGCGGCTTACCGTGCTGAAAAACGCTTACGATGCCGGCATCTGGAATCATTGTCTTTGCATGGCGGGGTTCCCGACGGAAACGCGGGAGGAAATTCAGGAAACGTTTTCCGAGATTCGGAACAACCGGGAGCTGTTCAACAGCAGTGCCATGAATGCTTTCTTCCTGTCCTATAATTCGCCCATGTACAATGAGCCGGAGAAGTTCGGCATTACCAGCGTCGGTGTGCCGTTTATGTTTGACGGGCATTGCCATTTCAAAATGAAGGATTATACGGAAGAGGAATACATCCGCATGGTGGATGATTTTCGCAGGGAGTACATGGAAGAGAACAAAAACCGGCTCTGGGCCATGGAATATAATAATTTCGACCATCTGCTGATGTACCTGAAGCATTACGGCTGTGAAAAGGTGCGCAGTTATGACCGGGAAACAAACCGCGTGTTCTGAGCGCGGCGACACGGTGGATAAAGCTATGACCTATGATTATATTATCGTCGGCGCCGGGCCGGCCGGGTGCTTTTGCGCCACGGAGTTGGTCCGGAAGGGACGAAGTGTCTGCTTGCTGGAAAAAGAGGAGCCGGGCTTTCGTAAGGTCTGCGGGGACGGGGTTTCCATGACCTGCGTGGAAGTGCTGAAGAGAATGGAATTTCCCATGGAATACCTTGCAGAGGCGGGGGCTGTGCCGATCCATACATATTTTTCCTATGTTGACGGCCGGCTGCGGGAAAAGGCGGTGGATCTGGAGGCGTATTGCCTTTCCAGGGACAGGACCGACACCATGTTCCGCCGCTATGCGCGGGAGAAATTCGGCGTTTCCATCGCGTTCGGAGAGCCTGTGAAAGAGATCCGGACGGTGCCGGAAGGATACTCGGTAAACGGCCGGCAGGGGCGACGGGTCATTCTGTCCTTCGGCGCGGACGGGGGCATTCTGCTCGACGGGGCAAGACTGCTGTCTCCCCAGCGGGAGCGGCCTGTGGGCGCATCGCTGATCGTGGAGGGCGCCGCGGCCAGAGACGATTTTTTCCTGTTTGACTATAAGCCGGAATACGATGGGACCTATGCCTGGATATTCTCCCTCGGCGGAGGCCTGTATAATGTTGGCCTGTGGCGAAACTCCCGCAAGGAGCTTTTGCGCCCGCAGACGGAGGCTTTTCTGGAAACCCGCGGCCGGGAATGGCTGGGGGAGAATATCCGGATCGTCTGTCCGCTGCGGGGAAAGATCATGGGCATCGGCTGCCGGCGGGAACTCTCCCGGAAGGATATTTTTCTTGTGGGCGATGCGGCCAATACGGCAAATCCGGCTGACGGCGAGGGCATTTCCAGAGCGATCCTGGATGCGAAAAGACTGATAGACAGACTTGAGAGTCCGGGGAGGGACATATCATGAAGCTGCAGGAACTTCTGAAAAAAGAGATTGAAAAGAACCGACTGGAAGCGGGTGAGGGCGAGTACTACCTGGTTTCCATGTCCGATGCGGACCGTCTGGATGTGCGCTGTACGTCGTTGCGCACGGTTGGAGCCGCGGGGCAGGGCATAAGCCGGCCTGCGATCGTTGTTACCAACGATGGACTGCGCGGATTTCGCAAGGACAGCCGCGCCATTGATGACAGCGATGACACGGAGATCGTACTGAATCTCTGGGGGCGGTATGTGGGTGTGCCCATGGCGCAGGAATTCCGGGTCTTTGACCGGGAACTGAACAGGGACTCGCTGCTCAGCCTTGATGTGGCACCCCCGGGCTGGCGCTTCTGCGAAATGCGGCGCATACGCGAGTCGATCGAAGAACGTGTGAAAGCCGGTGAGCTTTCCATGAGCGACTGGATGATCCAGTGGCGGAACATCTGCCTGACACGGGCGTTTCCGGATGTGGAAGGAAACGTGGAAAACGTCTGCGAAAGCGAAGCGGATTACCGCATCACCATTGAGATCCCCATCCGCATGGCCGAGTGTTATTTTGCCGGCTGCCCGGAAGATTATGAACCCTTCCGCCGGGACTATTTCCGCATGGTCATGTTCGATCTTTTTATCGGACAAACGGACCGGACGCTGCACAACTACGGCATTCTGATCCGTGGAGAGAGCGAAGCTTTCCGTCTGGCGCCGCTGTTTGATAACGCCACGCTGGCCAAGCCCTATCTGCCGGACAATATATACGCCCTTAATGGAGCGGCGGCGGATCGGACGAAGCTTTTGAACATGCTCCTCCGGGAGTATGCCGACTATACGGTGCCGATCGCTGAGGAAATCCTTGCGGTTTACCGGGAAATGGGCGGGCGAATGGAGGAAGTCAGCGGCCTGTGGATCGGAAACCACAATCTGCCCCTTCTTCAGCGCAATACAAAACGATTTCAAACCATGCTTTATGAGGCCGGTTTTCCGCGGCGGAAATAAAGTCAGCGGCCTGTGGCCCGGCAGAAAGGAGCTTCTGTGAGAAAAATCCAATGTGAGATTCTGGCGCCTGTGGGCAATCTGCGGGACGTGGAAGCTGTTATAGACGCGGGAGCGGATGCGCTTTATATGGGGCTGAAAGGCTTCAGCGCCCGGCCAAAGGAATCGGACTTGACGGTGGATGAACTGCGCCAGGCAAAGAGGGTCGCCGCCGACCGGGGTGTGCCGGTATATGTGGCGGTGAATGCGGCCCACAGGGATGGGCAGGAGAGTGAACTTACGGACGCTTTGGGCAATCTGGCGGAAACCGGTGTGGACGCGTTTATCCTTTCGGATCTCGGACTGATCCGGAAGGTCAGCGAGATGAACACGGGGGTCGCGCTTCATGTGAGCACGCTTGCCGGCGTATACAACACGGAAACCGTGAATTACCTGAAACGCCAATACGGCATAAGCCGTCTGATCCTTTCCTCCGATTTGTATCTGCACGAAATTGCGCAGATAATTCGGGAATGCCCGGAACTGGAGTATGAGATCGTTGCGGACGGCGGCGTCTGTTTTAACAGCAATCGCCAGTGCGTACTGCCCCATGTGAGCACCATGGAAAATTACAATGTCT
>CAZQFN010000024.1:0-15828 GCA_964592685.1 uncultured Oscillospiraceae bacterium | reverse complement strand
GCGAGAACTCCGCGGAGATGATGTGGCTGACCACCATGAACCCGGAGACCCGCCGTCTCATCCGCGTGCAGCCCGAGGACGCGGAGCGCACGGCCTATTACTTTGATCTGCTGCTGGGGGACGACCTGGCCGGCCGAAAGAACCACATTGCCCAGGAGGGCCATCGCTTCCTGGATATGGCGGATATATCCTGAGGAAGGAGGGAGATAGAAAATGGCAAAAAAATCCAAAGAGCCGAAGCCCATCAAGCGGGCCATGGACCCCAATGTCATGGGGCTGCGGGGCGAGGTCATCGACCAGCCCATCACCGAGACCCTGGAAATGAACTACATGCCCTATGCCATGAGCGTCATCGTCTCCCGCGCCATCCCGGAGATCGACGGCTTCAAGCCCAGCCACAGGAAGCTGCTCTACTGCATGTATAAAATGGGCCTTCTCAACGGCGGCCGCACCAAGAGCGCCAACATCGTTGGCCAGACCATGCACTATAACCCCCACGGCGACGGCGCCATCTATGAGACCATGGTGCGCCTGACCCGGGACAACGAGGCGCTGAACGCCCCCTTTGTGGATTCCAAGGGAAACTTCGGCAAGGTCTATTCCCGGGATATGGCCTATGCCGCCAGCCGCTATACCGAGGCAAAGCTGGCCCCCATCTGCGCGGAGCTGTTCCGGGATATCGACAAGGACACGGTGGATTTTGTCCCCAACTACGACAACACCACCACCGAGCCCACGCTACTGCCCACCACCTTCCCCAATGTGCTGGTTTCCGCCAACATGGGCATCGCCGTGGGCATGGCCAGCCAGATCTGCGGCTTCAATCTGGGCGAGGTCTGCCAGACTACCATCGAGCTTCTGAAAAATCCAGACCACGAGATTTTGAGCACGCTTCCGGCTCCTGATTTCCCCACCGGCGGCGAGATCGTCTATGATGCCGGCCAGATGGCAGAGATCTATCGCACGGGCCGGGGCTCCTTCCCGGTGCGGGCTAAGTGGCGCTATGTGGAATCGGAGCACATCATCGAGATCTATGAGATCCCCTATACCACCACCGCCGAGGCCATCATCGACAAATGCCGGGATCTCATCAAGGAAGGCAAGATCAAAGAGATCGCCGACATGCGGGACGAGACCGACCTGGGCGGTCTGAAGCTGGCCATTGATGTGAAGCGGGGCACGGATGTGGACCGCCTCATGGCAAAGCTCTATAAAATGACGCCCCTGCAGGACAACTTCCCCTGCAACTTCAACATCCTCATCGCCGGCTCCCCCCGGGTCATGGGCGTGGGCGAGATTCTCACCGAGTGGATCGCCTGGCGCACGGAGTGCGTCCGCCGCCGGGTGTATTTCGATCTTACGAAGAAGAAGGAAAAGCTCCATCTGCTGGAGGGTCTGAAGGCCATCCTTCTGGACATCGACCGGGCCATCGCCATCATCCGGGAGACGGAGGCCGAGGCGGACGTGGTGCCCAACCTCATGATCGGCTTCGGCATCGACCAGATCCAGGCGGAATTTGTGGCGGAGATCAAGCTGCGGAACATCAACCGGGAATACATCCTGCGCCGCGTGGCCGAGACGGACGATCTGGCCAAAGAGATCGAAGAGCTGGAGGATGTGCTCAACAGCCGCCGCAAGCTGAAAAATATCATCATCGACGAGCTGAAGCAGGTGATGAAAAAGCATCCCTCTCCCCGGCGCACCGCCCTGGTATATGCGGCGGAGGTGGAAGCCTATGCGGAGGAGGAGCTGCAGGTGGAGGATTATCCCGTCCATCTGTTCCTGTCCCGGGAGGGGTATTTCAAGAAGATCACCCCCCAGTCCCTGCGCATGTCCGGGGAGCAGAAATACAAGGAAAACGACGGCCCCAGCCAGTATTTCGATTCCTCCAACCGGGCAGAGCTGCTGCTGTTTACCAACAAGCAGCAGGTATATAAGATGAAAGTGGCGGACATCAAGGAGACCAAGGCCAGCGCTCTGGGCGATTTTCTGCCCGGCACTCTGGGCATGGACGAGGGAGAAACCGTCCACACCGCCGTTCCGGCCGGGGACTATTCCGGCACCATTCTGCTGTTCTTTGAAAACGGCAAGTGCGCCCGTCTGCCTCTTGAGGCTTATGCCACAAAGACAAACCGCAAGCGTCTCACCGGCGCTTACAGCGACAAGAGCCCCCTGGTGAGCCTTCTGGTCCTCCGGGAGGATACGGAGGTGGCCGTCACCTCCGGCGAGGGCCGCTGCGTGGTCTTCAATACCGCTCTGCTCGCCCCCAAGACCAGCCGGTCTACCCAGGGCGTTCAGGTGATGAATCTGAAAAAGCACCCCGTCACCGGAGCGGCATTCCTGGCCGACACCCACATTCAGAACCTCTCCCGCTACCGGATGCGCAGCATCCCGGCCGCCGGCGCAAAGCTCACCGATCAGGACCGGGGGGAGATACAGATGAGCCTTCTGGAAGGAGAAAACTGATCCGTGAAGCGCATTACCCACACGGACTGAAAGGAGAGCCTTTTATGGAAAAAACCATGGAAAATCTGCGGAAAAACGGCTTTGACGTTTCCGTTTTTGCCACGGGTGAAGAGGCGGCGGACTACATTGGCCGCAGTCTCCGGGGCAAGACCGTGGGCATCGGCGGCAGTATGACCGTCCGGGATCTGAACATCTTTGACCGCATCAAGGACAACAACACCGTTTTCTGGCATATGGTGGAGCCCGGGGACGAGACCATGGTGAAGGCCTCCTCTGCGGAGGTTTACATAACGAGTGTGAATGCCATCTCGGAGGAGGGCTTTCTGCTGAACATCGACGGCCGGGGCAATCGCGTGGCCGGCACGCTGATGAAAAAGGACAAGGTTTATCTCCTTGTGGGGAAGAATAAGCTCTGCGGCCCCTTTGGGGAGGCCATGGAGCGGATGCGGAATGTGGCCGCGCCCATGAACGCGAAGCGGCTTGAGATGAAAACGCCCTGCGCCGTCACCGGCCATTGCCACGACTGCAGAAGCCCGGAGCGCATCTGCAACGCGCTGGTGGTGCTCTGGCGCAAGCCCTTCTGGTGCGAGAGCATGGAAGTGGTGCTGATCGACGAGGAGCTTGGTTTTTGATGAAACGAATGCTTGCCCTTGGGCTGGCGGCGGTCATGGCGCTGACCATGACAGGCTGCGCGGCGCTGTTTGACAAGGAATACTCCGTGGTGGAGCCCTATGAGGCGGCCGTTGTCACTGCCGCGGATACGGAGGACGCCGCCATGGGCAGTATCTCCAACTATGCCTCCCTGAAGCGGGCCATTGAGAATCTGGTTTCGGAGCATGTGGAATCCGCGGAGCTGCAGTTTCAGAATTACGACGGCTCCATCAGCCAGGATATCTCCGCCGCCTGCTGGGAGGTGAAGTCCTCCACGGCCATCGGCGCCTTTGCGGTGGACTATATCAGCTATGACCTGAGCCGCATTGTGAGCTTTTATCAGGCGGAGCTGTATATCACCTACAAGCGCTCCGCCGACCAGATGGGGGTCATGGAAACAGCCCCGAACTACACGGTTTTTACGCAGAAGCTGGAGGAGGCCATCCGGGAAAACCGGACCTATCTCGTGCTGGAAACCAGCATCGCGTCCATCACCGGCGATACGGTCCGCGGGGCGGTGCAGGAGGCCTATTATGCCGATCCGCTGGTCTGCCCGGTGATGCCGGCGGTGGAAGCGGCGGTCTTTCCGGAGTCCGGCGTCAGCCGCATTTTTGAGATCACCCTCAGCTATGGCGTGGACGGGGATACGCTGAATGCCATGCGGGATGAACTGAGCCGGGCGGTGGACACCATGGTTCAGGAGTCCAACCCGGAGGGCGCATCCGTAGAGATGCTTCTGCCCCGGGACCGGGCCTATGGGATATATGAATACGTCCGTGCCAACTGTCGCTGGAGTGAAGAGGCAGGCGTTACTGCCTGGGACGCTCTGGCCGGCGGGACGGCCGCCAGCGAGGGGCTTGCCATGGCCTGCATCGCCGGCTGCGAGGCCATGGGTGTGGAATGCGCGGTGATCATGGGCCGACTGGACGGGGAGGACCATGCCTGGAACCTGGTGACCATCGGGGATGCGACCTATCACATGGACGCCTCCACGGGAACGGTATTTCTGGCAGACGATGAAAGCCTTCTGGCGGCGGGCTACTGGTGGGATACCTCCCTGTATCCCGTCTGCTCCATGACCTATGAGGAAACGGTGGCCCGGACGGCCTCCGCCGATCCGGCCGCCGACTGAGAAAACCCCGCCGGATTCTAATCTGTTTCTAATCTTTTTTCCATGTTCTTTTAAAAAACCCGTGTTATCCTTTGACCATCAGATCAACAGACAAACGGAGGTCAAATATATGGAAAACTACGAAAAAGCCGAGCTTCTGGCTCAGAAGGCAAATGTTACGCTGGAAGAGGCCCGTCAGGCCCTCATGGACAATGACTGGGATCTGCTGGACGCTATGGTGGCTCTGGAGCGGAAGAGCCGCGCCGCCGCCGAAAGCGTCCATGTGGACGGTGCCGCCGCTGGCGAGGCCGAGGCGCCCCAGCCCGTGTCCTCCCGGAAAAAGGACGAGGGCCACATGGGCTTCAGGGCCGGAATGCAGGAGCTGTGGCGGATGGTGAGAAAGCTCTTCCGCATGACGCTGGACAACGATTTCTGCGTCACCCGCTTCGGAAAGCAGGTTTTTTCCGTGCCGGTGCTGGTGCTGATCGTGCTGCTTGTTTTCTGCTTCTGGGTCGTGCTGCCCGCGCTGTTCATCGCCCTGTTCTTTGGCTGCCGCTATCGGTTTGAAGGCCGGGAGCTGGGCAAGCCCGGGGTGAACCGGGCCATGGACAGGCTGGGCGATCTGGCGGAGGACATCAAGGAAAAGCTGGACGGCGACGACGAGGCTTAATCAATGATTACAGGCCGGCCTTGGAAAAGGCCGGCCTGCGCTGTATACCTTAAAAAGCCTCCCTTGTGTAAAGGGAGGCGCCGAGCAAATGCGAGGCGGAGGGATCGCACCCCCCTTTGGGGGTAAATATTCCATGTTGGGAGGTATGTGAATGCCAATGCGGATACTCATCGTGGAGGACGAGGCGAAGATCGCCCGGTTCATAGAGCTGGAGCTGAATCACGAGGGCTATGAAACGGAGAAGGCTTTCGACGGCCGCACGGGGCTGGATATGGCCCTGGCGGGGGCCTATGATCTGATGCTTCTGGATGTGATGCTCCCGGGGCTGAACGGACTGGAGCTTCTCCGTCGGCTGCGGAACGAGGGCAGCACGCTGCCGGTGATCCTGCTCACCGCCCGGGACTCTGTCATGGACAAGGTCGCGGGGCTGGATATGGGAGCGGACGACTATATCACAAAGCCCTTTGCCATCGAGGAGCTGCTGGCCCGCATACGGGCCGCTCTGCGGAAAAAGGAGCGTCCGGAGGAGAAATGCCGGGCCGTTCTGCGCTGCGGTGAACTGGCGCTGGATCCCGCCCGGCATGCGGTGAGTTACAGCGGGATGCCCGTGACGCTGACATTCAAGGAATTCGCCCTTCTCCAGACCCTGATGGAAAATCAGGACATCGTCCTCAGCCGGGACACGCTCCTGGAAAAGGTCTGGGGCTATGACTACATGGGCGAGACCAACATCGTGGATGTATACATCCGTTATCTGCGCCAGAAGCTCAGCGAGGTTTCTGCGCCCAAACTCATCCAGACCGTCCGGGGCGTGGGCTATGTGCTCAAGGAGGACAAGGGATGAAAAAGGAAAGAAGGGTGGAGCCCCGCTATACCCGGCCCGGGGTTGGGGATACACCGCCCCCCGTGCGGAAAACCGGGTCCATTGCCCGGCGGGTGGCCTGGAGCTTTCATTGGCGGAGCCTGTGGCGGGTCATTCTGACGCCTGTGCTTCTGGCGCTGGCGGCCATTGCGGGCTGGTGCGCCGCGGCGGAGCAGATCACCCTGGGGATGATCGCCCGGGATACGGCCCGCTGGGTGGAATTTGCCGGCCCCCTTACCGGCGCGCTTATCCGGGCTCAGTTCGCCGGCGGCGGGCAGATGAACGAACTGGTGCTGTACCGGATCGGGGAGCAGTCGGTCCCCATGGGGAATTTTCTGTTTTGGGTGTGTGTCGTTCTGGGCGCCATCCTGGTGGTGGATCTGCTGGAATGGGTGTTCTCCTATGCCGGGATCATCCGCCGGGTGCGGCGGTTTCTGAAGCCCATCGACGATATCGCCCAGGTGACGGAGAGCATCTCCTCCCGGGGCTTTGACGAGAGCAAATTCCACTCGCTGGAAACGGCCATCGACGAGCTGAACGGCCTCTCGGAGGACGAGCAGCTCCACATCGGGGACGACGATCTGGCGGGGCTTGAGACGGCGGTGAACAACCTCATCGTCCGTATGCACCGGAGCTATCGCCAGCAGGTGCGCTTTGTGGACGATGCCAGCCACGAGCTGCGCACGCCCATCGCCGTCATCCAGGGCTATGCGGATATGCTGGACCGCTGGGGCAAGACGGACGAGCAGGTGCTGGAGGAGTCCATCCGGGCCATCCGCACCGAGACCGAGCATATGAAGACCCTGGTGGAGCAGCTTCTGTTTCTGGCCCGGGGGGACGCCGGGCGGCAGAAGCTGGATATGCAGCGGCTGGATTTGTCGGAGCTGGCGGGGGAGGTCATCGACGAAAGCCGCATGATCGATCCGCAGCACGATTACATCCTCAAGGCGGATGCGCCCGTCCTTGTCCGGGGGGATGAGGCCATGCTGAAGCAGGCGGTGCGCGTCCTGGTGGAAAACGCGCGGAAATATTCCCCGCCGGACAGCCGCATCACCTTGCGGACGGCCTCCGAAGGGGGGAAGGCCTATCTGGATGTGCAGGACAACGGCATCGGCGTGAAGGCTGAGGACGCCCGCCGGATGTTTGACCGATTCTATCGGGCGGATGCCGCCCGCAATTCCGAGACCGGCGGCAGCGGGCTGGGCCTGTCCATCGCCCGGTGGATCGTGGGCCGTCATCAGGGCGGCTTCTGGGTGAAGTCCTATGAGGACATCGGCACCCGCATCACCATTGAGCTTCCCCTGTGGAAGGGATAAAAAATGCCGCTCCCGGTTGGGAACGGCGTTTTTATGTAAACTTGTCAGAAACCCAGGTCTTCGTTGATGAGAACGACCTCGTATTCCGCGGCCATGGGCTTTTTCCACAGGACGGTCAGCCCCCGGCAGATGCGGTCCGGACTCTTGCAGTCATAGCATTTGTCGCCGTTTTCGGCGCAGGGAGTCTTGCGGTTCATGCGCTGGGCGTTCTTGGGAGAAGCGATGTTCCGGGCCCGCCAGAGGGCGCCGTCATAGTCCGGGGCGATCTTGTTCTTTCCGACGATTATGTAAACTTTTTTGTGGCCGAACAGCGTCTCCGCCACCCGGTTGCCGTTGCCGTCGATGTTCACGATCTCGCCGGTCTCGGCGATGCCGTTGGCGGAGGAGAGATAGACCTCCGTGTTCCGGGCGTGGGCCCGGGCGTCGTCCTGGGTCATGCCATCGGGGAGAATCCAGTGCCAGTACACTTCGTTGTTCCCGCTCAGCTTCTCATAAAGCCCCAGGTCCCGCAGCGTCATGGAGCCGCCGAAGCCCACGGTGGTGTTTTGGATGGCGGCAGCCAGATAGTCGGCGGCCTCCGCGCCGGTCTCAAAGCAGGAGACTTTATATTCCAGCGCTTCGAGGTTTGTTTTGATGGTGGTGAAATCCATAGTAGCCCCTCCCGATGGTGTTTTTTCTTTATCATACCACGGGGAAGGGGCTTTTTCAATCCGTGACCGGGACGGCCTCAACTTCATAGGTGGTGATCACGGCATCTTCGTTCGGGACAGCGGTGTAATGACCGATTGCCGCAAAGTTTAGGACGATGATCAACAGCCGGAATACTACCCAGGCAATCAGAATACCGCCCACGATCTTCCAGATCCGCCGGGCGCGGCGGTTCTGGACGGCAAGCTGCTCGTTGATGCGGGCCAGCTGCTCCACCACGGCTTCCGTCTGCTCCGGGGTATAGGAAGACGGTGTGCCCAACAGTTGAGTTATGTCAACCTCGAGAACCTCTGCCAGCCGCTGGAGCATATCTGCGTCCGGCACGGACAGACCTTTTTCCCATTTGCTCACGGTCTGGCGGACGACGTTCAGCCGGATCGCCAGTTCCTCCTGGGTCATGCCCCGGTCTTTGCGCAGACGTTTTATGTTTTCTCCCAGCATGGACGGAAACCTCCCGGTGTTTTGTTGGCTCCATCATAGCGAAAGGAGGCGCATTTTTCAAGCAACGCAAAGTAACATGATCAAAAAAGTCCGGCGCGGCAAGGGGTTGCCGCGCCGGGAAGCATTAAGATTCCGCGGGCGTGAAGGTGAGGATGCTGCCGTCGTCGGCGAAAATGTCGATGGCGGTCACGGCTGCGGGATTTACCAGGCGGTTGAAGCTCCTTACAAGACCGCAGACGTAGCCTCTGTTCTCGCTCTCAACATATGTATGCTGATAAAAGCCGCCCATGTGATTGGCTATTTGTTCGTCTTCCGCCCGAACGACATACTCTGTCCCGTCGGCAAAGGAAAGGGTGTTGACGCTGGCCCACCAGAATTCTTCCTCACCACTGGGGATATAGGGCTCCTCTTCAAGATAGACACTCAGAGGGGAGAGCCAGACGGTGTGTTCTCCGTCGGTGAAGGGAACTGCGGGAACGGGCTCATAAGAGGGGAATTCCACAATGGTGTTGTTGCGCTCAAAAAGCTCGCCGTATACGGTGACAGTCTCTTTAAGGGTCAACCGGATGGTCTCCCCGCTGTCCATGGTGCCGGGGAAATGGCCCAGATAGGTGGTCAGATACAGCGCAGTCTCGGTGCACAGCGCCTGATTACGGATGTGGCGGGAAATCAGATGATCGCCGCTTGTGGTGTCAAAGCTCGGTTCGCAAAGACCTTCTTCGTATTCAAAGGTGAGATTGAGTCGCTCATCTTCCGTATAATTGGAGATGCCGTCGGGATTTTCGATGACCCAGGTGAGGACGCCGGAGCCGTGCTCGTCCATGACGAAGCTGTCCAGATGGACGGTGTACTTGCCCAGAGTGACGGTTTTGTCGATGACGGCCACATAATCCCCCAGAAGGGCTTTGGCGGTTTCCGTGTCGGTGACGGCCCACTGGATGCCGGGGATGGTGTAGGAAACGCCGTTGTCGGCCTCCGTGGCGATGGGGTCGATGTCCGGCAGGCCCCGGTCGCCGAAGGCCGCCTCGTAAAAACTTGGGGCCGCGGCGGCTATGGCTGCCACGATGAGGGCGGCCGCCAGTACGGCGGCGATCAGAACCGTCCGCCAGAGTTTTCGGGGGGCTTTGGGGGTCTCTGGCATGGGGGCGCCTGTGACTCTGGCCAGGATGCGCTCAGGGGTGGTGATGCCGGGGTCGGAGAGCTCAATGGTGTCGTCCTGATAGCCGGACATGAGATCGGATATGTTAATGTTCATGGCTGTGTTCTCCTTTCACAAGATGCTGCCGGAGGAAGTCCCGGCCCCGTTTCAGCCGCTGGCGCACAAGCTCCGGCCTGAGGCCCATGTCCGCGGCGATGGAGACGGAGGTCTGGCAGTAATAGTAATGGCGGAGGAATATCTCCCGATCCTCCGGGGCCAGTTCCTCCATGGCCCGGCGGAGGGCGGTCTGGGTCTCCCGGGAGAGGATGACGGCCTCCGGCCCGGCTGCGGGAAGCTCCAGAACGTCGTATTCCAGCGTCAGCTCCGTTTTGTGGCGGCGGAGCCGGTCGATGGCCCGGCTGCGGGTGATGCTGCCCAGATAGGCCTTGACCTTTCCCGGCCGGGGGTATTCGCTGTATTGCCAGAGCGTGAGAAACACGTCCGCCACGATCTCTTCCGCGTCCTGGGCGGTGAGCGGGGGATGGACGATGTTCCAGACGATGGCGCTGACGTAAGGCGTGTATTGATGTATAAACCAGCTGAGTCCCGCGGAATCCTTCTGCCGCAGGAGGGCCAGGGCGTCGTTCTCGGTCATGAAGTTCCTCCTTTGTGTTGAGAGCTCTCACCGGTAAGAACGAAGCTTTTGGAGAAAGTGTGACAGAAATTTCCCTCAAAATACCACAGAACGGGAAATTTTTCATCCGCAAAACCCGGTTGTGCATTGCCCTTTGGGCTGATATAATAAAATCTTAAGGAATGAAAACAATCCCTCCACCGCAGGCGCGGTCCCCCTCCCTTTGCACAAGGGAGGCTCTGGCTTGGTGCAGGATTTAAGGCGCCCTTGTGTAAAGGGAGCTGTCAGCGGAGCTGACTGAGGGATTGTTCGTGAACCGCACAAAAAGGAGCAGCGCCCATGAGCGAACAGAGATTCAGACTGGTGTCCCCCTTTGAACCCTCCGGCGATCAGCCGGAGGCCATTGACATGCTCGCGGAGGGACTGGAAAACGGTCTCAGCGAGCAGGTGCTGCTGGGCGTTACCGGCTCCGGCAAGACCTATACCATGGCGAAGGTGATCGAGCGGCTTCAGCGGCCTACCCTGGTTCTGGCTCACAACAAGACCCTGGCGGCCCAGCTCTGCTCCGAGTTCCGGGAGTTCTTTCCGGAGAACGCCGTGGAGTATTTTGTATCCTATTACGACTATTACCAGCCCGAGGCCTACATCCCCCATACGGACACTTTTATCGAAAAGGATGCCTCCATCAACGACGAGATCGACCGTCTCCGCCACAGCGCCACAAGCTCCCTTTTCGAGCGGCGGGACGTGATCATCGTGGCTTCCGTGAGCTGCATCTACGGTCTGGGCGACCCCATCGACTATGCCAACATGGTCATCTCCCTGCGGCCGGGGACGGAAAAGCCCATGGACGAGCTTCTGCGGAAGCTGGTGGAGATCCGCTATGAGCGGAACGATGTGGCCTTTGAGCGAAACAAATTCCGCGTCCGGGGGGACACGGTGGAGATCTTTCCTGCCTATGCCAAAGACCACGCCATCCGGGTGGAATTTTTCGGGGACGAGATCGACCGCATCTCCGAGGTGAACGTGGTTACGGGGACGCCTGTGCGCACGCTGGGCCACTGCGCCATCTATCCCGCCTCCCATTACGTCACCACCAAGGAGAAAATGGCCCGGGCCATCGGAGAGATCCGCCGGGAACTGGAGGAGCGGGTGGCCCATTTTGAGGCAAACGGAAAGCTTCTGGAGGCCCAGCGCATCCGCCAGCGGACGGAATACGACATTGAGATGATGCAGGAGCTGGGCTACTGCTCCGGCATAGAGAATTATTCCCGGGTCATATCCGAGCGGGAGCCGGGCAGCGCCCCCATGACCCTCATCGACTATTTCCCCGGG
This sequence comes from uncultured Oscillospiraceae bacterium, assembly GCA_964592685.1. GTDB lineage: Bacteria > Bacillota > Clostridia > Oscillospirales > Oscillospiraceae > CAJOIG01. The sequence continues at coordinate 4,496 of CAZQFN010000024.1, read as the reverse complement.
GATTTCATCCTGTTTGTGGACGAGAGCCATGTGACGCTGCCCCAGGTGCGGGCCATGTACCGGGGGGACCGGAGCCGCAAGGAGACGCTGGTGGAATACGGCTTCCGCCTGCCGTCGGCCTTTGACAACCGGCCTTTGAAGTTTGAGGAGTTCAACGACCGGCTGAACCAGGCGGTCTATGTATCCGCCACGCCGGGACAGTACGAGCGGGAGCGGGCCGGCCAGATCGCCGAGCAGGTCATCCGCCCCACGGGCCTTCTGGATCCGGAGATCTCCGTCCGTCCCGTGGAGGGGCAGATCGACGATCTCATCGGGGAGATCAACGCCCGCATCGCCAAAAATCAGCGCACGCTGGTCACCACCCTCACGGTGAAGATGGCGGAGGATCTGACGGCCTATCTTCTGGACGCGGGCATCCGCACCCGGTATCTTCACCACAACATCGGCTCCATCGAGCGCATGGAGATCATCCGGGATATGCGCCTGGGCGAGTTCGACGTGCTGGTGGGCATCAACCTCCTCCGGGAGGGTCTTGACCTGCCGGAGGTGTCCCTGGTGGCCATTCTGGACGCGGACAAGGAGGGCTTCCTCCGCTCGGAGACAAGCCTCATCCAGACCATCGGCCGCGCCGCCCGAAACGCCGAGGGCACTGTCATCCTGTATGCCGACACGGTCACCCCCTCCATGCGGGCCGCCATCACCGAGACGGAGCGCCGCCGGGAAAAGCAGATGGCCTACAACGCCGCCCACGGCATCGTGCCCCGGACCATCGTAAAGAGCGTCCGGGATCTGATCGAGATCTCCGGCTCCGCCGCCGAGGCGGACGAACTCACCGCCTCCGGCGTGAAGATGACGGAGGCCGAGCGCCGGAAGGTTATCGAGAAGCTGGAAAAGGATATGCGCAAGGCCGCCCAGATGATGGAGTTCGAATACGCCGCCGTCCTCCGGGACCGGATCATCGCTCTCCGGGGGGAGAAATAAAGGACTTTTCATCGGCGTGGGATGGTGTTATAATCCTCTTATACTGCAAACCGCTGAAGAAAGAAGTGTGTTATCTATGCTGAACGAACGAATGGTAGGACTGGGCAGCAGCCGCTCCGTGATCCGGGAGCTGTTTGAATACGGCAAGAAGCGTGCCGCTATCGTGGGGGCGGAGAATGTCTTTGACTTCTCCATCGGAAACCCCAGCGTTCCCGCGCCTGCTTCCGTGAATGAGACGGTGCTGCGCCTCATCCGGGAAGAGGATTCCGTCCTGCTCCATGGCTATACCAGCGCCCAGGGCGACGCCGCCGTGCGGGATACCCTGGCCGGGTCCATCAACCGCCGCTTCGGCACGGACTTTACCGGCGACAACCTCTATTGCACCATGGGCGCCGCCGCGGCCCTGTGCTGCTGCCTGAATGCCATGTGCTGCCCCGGGGACGAGATCGTGGTCATCGCCCCCTTCTTCCCGGAGTATAAGGTGTTCATCGAGGGCGCCGGGGGCAAAATGGCTCTTGTTCCCGCGGATATCGACACCTTCCAGATAAACTTTGAGGCTCTGGAGCAGACCATCAACGCCCACACCAAGGGCATCATCGTAAACTCCCCCAACAACCCCTGCGGCGTGGTCTATTCCGAGGAGACCGTAAAGAAGCTGGCCGCTCTTCTGGATGCCAAGAGCGCCGAATACGGCCATCCCATCTATCTCATCAGCGACGAGCCCTATCGGGAGATCGTCTATGACGGGGTGGAGGTGCCCTGGCTCACCAAGTATTATAAAAATACCTTGGTGTGCTATTCCTATTCCAAGAGCCTGTCCATCCCCGGCGAGCGCATCGGCTATGTGGTGGTGCCCTCCGCTATGGACGACTGGCAGACGGTCTATGCCGCCGTGGCCGGCGCGGGCCGCTCTCTGGGCTATGTGAACGCGTCCAGCCTGTTCCAGCGGGTGGTTGCCGCCTGTGCGGAGGATACCGCCGATCTTGCGGTCTATGCCAAAAACCGCCGCATCCTGTTGGATGGTCTGCGGGCCATGGGCTTCACCTGTGTGGAGCCGGGCGGCACGTTCTATCTCTTCCCCCGGAGTCTGGAGCCGGACGCCGTCGCTTTCAGCGAGCGGGCCAAGGCCCACGATCTGCTCATTGTCCCCGGCGACGGCTTCGGCTGTCCCGGCCATGTGCGCATCTCCTACTGCGTGCCCACGGAGCGCATTCTCCGCGCCCTGCCGGTCTTTGAAAAGCTGGCAAAGGAATATAAGTAACAATACGAAAATCCGCTCTCGATCCGAGGGCGGATTTTTTTGTGTCACACTTTGGGGTTTTTCGTGTTCTTATAGGTGAGAGCGCTCGAATCCCGAGGCGAAGGAGGCTGAAAAACCATGACGGAAGAATTTGCCCTTGTCCTGCTGCGAAAACAGCGGCAGGAGGGGCTGGAATATTTCATCGAGACCTATACGCCCTACGTCAGCGCTGTGGTGCGCAACATACTGGGGACGCAGCTTCCCTGGCAGGACGGGGAAGAGGTGGTCTCGGATGTGTTCGTGGCCCTGTGGCGGAACGCCGACAAGCCGGAGCCCGGCAAGGTGAAAGGCTATCTGGGCAAAACCGCCCGAAACAAGGCCATCAACAAGCTCCGCGGTCATGGTCTGGAGCTGACGGTGGAGGAGGATATCCTGGCCGTTCCCACGCCGGGCCCGGAGGAAACGCTGACACAGACCGAGCGGGCACGCCTTCTCTGCGACGCGGTGCAGTCCATGGAGTGGCCCGACCGGGAGATATTTGTTCGATATTACTACTACGGCGAGCCCGCCGTGAGCATTGCCAAAGCGCTTAAAATGTCCCCTGCGGGACTGCGCCAGCGGCTGAAGCGGGGGCGGGACCGCCTGCGGGAAACGCTAATGAAAGGAGATGTGTTCGATGGAGTTTAACATTACCGAACTGATGGGCGACTACATAGACCATGAATTCTCGCCGGTGGAAGATCGGGATGCTTCCATCGAGCGGATAAAAGCTATGACGATGAATAAACTGAATCGCGGGCAGAAAAAGCCCGTGCGGAAGCTGGGCCGGATGCTGCTCATCGCGGCGGTGCTGGTGGCCGTTCTGGCCGTGGCCGCCGTTGCGGTGTATCAGTACAGCATGGCGGACCGGGTGGTGGAAAATGCGGAAATCCGCACCACGGAAGCCGGAGATGTTCGCTTTGATTACAGCGCCGTGGGCTATAACACGGCGGAGGGCGGTTCCCCCATGGAGACGATTCCCGAATATATGGCTTATATGGAGCTGGAGGCTTACAACCAGGAAAATAAGACCCATGACGCCCGTGAGCTTCTGCCCTATGAGGATCCCCACCGGGCCTGCTACGGCTATGGCTATCAGCCCATGGCCGATAAGATCGACGAGATCGCGGAAAAATACGGCCTGCGCATCTGGCAGCAGCAGGTGTTTGTGGGCTCTGCGGAAGAGCTTTGCGCCCTGCTGGGCATTGAGAGCTTCGGTGTGGTGGAAGATGACCGGTGCAGCGCCAGCGTATACGATGACGGCGGCTTCGAGCTTAGGGGCTATTGCCTTGCGGAGCAGCCCGGAGTGGGACTGAATCTCAATCGTGCCATGAAAGGAACTCTGTCCACGTTCTATCTCATGGGCTATGACCCGGCCGACTATACCTATGAGAGCTATACCACCGCTTCCGGGGTGACGGTGGATCTGGCTTTCCACGAGAAGGATGCCATGATCTTTGCGGATATGGAGACCTGCTATGTGTCCGCGGAGGTGTGGGAGCTCCAGTCCATGGAGGAACTGCGCTCCGTGGCGGACAGCATCGACTTTGCAGCGCTGGATTCCCCGGATGGCGATGGAGTGGCTTCTGCGGTGGCGGAACTCTATGCCACGCAGAACAGCGCCGCCTCCCATGGGAACAAGACTCCCGAGAAGGCAGAGGAAGTATTTGCTCTGTTGGGCGACCGGTCTCTGCCCATTGTTCCGGATGGCTATTATCTCTATAATGTCGTCTGCTATGCGCCCGCGGACAGTCTGAACACCCTCTGGAAAGAATTCAACGATGGCTGCTTTGCGGAAATATTTATGAGTTACCACCAGGTCGATTCTGAGGAAGACACCATCAGCATTAAGTATGCCCGCTACTGGGCCGATGAGGAGCGGACTGTGTCCAGCACCGAAGAGCAGTTTGAGGCGATGAAGCTCAGCGTGCAGGAAGATCACGAATGGGACCCGAATTTTACGTCTGAGCTTACAGAATGCACGGTGGGCGAATACGATGCCTTCTATTACTACAGCCCCAAGAATGGTTTTATAAAACTCTGCTGGATGGACACGGAGAGCGATCTGTTCTATGATCTGTCCGCTTCTGACAGCTTTGCTCCCGAGACATTGATCTCCCTTGCGGAGAGCATTTCCATGAAATAAACCCAATACACTTTACAGGCCCGGGATTTCCCGGGCCTCTTTTTTATCGTTTTCCGTTTTCATCGGCGATATTCTATGATATAATCATAT
>CAZQFN010000023.1:0-16146 GCA_964592685.1 uncultured Oscillospiraceae bacterium | reverse complement strand
GTTTATCCTCCTTAGATGTATTAGATATTGCACAGACGGTGCCGGTGACACCGTGAGGGCACTGGATGGAGAGGGATTCACGGGGCCCCAGCTTGATGCGAGCGGTGACATGGACCCGCTGATTGGTCATATCCGGGGAAAAGACATTGATTGCACGGCCAGAAGCCGGCTGCGGGGACTTGGGGGCGATATACTTGCGGGGAGCTGCCATCGGCTGCAGTGCGGTGTGCATGTGTTCCTGCGCGGTGGAGTCGGTGTGGCAGACGTAGGCAGTAAATGTGGATGAACGCAACTTGTGGCCGAGGAGATACTCGCGGGTATCGTCGTCACTGTTGAGACCACAAGTGAAGCGAAGGTGATGTTCATATGTGTTATGCAGCAATGCCACGGCGACGGATTCACGCGTATATTTACCCGATTCGAACATTTCGTTGGGAACACCGGCGCGGATCAGTAGATTCCGTACGGCGGAGGTGAGACTCTTGGTGTTGACAGCTTCTTTGGGTGGGAGGCTGTCAAAGACAATCGGCCAGGCCAGATAAGCGTCGCCATAGGTATCGCGGAGATAATTGCGACACCTGCGGAGAAAACGAGCGGATTCGGGGGATATAGGACGGGAGAAGTTGTGCATGGAACCGGAAAGTTCTGGACGATGATGATTGACCCATGCACGGTCTGTCGCACGACGGAAGGCAATATCTCTCCAAGTTTTCTCGAGTGCGTCCTCAGGAGTAAACCCGGAGGCAACCATGGCAAAACCGCAGTGGATCCCCTTGGGGATATCTTCGCGGCTTATAAGCTCATACGCCTTGGAAAGCTGTTCGGAGGTCAGTGTTTCGGCGGTGGAGGCCTTACGGTTCTGAGTCTCATAAGAAACTCTCTTGCGGTGGGTTTCGGTGGTGAAAGGAAGTTCGCCTGAACAAATCTTGGTCCGCAGGCAGTAAGACCAAAAGCTGGCCAGCAGGCGGTAATGATCGTCTGAGACCTTGTTAAGGCGAACAAAACGGTCAATGTCCTTTGCGGTAAAATCTCGCATCGGGAGATTTGCTATCAATGCACAGTATTTGCGGATGGTGGCGGCTCTGCGGTGATTGTTTTCGGCGGGAGAATCCGGATAATTGCGGATTAAATAGTCTTCAGCATAAAGCTGAGAAGCCAGGAAAGGGGTGATTACATCGGGAGGCAGGGCAACCCGGAGAGCGCTCTTAAGCTGTTCGAGGTTTTCGGATATGAGATTGGTTACATGCTGTTTGATGGCCTCGGCAAGAACCTTGGGGTCGTTGTTGTTGCATTTGATCTCTTCCGAGGCATAACAGTAGCGGTCGTCGGTGGGCTTGCCTGCTTCGGTTCTGGCCCGGCGACGCATTTCCGAAACCAGTACGCGGCCCGTGGCAGGATTGATAAGACTAATGGTTCCGCGGTACAGGGGGCCGGTGTCTTTTCGTTCGATGGAGACTCTGGCCAGGATGCTGTTGTACTCGGCCATACCATGGATGGACTGAATCTCCCCGGCCTTGACCGAGATGTCAAGGCCGGAGGCGTCGTCGAAAACGGCGCGGATGGGGGTGTCAGGTTTCATTGTGGGTATCCTTTCTGGGGTTGCTGTCGCCAATGATGAGACGGTCGACCCCGTCCCAGTTGACGACAGAAGTGTGGGTTTCGGCGGAGAAATCTGTCTCGGCGGGGATGTCCATAATGACGGTCTCGCCAGCTTCGGCGGATTCAATAGAGACCTCAATCTCGATCTCTTGATCTGATCTATTGCACATGGCGGTTTCGCCAAAAGGGATGAGGGAGAACTCTGAGCCGGGGGTCAAAATTAGGGGGCGGCAGGCGGGGTTGAGGGATAACGCCGGGTCAAACACATAACGCTCCATTGCTGCAGCAATTTCACGCTGCACCTCGACGTTTTTTAAATCTTTGACCGCTCCGGAAGCCGGATGACCCAGAAGGCGATCCGTAATTGCGAGCGGCAGGCCCATGATGTGCCTGCAGACAGAAGCAAAGTGCCGGCGGAGGATGTAGGCCGTCACCTCGGGGAGAGATTTGTCCGTGTGTTCGGAAAGAGAGTCCATCTCTTTTTTTGCGACCTCAAAATCTTCTTCCTGGGCACCGGCTTCAAGCAACAGAGCTTTGATAAAATGCCCGAGATCGTCTTTGTGGACGAGGGCGGCTTTGGAATTAGTTGTAGGAGGCAGGAGGGCGATGCAACGGGCAAGAGTTGTCCTGCCCCAGTAGCTGATTACGATGGTTCGGCGGCTGTAAGGGGTCTTGAGTCGGGTATTGCGGAGTCCGTTGATTTCTTGACTAATTATTTTGGATGTAGCAAAATCATCATGGAAAGTGATGTCCTCAGGGATTCTGGCTGCGGCCTCTCCAGTCCTGCAGCCGTAGACCATGTGGACGGCACAAAAAACCAGGTCGGGGTGGGTGTCAATGCGGCTTTCCAACTTCTTGATAAAGGTGCGAAAAACGTCGTGCGGCAGGCTCTTACGCTGCTCCGGCAGGATCGCGCCTTCGCCTTCAAAGGTGCATTCCAACCGGAAATGAGGGAGTTGGGGGATGAGTTCTTCGAGCCGGGCCAGAATCACATTGGCCTCATCCAGTCTTCTCTTAACGAGTACCATTGCAGGACCAGAAAGCGAGCTGGAAGTGGGAGTGATTCCTTCAGTGAGGGTTTTGTCATCGGATGGGGCCCTAGAGACACTTGCGGCAAGTGCGAGTTCAATATCCTTGCAGTCGGAGGGGAGGAATTCTCGTTCGCCGGTGAGATAAGGGGCCAAGATTTTAATGGTGTTTCGTGAAAAGTATTTTAGTGCGGCTTGGTTTGTGGAAGGGGCAGCCCAGCGAGGAGTCAACCGCATCCCGACGGCGATGTCTATTTGCAGCTGTTCGAGAGCTTTTTGAATGTTAGCCATAATATCGGTGGGGGGATCATTTCCATGGCAGAGCAACTCAAAACGGTGAGTCAGGGTTGCGACAATCTGATTGCGGATGGTAGGGATTTGTCCCTTGGAACGTGCCAGGCGGCGGATGGGGGCAAGGTCCTCAATCCTGGCATCGGTCTCGCGGTCGACAGCGTGGCCCACGATGGTATAGCTACCGTCGTGGCGGGGAGTGGCTTTGATCTCGATGACGAGGTTGGGATGGTTGGTGTTGTAATACATTGGGTGTCCTCCTTATTTATATTGTGTATCAGTGAGAAATGAAAACTCGATACGGCCGTTTAACACATGCCGTATAGTCAGAGGGGTGCTTGCGAAAAAGCAATCGAGTGCAGAGCAACGCCAAAGAATTGTTAATTGGTCGGTGCTGGGTGTGAGCGGGTTTTGACAACAGGGACAAGGGATTGGGGATTTCATTTTGAACCTCCTTTAATGTTAAGAACGAGAGGCCCCATCAGCGATCATAGATCGTGGATGAAGGCCTCTCGTCGGGATTGACGGCGTAACCGGTTCTGGTATAATTAAATTGTAGTGACGTCTCGATATTCTTTCGTAGCGAAATACTTGACCGCGATATGGGCAGCCAGCGGTGCGGCAAATGTATTCTTGACCAGGTCGTATAGTAGTCAAGGAAGCGTTGCAGCGAGGGCAACAAGGTCGGGGCTTGGACATGTGATAACTCCTTGGTATATTTTACTGTGTCTGTTATTATACGCGTTATTTTCAGAATGTCAAGATATTTATACAAAATTTGTTTAGCAACAATGAAAAAGTTGTTGATTTGCTGGAAACTACATGATACAATACAAATGTCAAAGCTTGGTATATGATTGTGAGGAGATAAAATGGAACTTAGAGTTGGAGAATATATAAAGTACTACCGCGAAAAAAAGGGGATGTCTTTGAGAGATTTGGTAGATAGGATGGGAGTAAGCTCACCATCTGCGATCAGCAACTGGGAACTTGGGACCAGTACCCCTGACCTTGGCAGATTCCTTATGCTCTGTTTTGAACTGAATGTGACGCCGACTCAATTACTGGGGTATAAGGATAGTGACTTCTTGGGCGATGGAGCAGATGATGAATCTGGAGAGATGGAACGAGCACAAGTTGAGAAGGAAATCTCAAAAAAGTTCTGGGCGCTCGAGGACGATGCCGATAAGCAAGAGGTGTTGTTCTTTCTGAATCAGAAGTACGAAGAACATATGAGGAAAAACAGCGAACCAGTTCAAGTGGACTATCCTCTTTTTATTGGAAGTGAACATCCAGATTACATTAAGAATATGCAGGGGTGTAAAGAGCTTCAGAGACTGAGAAGGAAGAACCATGTTTCATATGAGGCAATTATGAATCATCTTGCCCGGTTATCTCCCGAATACGATAACCACCTGTGTCTTGGCTACATTATCCTTATAATTAGGGGAAAACGTTGTCCGGCCACCCAACTGTACGAGAGAATCCATAAGTTTTTATCGGAGAGTGGGAAAAGCTGATAACAAGCATAAACTGAAAGCAAAAAAGCTAAAGGCCAGGAGCTCGTGCTCCTGGCCTTTGAAGTTGAGAGGGGGTCCGTCTGTGACCAACACCATTATAAATAGTATCTTACCCAGTCCTTGTGGGTCATAAGAGAAGCGGCACAGAAATGAACCCGATTACACACGGATTACACACGAGCCGCTTTTCGGAGTCAGGTCTGGCAGAAACGAAAAAAGACCGAAGCCTTGCAGCTTCGGTCTTTTCCGTTGGTGGAGATAAGCGGGATCGAACCGCTGACCTCTTGAATGCCATTCAAGCGCTCTCCCAGCTGAGCTATACCCCCACGGGATTCCTCTTCGGAACAGGCATTATGATAACACACAATTCGCGACTTGTCAACGGAATTTTTTGATTTTTTGAAATTTTTTTAAGACTCCAGAGAATCGTTCAAATCCTTCAGCATGGTTTCGAAAAGGGCAAGCTGTTCGGGGGAATACTTCTTGCTCAGATTTTCCACGCCGTGGGCAATAAAGGGGTAGTCTGTATTATAATAGGAGTAGAACCGGTCACCCACGGAGACGCGGCACTCCCGGCGGTCGGAATCGGAGGTGGAGCGGGTCACATAGCCCTTGGTCTCCAGATTGTTGATCTTATATGTAGCATTGGGCTGGCTCACGCCCAGAACTTCCGCAAAGGTGCTGACGGTGGGATTTCCCAGAAGATAGATCACATCCGCGGCATAGGCCTCGGTTGCGCTGAGGGAACCGTCCTTTTCCCGGATGCGGCCGAAAAGCTCCCGATAGTGCTCCAGACGGAACTGTTCATAGAGGTTTTTGATTTGTTTATAGAGCATGGCGGGGCCTCCGTGTCGGTTTGGATATTATATTAATTTTATCCTTTTGGCGAGGGATTTGTCAATGCCAAGTGCGTGTTTTTCAAGAAAAGTAGGGGGTGCAAGATGCGGGGAATTCTGCTATAATGAAAAAAGAATCCGTCTGCAAAGGAGAGACCTATGAGCATAGGAATGATTTTAACGCTGGGATTGAGCGTTTTGGGTCCGGTGGCTTTGGCGGTGGCCTGCGTTTTTGAGTTTATGGCAAAGAAACTGCGGAAGGATCCCCGCTGCGATAAAAAGCTTCTGGAGAAGCGCCAGCATGCTTCGGATGTGGGGCTGGTGGCGGCCTGGGGCCTCTGGGCCGCGGCCTATGTGATTCAGGGGCTGTGCCCCGGCGCGGCCGAATGGGAAGCGCTTTTCCAGCAATGGATGACCTGGGTCATCGTTGTTTTGGTGGTGTTGGATATCCCGTATCTTATTCTGCGCCGCAGCCGCCCCCGCAAGCCGGGCGAGAAAAAACGTTTTTGGGAGATTTGAGATACCATGATTGAACTGAAGCTGAATGTGAGCGAAGTGGACTTTGAGGCCCTTCTGAAGATGATGTCGGGTAGCGGCAATGCCATGGGCATGAACGCCATTGCCATGGCTGCCCGGGCTCTGCCGGACAGCGCCAAGGAGGAAATGGCCGTGAAATACATCAACGGCAGCGCCGGCAAGATCGAGCAGATGTTTGAAAACGCCGCCGCCTCCAAAGGTGTGCGGATGAAGATCACGGGGGCCAAGGCCAGCGTGGTGAAATAAGCGTATAGGAACAAAAAACAGCCCCAGACCGCAAAATGCGGTTTGGGGCTGCGCTGTTTTTCGGGATCAGCCCTGGCGGAAGCGGGAGAGGAAGTCTTTCGTTTCGGGCTGCTGGGGGTTGCTGAAGACGTCTTCGGGGCTGCCCTGCTCGCAGATGACGCCCTGGTTCATGTATACCACCTGGGAGCTTACGTCCCGGGCGAAGGCCATCTCATGGGTGACGACCAGCATGGTCATGCCCTCCTGGGCCAGGGTCTTCATAACGGCCAGTACCTCGCCCACCATTTCGGGGTCCAGGGCGGAAGTCGGTTCGTCAAACAGGAGCACTTCCGGCTCCATGGCCAGAGCCCGGGCGATGGCCACGCGCTGCTTCTGACCGCCGGAGATCTGGCGGGGTTTGGCGTTGATATAGGGGGCCATACCCACTTTTTCCAGATATTTCATGGCATTGGCTTCCGCTTCGGCTTTGCTCTTCTTCAGGACCTTTCGCTGGCCCACCATGCAGTTTTCCAGCACGGTCATATTGCTGAAAAGGTTGAAGGACTGGAATACCATGCCCACGTGGGAGCGGTATTCGGGGGCGTTTACCTTCCGGTCGGCGATGTTGCGGCCGTGGAAGAGGATCTCGCCGCTGGTGGGCGTTTCCAGAAGGTTGATGCACCGCAGAAGGGTGGACTTGCCGGAGCCGGAGGCGCCCAGAATGGAGGTCACGTCGCCGCGGTTCACAGTGAAGTCAATGTCCCGCAGGACTTCATGGGAGCCGAAGCTCTTGGAAAGATGACGGATTTCAAGAATTGTTTCGGCCATGTTCATCGCTCCCCTCTTGTACTTCCGTTGCGGTTTTTGAGACCGGTGTGAGTGCGGTCCCGGTTTTCTTTTTCCGTCTCCAGAGACGCCTGGCGCATGGCAAGGTTGTATTCCGGGTTGCGCTCGTCAAACGGCGTGCCGGAACCGGGGTGGTTATAAGTACCGGCGGTCATCACCAGCTGATCCGTCTGGACAAGCTCATAGCTGTCCGAGCCGTCGATCCGCCGCTCCAGCCAGCGCAGGAGGAAGGAGGCGATCAGGGTCATGCACAGATAGCCCAGCATCTCGATGGTGGCGGAGGGGAAATAGAGGTATGTCGCGCCCACGGCGGCCCGGTGGACGGAGAAGAAGTCCGTGAAGCTGATGATGAACATCACGGAGGTGTCCTTTACATTAATAATGAAGTTGTTGCCGATCTGGGGCAGAATGTTCCGGGCGGCCTGGGGGAGGATGACGTTGAGCATGGTCTGCACATGGGTCATGCCCAGGGCCTTGGCGCCTTCGGTCTGGCCGGGGTCGATGGAGATGATACCGCCGCGGACGGACTCGGCCATGTAGGCGCCGGTGTTGATGGAGACCACCAGGATGGCAGCGAACCAGACGTTTTCAAACCGATAGGCGTTGTTGGTGAAATAGGGGAGACCGTAGTAGATGAACACAGCCTGAAGCACCATGGGCGTACCGCGGAAGACCTCCACATAAATGCGAACAAGTCCCCGCACGATGGCGAGGAAGAAACGCTTTACGGGGTTGTCGGTCTTGGCGCAGGGGATGGTCTGCAGAATGCCGCAGACAAAGCCGATGACGCAGCCGATGAGCGTGGCCACCAGGGCCAGGACAAGGGTGTTTACGATGCCGTCCAGATAGGCGCCGCCGTATCGATCCAGCAGGGCGGCGGCATCGGTGAACAGCTGAGTGAGCTTTGCCATGAGGTAAGGCTCCTTTCTCTGTCATGTGTTGTAAAAGGGCGAGGGCCTTTGCCCTCGCCCTGGATATGTCTATTTTACTCGCTCAGGGGCTGAATGGCAATAGCCTCGTCCATGAGGGTGTTGAAGTCGTCGGCGGTCATGTTGCCAACCACGGAGTTGATGGCATCCAGGAGAGCGGTGTTGCCCTTCTGCAGGGAGATGCCGATGTTGATTTCGCCCTCGTCGGCCTCGAAGTTGTCCTCGGAGTTGGTGAAGTCAAGGAGAACGAAGTCGTCGTAAGCGGCGCAGGCACCCAGAGCGGTGGGCATGTCGGTGCAGACGAAGTCAACAGCGCCGGTCTCCAGAGCCATCAGCATGGCGGGAGCGGTCTCGGCAGCGGTCTGGATGTTGGCATCGGGGATCTGAGAGAGCATGGAGTCATACCAGATGGTGGCGATCTGAGCGGTGCAGGAGCCGCCGGCCAGATCGGCCAGGCCCTGAGCGTCGGCGTATTCGCTGTCGGCGCGGGTCAGGCAGACGATGGAGGCATAGAAGTAGGGGCCGGCGAAATCGACCACCTGGGAGCGCTCTTCGGTCATGGACTGGCCGGCGATGACGGCGTCATACAGACCGGACTGAACACCGGGAACCAGGGAGTCCCAGTCGGTGCGGATGACTTCCAGCTCCCAGCCGTTCTGCTCGCAGATCATCTTGGCGATCATCACGTCGTAGCCGTTGGCGTATTCGCCGTCGGTGCCGGAGATGGGAACAGCGCCGTTGGAGTCGTCATACTGGGTCCAGTTGTAGGGAGCGTAGGCGCATTCCATGGCGATGGTGAGAACGCCGTCTTCCAGACCGGGGATGGCGGCCTCGGCAGCTTCCTCGGCGGCGTCTTCCGCAGTGGCTTCTTCCACAGCGGGAGCGGCCTCCACGGCGGGGGCAGCGGCTTCTTCCTGAGCGCCGCAGGCGCAAAGGGCGAACATCATGCAAAGGGCCATGAGCATGGCAAGGATTCTTCTGGTCATTGTAATATACTTCCTTTCAAATATCTTTTGCGGCATTTGTTGTGATTGTTTCCCGAGTCCCGCCGCCGGAGGGGAGACGAAAAATGGACCGCTTTGCCAAGCGGTCCATGGAATATCGGAAAACAAGCTAAATGCTCCGAACGGCCATCGATAGCGCTCCACAAAGGTTTGTGACAGTCCGGCGGGTATTTCCCGACCGGCCCAGAATCCGCCGCGCAGGCACGCTTTGGAAACTTCGGCGATGGTCCCTTTCTCTCCCGGCGGCTGCCTGGCCTTGCCGGTGGGGTACTGATGAACATCGCGCCTCTATCTCAGCGATTCACTTTTCGCTAGCATCCTAACACGTTAAAGCGCGTATGTCAACCGTTTGAGGAAAAAATCTTTGCACTTCATGGGAAATTTACAGCTTTTCCGCTTTCGGCAGGCGGGCTTTTGTGATAAACGAACAAGAAAACGGCCGCCCGGAGGGGGCGGCCGTCGGTGTTATGAAAGGAAACTCAGCCCAGATCGGCGAGGGTCATGGGGGTGTCGGAAAGGCTCTTTGCATAGATGGCGTTGGTGACGAAGGTGTAGTCATCCTGCTGATGAGCGCGGTTGACGATGGAGTTTGCGAAGACGGTGATGTCCATGCCGTCCCGCAGGATGGTGAAGGCCTCCGTATAACCGTCCATGGTTTCGCCCTCCTCGTTCAGGCAGCAGCCGGCCAGGAAGCTGTCTTCGGCCGCGGCCTGGATGAGGATCTCCGCGCCCTCGGGCAGAGCGGTGATCACGGCACAGCGGTAGGTGTAGATCACGTTGTCGCCATCGGCGGCCTGGCTGGCGGTAATGAGACTGGCGGAGGGATACTCCACGGTGTGAAGAGCCTCCATGCCCAGGGTGGAGAAGCTCATGTCGGTGAGGAGATTTTCCTGGATATAGCTCAGAGGGGTGGCGCCGGTGGCAATATAGGGGGTGCCGGTCTGAACGGCGGCCACGGCGTCGTCGCCGCTTTCGCCCTGGTTCAGGGCCACGGAGCCGAGAATGATGTCGGCCTGAGCCGCGTCGTCGGTGACGGTGAAGCCGAGCTGATTGGCATAGGCCATCACGTCATAGTTGGAGGTGCCGTTGTTACGGATGTTGCGGAACTGGGCATAGTTGGCGCCCTGGGAGAACCACTGGCTGTAATAGCCCTCGGTGACGGCGGAGTTGGAGAAGGCGTCATAGCGGCCGGCCAGATACAGGGTGGGCGCGCTGATGGCATAGGCTTCGGGAAGCTCGTTCACGGCGGTGGCCGTGAGGACATAGTCCGCAGCGGCGGCCTCATAGGCGGCCAGGCTCATGAGATAGTCGCCGGTGTATTCGCCGGCGGTGATCATGCCGACGGTATAGCCCCGGGCCAGAAGGCTGTTCACGGCCCGGACGGCCTCGGTGCCGTTGTTGGAGAGGACCACGGCCGTGCCCTCGCCTGCCAGTTGGCTTGCGCCCTCAAAGGAGGTCAGCGGCTGGGAGAGAAGACCCTCCAGCGCGCCCACGGTGTCGATGGCGACGCAGTCAAAGCCGCGCATCTCGGGGAAGTTGGAGACGGACTCGGAATAGAGATCGGGGAAGCCGGAGTTGGAGGCGTCGGCGCCGGTCCAGAGGACGGCGTTTGCATAGTTGCGCTTGGCCTGATACATGTTCACGACCAGACTGCCGGCCGCATAGGTCACGCCGTCGATCGTCACATCTTCGGTAAGGGCGCAGACATCCACGCCGTTGCGGGTGAGGAACTCGCCCATGGCCCAGGCGTCGGCGGTGTCGCGCTGGCCGGCGGCGTCCACGGGGATGATGTAGTATTCGGGGAAGTACTTGCCGTTGCCCTCATAGGGGATGCGCCAGGTGTCGGGATCCAGGGTGTTGTTGCTCACGTCCACATACCAGCTCTCCATCTCGGCGCGATGATCCTCGTTCTCCACGCCGCGGCGGAAGAACTCCAGCTGGTTCATATAGATGTCGTCCTTGTATTCCATGGCATAGGCCAGAAGACCGTACATGCCGCATTCCAGCAGACGGGTGCAGGCTTCGTTGTTGGTGGGGGTCTCAATGGTGTAGCCCATGGCGCCGCAGTTGAGCATGGCGTAGCTGGGGCCGTAGTTGGTGCAGAGATCGTCCCAGGCGGACCAGGTCATAGTCTCGGGGTCATAATCGTCCCGCAGAGGGGTGTAATAGGACTGGAACTTGGTGGTATAGGCGCCCTCGGCGGACATGGTGGCCAGAGCGGCGCTGCCATAGGCCTCGGCACCGCGGAGGAAATTCTCCACCAGAATGTCATATTCCATGTTGGGCTCGTGAGGCGGCGTGCAGGGCTCCACCAGGAACTCTTCCATGAAGCCGTGAAGCTCCACGAACAGGGCGGGGTTCCATTCGTTGATGACCTGAACGATGTTCTGGGTCTCGGCCTGGGTCTGGTTGGAGGCATCGCGGTTCAGGTCAAAGCCGTTGGCGTTGGTGCGGGAGTTGTAGCTGCGGCCGTCGGGGTTTTCGTTCAGGGTGTCGATGATGATGAGATTGTCCAGAAGCTCCTCCACATCGATGGAGATGGCGTCGCTGATGGTGTAATACTCGCCGGCATCGGTGACAAGGTCGTTGTTGCCGTTTGTCTCGCTGCCGCTGATCTTCCGGGAGCCGAGACCGGTGAAGCCCTCAATGGCTGCTACCTGGGGATCGAAGAGCGCCATGTCCACCTCGCTGCCGTCCGCAAGGCCGGTGAGGGTGTAATAGGTCAGAGTGTCAGCGGTGGCCAGCTCCCGAAGAAGGTTCACGTGGCTGTCGATGCCGGGGTCCTCATTGGGATGGACGTTGTTGATCAGGAAGGGGATGCGGTAATCCTCGCCGTTCATCCGGCCGTCGTCGATCTGGGCCTGGAGAGAGGCGGGATCGGTCTCGGCGATCTCGTTCATGGCCCGGAAGGCCTCCACAGAGGCTTCGCTGTCGGAGAGAATGACGTAATACTGGGTGAAGCCGCCCTCGCTCTCGCCGTATTCAACGATCTCAAAATAGCGGCCGTTTTCCCCGGCCAGGGCCTGGATGTTCAGAAGCTCCTCATACAGCTCGCTGTAAGGGGTGTGGCTGTCGTAAAGATTCACTTCCAGGGGCGCGGAGGCGATGATCCCGCTCTCGCCGGAAACGGAGAGATCATAGCTGCCAAGGATGCTCACCTGGCTGTTATAGGTATTGAAGGAGTCGGAATAGTTCTGGCCGTCCTCGGTCACCTGGAAGGTGCCGGTGGTGAAGGTCAGCTCCACGGTGACGGTGCCGTCGGCTTCCGTGACCACGGGGGCTTCGATGGTGAACCAGGCCTCGCCGTTGGTGCCGTTGGTGCCCCAGGTCTGCCAGTTCTGCAGCTCATCGCCGGTGTAGATGTAGGGGAATGCCTCGGCCGGGACATAAGGGGAGTCCTCGGTGTCCCGGGTGAGGGACCAGGTGAGGCTCTCGGCCCAGGTCTGGGCGCTGCCGTTCACGGCGCTGGCCGGGACGGTAAGGGAGGCGGTGACGGTCTCGCCCACCAGAGACACGGAAATGTCCTCCGCGGAGAGCGTGAGACTGGCGGCTTCCGGAGATGCTTCGCCGGAGGGATCGGCGGAGGCATAGGCCCCGGCGGTGAGAAGGCCCATCATCATGGTCAGGGCCAGCAGGAGGGAGAGGATTCTTCTTGTCATGTTCGTTCTTTCCTTTCGTTTTTTTGGGAAACGAAAAATGGACCGCTTTGCAAGCGGTCCATGGAAATACGGAAGAAGCCCGATAAACTGGGCGGGGTCCCGACGGCCATCGATAGCGCTCCACAAAGGTTTGTGACAGTCCGGCGGGTATTTCCCGACCGGCCCAGAATCCGCCGCGCAGGCACGCTTTGGAAACTTCGGCGATGAGCCCTTTCTCTCCCGGCGGCTGCCTGGCCTTGCGGGGGGATACTGATGAACATCGCGCCTCTATCTCAGCGATTCACTTTTCGAATGCAAAGTAACACGTTAAAGCTGAACTGTCAACCGTTATCTTTGATTTTTGGCGTTTTTTGGAACCTATACCGGGCGGGGCGAACAGGTAAAAATAAAATATGGTGCGGGGAATTTGGATAAATCATACAAGATAGCGCAGTGCCCACAGCAGGATCACCCCGGGAACGCCCAGCCCCGCGGAGACGGGCAGCGTGAGCGCGTTGAGACCGAGCCCCAGTCCGAAGAGACTGCCGAGCGTGTTTCCCAGAAGCAGCATCACCAGCCCGGCGGTGCCGCTCATCATGGCCCGGACCCAGGGCCGCCGGGCGGCGGGGATGAGGAGTCCGAGCTGGCGCAGAAGTGTCAGCCCTGTGAACACAAAGAGGGCGTTGAAAAAATAATCCGGCATGACGGCCTCCCACAGACAGGCGGGAAATAAGAGGAAGGGAACCTGTCTTTTACAGATATTGTATTTGCGTTTTCTGTCGAATAGACATATACTATGGCCAGAGAGAAAAACGCAAATGTCCGATTGGCGGGGGAGAGATCCCCCGTCTTTTTTGTCATCGGACACAGATCCGCCGGGGGCCCGCGTCGATCTCCGCGCCGGGATGGAGGCGGGGCAATTTCTGGCACAGCCGTTCCGTCAGCCCGGGAAGGGATTCCACCGGACAGAGACCGAAACTTTCCCGGATGGTAACCGTGCAGCCGGAAAAGAAAAGGGACATCTCGCCCTCCAGAGAGAAGAAACCGCCCGCCTGCCGGGTGAAAGAGATATAGGCAGAACCAAGGATTTCATGCTCCGCTCGCAAACGGCAGAAATGGGACAGGAAGACCAGTATGTTTTCTTCTGTTTCCGGACGCAGAACGGGAAGGGAGTGCATTTTTTGGAAAAAGAATATAAGGGCTCCGGCGCACAGGGCCGCGAGAAGGAAGATGAGAACAGTCATACAGCCTCCGGTTGTGAATAATACAGGTTAAACCTGTGCATAATATAGCACCAACCTCTATAAAATACAAGTATAACCTGTATGATGCGGGTGAGGTGAGTGATATGGAAAACCGTATACGAGCGCTCCGGGAGGCGCGGCATATGTCCCAGGTGCGCTTGAGTGTGGAGCTGGAGGTCAGCCAGGAGACGGTCAGCGCCTATGAAAGCGGCAAACATTTTCCCAGTTATAAAAACCTTGTCCGTATGAGCGAACTGTTTGGCGTCGGCATCGATTATCTGATGGGGCGCTGCGATAAAGCTCAGCCGGGGGATGGATTGAGCCGGTCGGAACAGGTGCTTCTGGAGAACTATCGATCTCTGGATGAGCTGGGCCGGGCCAAGGCGGAGTCCTATCTTCAGGGGCTTGCGGAGCAGAAGTAAAAAGACAGGACCCCTGTTTGGCTGTGAAGCCGGGCGGGGGCCTGTCTTTTTGTTCCGGAGCGGCAGGGGCTTTCTTGCAATTTGGGCGGATTGTTGGTATACTGATATGCTAATGAATTATGTCCACCAAGAGGCGGATTTTTGGACGAATATCAACAGGAAAGACGAGGAACTTTGCGCATGGCAAAGGCGAAGAAGGAAGTTTACGGAAACGACAGCATAAGCCAGCTGAAGGGCGCGGAGCGCGTCCGCAAGCGCCCGGGCGTCATCTTTGGCTCCGACGGGCTGGACGGCTGCCAGCATTCCGTTTTTGAGATCATGTCCAACTCCATCGATGAGGCCCGCGCCGGTTACGGCAAGATCATCACCGTGACCCGGTATGAGGACCACTCCATCGAAGTGGAGGACTTTGGCCGCGGCTGTCCCGTGGACTGGAACAGCACGGAAAACTGCTATAACTGGGAGCTTGTTTACTGCGAACTCTATGCCGGCGGCAAATACGGCAACGAGGAAGGGGAGAGCTATGAGTTCTCTCTGGGTCTGAACGGTCTGGGCGCCTGTGCCACGCAGTATTCCTCCGAATATATGGACGTTTCCGTCTGGCGGGACGGCAGCCGCTATGATCTCCATTTTGAAAAAGGCGAGATCGTGGGCGAGATGAAAAAGTCCCCCATGGATCGGAAAAAGACCGGCACCACCCACCGGTGGAAGCCGGATCTGGAGGTTTTTACGGACATCGACATCCCCGAGGAGTGGTTCCGGGAGACCCTCCGCCGCCAGGCGGTGGTGAACGCCGGGGTCACGTTCCGCCTGCGCATCCAGCGGGGCGGCAAGTTTGAGACCACGGACTATCTCTATGAAAACGGCATTCTGGACTATGTGGCGGAGACGGCCGGGGAGCAGACTCTCTCCGCGCCCATGTTCATCGAGGGCGAGCGCCGGGGCCGTGACCGGGCGGACATGAACGATTACAAGGTGAAAATGTCCGCGGTGTTCTGCTTCTCCAACCGGGTGAATCTTATTGAGTATTATCACAACTCCTCCTGGCTGGAGCATGGCGGCTCCCCGGACAAGGCCACCCGCACCGCCTTTGTTTACGCCGTGGACGCTTATATTAAAAAGCTGGGGAAATACCAGAAGAATGAATCGAAGATCACCTTCCAGGATGTGCAGGACAGTCTCATTCTGGTGACCAACTGCTTCTCCACCCAGACCTCCTATGAGAACCAGACGAAAAAGGCCGTCACCAACAAGTTTATCCAGGAGGCCATGACCGACTTCTTCAAGGAGAAACTGGAGATCTGGTGCATCGAGCACAAGGCCGAGGCGGACCGCATGGTGGAGCAGGTGCTCATCAACAAGCGCAGCCGCGAACAGGCCGAGCGGGCCCGTCTGAACATCAAGAAAAAGCTTACCGGCTCCATGGATATTATGTCCCGGGTGGAGAAATTCGTGGACTGCCGCAGCCGGGATCCGGAGAAGCGGGAGATCTACATCGTGGAGGGCGACTCCGCGCTGGGCTCCTGCAAAATGGGCCGGGACGCGGAGTTCCAGGGCATCATGCCCGTCCGGGGCAAGATTTTGAACTGCCTGAAAGCGGACTATACCCGCATCTTCAAAAGCGACGTTATCACGGACCTTCTGAAGGTTCTGGGCTGCGGCGTGGAGGTTCAGACCAAGCGGAGCAAGGAGCTGAACTCCTTTGATCTTTCCAACCTCCGCTGGAACAAGGTCGTCATCTGCACCGACGCGGATGTGGACGGTTTCCAGATCCGCACCCTGATCCTCACCATGCTCTGGCGGCTGACGCCCACACTGGTGAAGGAGGGCTATGTCTATATCGCCGAGTCGCCCCTGTATGAGATCACCTGCAAGGACAAGACCTGGTATGCCTATTCCGACGGGGAGAAAAACCAGATCGTTTCCGATCTGGAGGGCAAGAAATTCACCGTCAGCCGGTCCAAGGGTCTCGGCGAGAACTCCGCGGAGATGATGTGGCTGACCACCATGAACCCGGAGACCCGCCG